>CACOKI010000006.1 GCA_902627735.1 uncultured Pelagibacteraceae bacterium
TTTCAGATGAAAAAAATATTATAATACCTGAAATAATCAAAATAAAAAATTCAAAATAAATTGATCCTTTGGGTTTAAAAAAAATTACTAAACTTAATATTAATGGTAAAAATCGTACAAGATAGCTTCCAAGTTTTTTTTCTTCAAAGAAGAAACTTGTCAAATATATAAAAGAGTCTTTTTCCAATACCCCTTCTTTGGGGTATCCAAATAAATTATATCCAATTATGTGCTGAAAATATGAGTCAAATAATACTAAGCCAAAAGATATCATCACTGAGTAAAAAAATATTTTAAAATAGAAATCATATTTTTTTAATAAATAAAAAATTGTTAATGTTAAAAAAAAATATCTAAAATAAAAAAAAGAGGCTAGAAATGATATATCTTTGTATTTTGATAAAATTAAACTTATTAAAATAATTATATAAAATAGTGAAAAAAAGATAATTTCTTTCTTAACTAATCTAAATATATCCAAATTTTTTCTTGACAAAAAAAAATAAATTAAAATTAGACTACAAACAGATGCTAAAAGATCTGCAAAAAAAATACTTATTGCAAGTGACAATGGTATTAGAGAGATATTTACGATCAATATTTTATCAATTAGCTCAGTTTTCTCTTTAAAAAAGTAACTTAATTGATTCATTGTTATAATCTATTTATATTGAATAATTTAATAATTTTGAATTTATTCATTTTAAAAATTTTTACTATTAATTTTTTATTTTTAAGATAATAACTGATTATGGTAAAAATATTAATATGTGGTGCTGGTGGCTTCATAGGTGGGCATTTAGCCTCTAAATTTTTAAAAGAACAAAACAATGATATTAAACTTACATGTGTTGATATTAAACCTATTGAATATTGGTTTCAAAATTTTGAAAAATCTAAAAATTACAGTCTAGATCTCAAGGACTATGAAAATGCTTTAAAAGTTACCAAGGGAATAGATTATATTTTTAATTTCGCTTGCAACATGGGTGGAATGGGATTTATTGAGAATAATAAAGCTGAGTGTATGCTTTCAGTATTAGTTAACACAAACTTGTTAAGGGCTGCGGTTAAAAATAATTGTAAAAAATTTTTTTTTTCCTCAAGTGCTTGTGTATATAATTCAAGTAAACAAGACAAATCATTTGTTAAAGGCCTTAAAGAGCAAGATGCGTACCCTGCTGATCCAGAAGATGGATATGGATGGGAAAAACTATTTAGTGAGAGAATGTGCAGACATTTTTCAGAAGATTTTGGGTTAGAAACTCGGGTGGTAAGATATCATAATATATATGGACCAGTTGGCACATTTGATGGTGGTAGAGAAAAAGCACCAGCTGCTTTGTGTAGAAAAATCATTTTAGCTAAAAAAAATAAAGAAAAAATAATTAATGTTTGGGGTGATGGTGAACAAACTAGAAGTTTTTTGTATATAGATGATTGTATAAAAGGTACTTTAGAAGTTTTTAACAGCGATAAACAAGATGTTTTCAATATAGGAAGTGAGGAACAGGTATCAATTAACGAAATGATAAAAATTATTGAAGACATTGCAGACTATAAAGTTGAAAAAAACTATCAGTTGGATAAACCCAAAGGTGTGAGAGGAAGATCAAGTGATAATTCATATGTGAATAAAAAAATTGGCTGGAAACCCAAATTTACTCTAAAAGATGGTCTCAAAAAAACATATTCTTGGATTGAAAAACAAATTTTTAGTGGATCAAATATAGAAAAATTTTGTAAAAGTAATATTGAAAATAAAAGTGACTAAATAAATTATGAAAGCGCTGTGGCTAGTATCCTTCAGGCCAATAGGAAAATCAAAAATTAATGACACATATCAAAGTATTTTTGTTGACTCTGTCAAAAGTTTAGATGCAGATATAACTTTTAGCCTTACTCAATTTGATGAACAAAATGTAAAAAAATTTATTGATAACAAAAATATTAAAAATTTTTACATTAATATTACTAAAGATAAATTGCCAAATAATAAGAAATATTCGAATAAATTGATGTTAGACAATGCATTAAGTCAATTTTTGATTAATGATAACTTTGATTATCTGATCTATTCAACAGCAGATATAATAGTTCCAAATAATTTGTTTCAAATTTTATCTAAAATAAATGAAAAAAACTTTTGTGCTTTGATTTATCCTAATACACATATTACTAATGGTATTGTTAAAAATAATTTTTGGCCACACTATGGAATAGATCTAATCGTTTTTAAGATATCAAAAGAAAAAGTTGGTAAATTCCAAGAAATTATTAAACCTTACAAACAATATGATTGGGGTATAAATGAAAATTTTTATATAGCTGCAAGTGAAGCTTTGGGTTTAAAAATTATAAATTTATTTAAACATTGCAATGTAATTAAATTTGATAATGATTTTGAAGCTTTCACAGAAGATAGAAGTTGGCAAATAAAATCTTGGAAAGAAAATCAAGGTTATCTAGTTGATTTTTTAAGATATAATAATTTGAGTAAATTATATGCATACGGGTCTTATTATTATCTTATTTTTAAATTTTTTAGATTTAGAGATTTAAATTTCAATTTATTATTGTCATATTTAATTTTTTACCCATATAATTTATTTAAAAAAATATTCAATTTTTTTAAAAAAAATTAAAATATTTATTAAATGAAAAAAAAAATTTTAATTTTAGGATCAAAAGGACAAATTGGAAGCCATCTAGTCGATTTTTTGAAGAAAAAAAAAAATTTTAAAATAATAGAGTTTGATTTAGTTCAGGGAAATAAATTTGATATTAGAAATTTTAATAATAACAATTTAGAAAAATGCATAAAAAAAAGTGACTTTGTTTTTTTTTTAGCTTTTGATGTTGGTGGCTCCAGATATTTAAAAAAATATCAATCAACATATGATTTTTTGATGAATAATTTACTAATTTTAAGTAATGCTTTTAGGTTATTAAAAAAACATAGAAAAAAATTTATTTTTGCTAGTAGTCAAATGTCTAATATGGATTTTTCACCTTATGGTACATTAAAAAGACTGGGAGAAGAAGTTACAAAATCATTAAATGCAATTTATGTAAAATTTTGGAACGTTTATGGAATTGAAAGAGATATAAAAAAATCTCATGTAGTAACTGATTTTGTTTTAAAAGCCTTAAAGAATAAACATATAAACATGCTTACAAGTGGAAGAGAAAGTAGAGAATTTTTGTATGCAGATGATTGTTCAGAAGGACTTTATATAATAATGAGAAAATTTAATTTTTTTTCAAAAAAAAAAAAAGAGTTACATCTTACAACTGGTAAAAGAATTAAAATTATTGATATAGCTAAAACCATAAGAAAAATATTATTAAAAAAGAAAATTAGAATATCTATAAGTTCATCAAAAAAAAAAGATGATTTACAAAATAATAGAAATAATATTCCTAATAAATTCTTTTTAAAATTTTGGAAACCAAAGTATAGTATTGAAGAAGGAATAGAAAAAATTATTTATTATTATTTTAAAAACTAATCTGTGAAAAATTTTTTTAATCAAAAAAAAATAGATTATTATGTTTTACGAATAACTTTTATTTTTTTTTTAATCATTAACTTTATTTATTTTTATATAAACTTAGTAGAAAATTCTGATACAAATATTTATGCTTTTAATGAATTATTTGTTAATTACCAAGCAGGTTTCATTAGAAGAGGTCTTTTAGGTGAAATTGCTTGGCAACTTAATGAAATTTTTTTTGTAGAACCAAGAGTTTTTTTTAGTTTTTTATTTTTGATAATCTATTTTTTTCAAATCATTCTATTTTTTAATCTATTTAAAAAATTTATTGTATCTAGAGTTTTTTTTATCTTCATTTTTTTTTCACCATCACTTCTTTTATTTCATATTTACAATCCAGATTTATTTTTCTTAAAAGATGCGATTATTAAATTAGTTTTTTTATTACATGCATTTATTTTTTATAAATTTAATGTTTTAAAAAAGAATAAGAGTGAATATTTAAAATATCTAAAATTTGTTATAATCCCAATTTTATTTTTTGTGGTTTTGACTCATGAGTATCAAGTTTTTTCTTTAAGCTTACATATTTTAATTTCTATTGGCATTGCTAAAAATGGAAAAGAAATTAAGGAAGTTATTTTAATATATTCACCACTTTTAATTTCAATTTTATTAGTAATTTTATTTTTTGGAAATCAATCTCAATTTGAAAACTTAAGCCAAATCTTAAATATATTTAATGTAGAATTAAATCCATATTTAGGTGGTGGTTTATATAGCTATGTTGGAGGATTTTATAAATGGCATTTTTATTATTTTTCCTATCAAGATTTTATCAGTTTATTTTTAAGTTTTATATTAAGTTTTTTGATTTTTTTAATCTTATTTCAATATTTAATAGAAAAAAAAATAATATTTTTTCAATCTAAACATCAAAAAAAGTATTTGCTTTACTTCCTACCCGTTTTAATTCCTATAATTTTAACTAGTGATCATGGGAGGAATTTAGCTTTTTTATCCTTTTATTTAGTTACATTTTTTTCCATTTTAAAAATAAATATTTTAGAATTTAAAAAAGAAATTAATCTTATTTTAAAAAATCTATTTAAAAAATATGCTGTATTTATTTTTATATTTTTTTATGTATTTCTTTGGAAGTTAGATCAAGTAGCTGGTTTTAGGCTTGAAGGAAAACCTAATGGTATTTTTAAAAGTTCTTTATTCGCAGAATTTGTAAAACTTATTAAGTTTATTTATTCATATATTGACCTGAACATAATTGATTTGCCAGAAATCAAATTATAATTTTTTTCCTATTAAAAAATAATGGTTTTGTTTATTAAACCAATTGCCATGATAAAACTGATTTTTAATAATTTTTATTTTAAATTTTTTAGACAATAATTTACTTATATCTTTGAAATATTCCAAATTGTTTAAGTTTTCAAATTTTTCCTGAAAACTTATAAATATATATTTACTATTTTTTATTTTAATTAAAAATTTTTTTCTATAATTAATAGGGGTTTCTGAAAGTGACCAGTTTGCCAAAAATAGATCATACTTATTTGTTAAATCATTAACATCTGATGTAAGGAAGAAATTATTTCTTTTTGAGAATCCTACATTAAGTTTATTATGTTTTAAATAATAAAACTGTAAGAGATTTACAAAATTTGTATCAAAACAGGTGAATTTTATTCTCTTATTAATTTTAGAAAAAATTCTTGCCATACACCCATAGCCTCCACCAAATTCAAAAACACTTTTTATTTCTTTTTTTATATAAATATTTAATTCTTTTTCTAGGATATAAAGATGATATCCATGGTTAATTCTATTTCCTGAGCTCTCTAAATATAAAAAGTATCTTATTGGATTTCCGATATGATCTTCTTTAATTAAATATTTGAAATATTTCCAATTTTTCGATTTTTTAATTTCTTTGAGTTCTTGGTATATAAAAAGTCTATTGTGTAAAAAAAACATTTTTTGAATAAAATTATATCTAAGAAAATTTTTAGTATTTTTATTTTTAAGTAAAGTATGAATTTTTTTATTAAATTCTATATGAGTTTTCTTTAGATTTTTTTTGTCAAAATTAATTTTTGTTAATCTTTTATAAATTAATTTTTTTAATTTTAAATCTTTTTTTATTGATATTTTTTTGTTTGGATACCAAGCGCTTAAATAGCTTAGTATTTTTCTTAATATATTACTAATCATTATTTCTAAATAAATTTAATATTAAAGGTAATAACATCAAATAATATAAATAATAGTTATAGAATGATAATAAGAGCATAATTAGAAAATATATTGGATAAAGAAAAAGAGAGTTATTTCGTTGAATTTTCAAATTCAAAAGTTTTAATCTCAAGAATAGTAAGATTAGTTCTTTGATTAAAATCAAGTTACCTATTAATAATAAAGAAAAATTTTCACTAGTTAAAAAATATAGTGTGATTAAGAAAAATGGCATTAAAAAAAATTCAATTTTTAAATTTCTATTTAATGTTTTCGTAGCTTCAAATTTGGTTATTAAGATATGTGATGCGCAAGAATAGATAACACTTAAAGAAAAAATCTTGGTTAAATTAAGAATAGTATCGTTATAAGAAGCCCCTAACCAAAATTTAAGTAAGATAGGGTAGATTGGAATCATCAAAAAAATTACTATCGGAATAAATTTGATAAATATTTGTAAAGAGAAATTAAAACTTAAATTATCAATTTTTTTTTTTGATAAATTTGGTAAAAGAAAAGCACTAAAACTTTTTGAAATTATACTTAACTTTCCTGTTAATTGCTGAGGTATTGAATAAGTTGCAACAGCTATAGGTCCTAAAAAAATTTTTATTAAATATTTGTCAAATAAATCGTATAATTGAATTAGTAAACTATTTAGCGTAATCCATCTTGCATTTTTTTTTAAATTATTAGCTAAAATTCTATTATCTGATTTTTTGATTAAATTGTAATATTTCACGATAATCATCATCATTAATGTTGAAATAAGTTTAATCAAAATTGAAATAAAAATTAAATTTTCTAAATTGAAATTTTTATATATTAATAAGATAGATGGAATAGAAAGACTAAAGCTATAAAAAAATAAATTAAAAAAACTTAATAATTTAAATTTTCTATTTCCTTGCAGGATTCCCTCTAAAGAAATGAAGAAAATTGAAATTATCGATCCAAATAATAAGTATAAAGTAAATTTATAAAATTCTGAATAATCAAAGATCAAATATTTTTTAAAAAGATATAAAAAAATAATCAAAATTAAAATTATAAGAGATATATTTGTTGTGTAAATTAACGCTTTAAAACTAATTTCTTTTTTTTTATTTGGAATATTATTAATACTTATTACAGTAGATTTTCCTATGCCAAAGTTAAGATTAACAGAAAACATTAATATAAAATGGAAAATAATATAATTTCCATAATTTTCTGGTCCTGCTTGATTTAAATGAATAGGTATTGATAAAAGAGATATAAATATTGAAATTATACCTGGGGCTGAAAGAACAGTGCTGCTTGTAATTAAATTTCTAAATCTCATTTTTTTTTATAAATTCATATAATATATTTTTCATAGAATATTTTTTTATATAGTATTTTTTAAGATTAATAGATTTACTCTTTATTTTTTTATTTTCTTTTATTACTTGCAAAATTTTTTTAATAAATTTTGATTTATTTTCTTCTATGAAGGGAGGATTTGTAGATTTTAGTTTAATACCTTCAATTCCTTTTTTAGTAGAAATTACTACAGCTCCCAAACATAATGCTTCGATAATCTTTATTCTAGTGCCTGACCCAAATTTTAGAGGTACACATAAACATTTTGAAAAAAAAATTAGATTATTTAATAAATCTTTTGAAACTACTCCTTTATTAATTATCCATGGGAATTTTTTACTAAACCCACCTCCAGTTAAAACAAGTTTAAGATTTGGAATCTTTTTTATAAGTTGAGGCATAATAATATCATTTAGATAATTAATCGCATCTTTATTTGGCTTATATGAGTATGAACCGGTATAAATTATATAATTCATTTTTAACTTATTTTTTAATTTGAATTTTTTTAAAGAAATTCCATTAGGTAATAAAATAGTATTTATATTATAAAGAGATTTAATCATTCTTTTTTCTCTAAGAGATACGGATGTAGCTATATCTGAATATTTAAACACCAGTCCTTCAAGATATCTGGTTAAGAAATAAATAATAAAATTCGAGTATTTTTTTCTTATTTCAGCCTCAACAGAATGTGAAATATAAATAACTTTTACTTTAGAATTAAAAATTTTAAAGTAACTTAAGACCACAAAACTATAAAATATCCAACTTGCACCTTCAATTACTATAGTTTTTTTTTTTGTATTTTTTAGATATCTCTGTATTTTAAAAATTACCTCTGGCAGTTTTAATATTTTATTGATTGGTGTCTCTTTTTTTATGTTTATTGTTTCAATTTTATTATTATTTATTTTGTTCAAATGTGATAAGTGAAAAATTTTTTTATAGTTTGGCCAACAAATAAATCTACTATTAACAACTGCTGAGGACCCCATTGTATCCGGCTTAATAGGAAAAAATGTAACAAAAGCCGTTTTGGTTTTTTTCATTTCTGCTTAATAATTTAAATAATATTCATTAATATTTCTTTTATTTAAAAATTGACATAAATTTATCATACTAGACAGATCTTTTTTAAAATATTTAATTGCGTTTTTCACAAAAGTAACTATAAGTGTCTCGCCTGGTGATTATTGCGAAAGGGTTATACCCGATCCCATTCCGAACTCGGAAGTCAAGCCTTTCTGCGCCGATGGTACTTTATCTTAAGATATGGAAGAGTAGGTCGTTGCCAGGCATAATTCTAAAATGAAAAATCTAATAATTGTAACTGGTGGAGCAGGTTTTGTAGGTTCTAACTTAATTAATCTACTTTTAAAAAAAACAAAAAAAAAAATTATAAGTTTAGATAATTATTCTGCTGGCTCAAAAAAAAATCATATTATAAACAAAAGAGTAAAATATATTTTTGGAAATACGCTCAATATTGAAAAAATATTATTAAAATATAAAAAAGAGATTCATTCAATTTTTCATTTTGGAGAATTTTCAAGAATATTTCAGAGTTTCAAAAAATTTGAAGAATGTTATGAGTCAAATTCACTAGGTTCTAATGCAGTGTTTAAGTTTTGTTTACATAACAAAATAAAATTGGTTTATTCTGCAACGTCAGCAACTTTAGGAAATAAAGGTAAAGATAAAGATTTGTCACCATATGCATTTACTAAATCTAAAAATTTAGAATTATTAGAAAATTTAAAAAAATGGTTTAAATTTAAATTTGAAGTTATTTATTTTTACAATGTTTATGGACCTGGGCATATAAAAAGAGGATCAATGGCTACTGTGATTGGTATTTTTGAGGATAAATTTAAAAATAAAAAACCACTTACTGTTGTAAGGCCTGGAACTCAAACAAGAAGATTCACACATATTCAAGATACAGTAAATGTTTGTTTTGAAGCATGGAAAAAAAATAAATGTGCACATTATTCAATTTCACATAGAAAATCATATTCTGTAATAAATGTTGCTAAAATGTTTAAAACTAAAATAGTTTACTTAAAAAGAAGACCAGGTGAAAGATATGCCTCTGCATTAACAAAAATTTCTTTAAATAATAAGGTATTTCGTAGATTTGGAAAAATAAATTTGAAAGATTATATTTCTTCGTTTATTAAAGGCTAAATTTATGAAAATTAAAAGTTCACTTAAATCAATTAAAAAAAGAGACTTAAACTCTAAATTAGTAAGAAGAAGAGGTAGAGTTTATATCATTAATAAAACTAACCCAAAATTTAAAGCAAGACAGAAATAGTTTTTATGGATAATGAAAACCATAAAAAAATATGGAATAATTTTACCAAGTTTGTAACATGGGGGACTATTGCTGTAATTTTGGTATTAGTTTTAATGGCAATTTTTTTACTATAAATTTTTTATGAAAATAGCTTCAATTTCTGAAAATAAAAATATTGAAAAAAGAGTAGCAATTACTCCAGAGACTACAAAAAAATATTTATCTGAAGGTTTTGAGGTTTTAATTAGTAAAAATTATGGTGATCATTTAGGGTTTAGCGATAATGAATATAAAGAATTAGGTGCAAATATAATTAATGATGAAAATAAAATAATCCAAGATTCAGATATTTTAGTTCAACTAGGATTACCATCAGACGAAAAACTAAAAAGTTTAAAGGATAACCAAAATTTGATAGGAGTATTAAATCCATTTAATAACAAAGAAAAAATAAATGATTTAATAAAAAAAAAAGTTAAGAATTTTTCCTTAGAATTATTACCAAGAATTACACGAGCACAGTCAATGGATGTTTTATCATCCCAAGCAAACTTAGCTGGATATAAAGCTGTAATTGAAGCTTTTTCAAACTTTGAAAAAGCAATTCCAATGATGATGACGGCAGCTGGAACTGTTCCAGCAGCAAAAGTTTTAATAGTAGGAGCAGGGGTGGCCGGTTTACAAGCGATAGCAACTGCTAAAAGAATGGGTGCCATTGTTTTTGCAACAGATGTTAGATTAGCTTCAAAAGAACAAGTTGAAAGTTTAGGAGGGAAGTTTTTAACAGTTGAAGGTTCAGAAAATCTCGAAACTGAAGGTGGTTATGCAAAAGAAACATCAGAAGAATTTAAAAAAAAACAAGAAATGTTGCTAGCTGATACATTAAAGAAAATTGATATTGTAATTTGTACAGCTTTAATTCCCGGTAAGAAAGCTCCAATTATTATAAAACAAGAAATGATAAAAAATATGCAACCTGGCTCAGTAATTTACGATTTAGCTGCGATACAGGGAGGAAATTCAGAATTGACTAAAGTAGATGAAGTTATAATAAATGAAGGGGTTAAAATAATGGGTGAGTCAAACATTTTAAATAAATTACCAACATCGGCGTCAAATTTATATGCTAAAAATATGTATAATTTTGTCATGAATTTATATGATAAAAAAAACAAAAAGATAAATATAAATTTAGAGGATGAAATAATTGAAAAAACTTTATTAAAATAATTATGGAAATAGATCCTTTTATCTTTAGGTTAAGTATATTTATACTTTCAATTTTTGTTGGTTATTATGTAGTATGGAGTGTTACTCCTTCTTTACATACACCTTTAATGTCTGTCACTAACGCAATTTCATCTGTAATAATTGTTGGAGCTATAATAGCAGCATTGGCAAATATTAATGGTGAAGTTTTTACATCTTCAAGCCTTTTTGGGTTTTTTGCAATTATGTTGGCAGCTATAAATATTTTTGGTGGGTTCTTAGTAACCCAGAGAATGCTTGCAATGTATAAAAAGAAAAAAAAGGATAAAAAATAATGTCAGCAAATTTATCTGCAGTTTTTTATTTGATTTCAGGTGTTTTATTCATATTGGCACTTCGTGGACTGTCTTCTCCGGAAACATCAAGGCAAGGAAATTTATTTGGTATTATTGGTATGATAATTGCAATATCAGTAACTTTCCTTTCTGTGGGAAATTTTTCAAGTGGTTTTATATATGTGATAGTAATTTTATTAATTGGTGGTGCGATTGGAGCATTTATTGCCTATAAAATTCCTATGACAGCAATGCCAGAACTTGTTGCTGGATTTCATAGTTTGGTAGGATTAGCAGCAGTATTTGTTGCGATTGCAGCATTTATAAATCCTGGAGCCTTTAATTTAGGATCACCGGGGAACATAAAACTTGCAAGTTTAATTGAGATGTCTATAGGTGCTGCAGTAGGGGCTATAACATTTTCAGGTTCAGTAATTGCTTTTCTTAAACTTCAAGGGATAATGTCAGGTGCTCCAATTACTTTTAAAGGACAACACTTATTAAATGCATTAATTTTAATATCGATAATAGTTTTAACTTATTTATTATGTTCAACACAGTCATCTAATTTATTTTGGATTTTGATTGCTATCTCTTTTTTAATTGGATTTTTAATCATTATTCCCATCGGAGGAGCAGATATGCCAGTAGTAATTTCAATGCTGAATTCTTATTCTGGTTGGGCTGCAGCTGGAATTGGTTTTACACTAGAGAACACAGCTTTGATAATTACCGGAGCTTTAGTTGGATCATCAGGCGCCATACTGTCTTATATAATGTGTAAGGGGATGAATAGATCATTTTTTAATGTAATTCTAGGTGGTTTTGGTGGAACTGATCAAATATCAACAAATCAAAATAAGGAACAAAGACCTGTAAAAAGTGGTAACGCAGATGATGCTGCTTTTTTAATGAAAAATGCTTCTTCAGTAATCATCGTTCCAGGTTATGGAATGGCAGTTGCTCAAGCCCAACATGCATTAAGAGAAATGGTTGATACACTTAAGAAAAATGGAATAAAGGTTTCGTACGCTATTCATCCGGTAGCAGGTCGGATGCCGGGTCACATGAATGTACTTTTAGCTGAAGCAAATGTTCCCTATGATGAGGTATTTGAATTAGAGGAAATTAATAATGACTTTGCTAATGCTGATGTTGCATTTGTTATTGGTGCTAACGATGTAACAAATCCTGTCGCAAAAACAGACCCTCAAAGCCCGATCTATGGTATGCCTGTTTTGGATGTAGAAAAATGTAAATCAGTTTTATTTGTTAAAAGAAGTTTGTCACCTGGCTATGCAGGAATTGATAATGATCTTTTTTATAAAGAAAATACATTAATGCTATTTGCTGATGCAAAAAAAATGACAGAGGATATCACCAAAAATCTTTAAAATCTTAAAGACTTAATTATCACATAAAATTAAAATTGTATTTTTATCGATTCTTTTCGTAAAGTAATTCCAAATACCCATCTCTTGATAGATTTGATCTTCTGAGCAATATACTTCCTTTTTATAAGATCCACTATTAATATTATCAAAATTTTGAATATTGAAATTATTATATAAATTTAAAATTATAATAAAAAATAAAAATGAATATTTAAATATTTTTTTTAATTCAAAATTATTAAAAAAAATTAATAGTCCTAAAATAATTAACCAATCAAAATAAATTTGATAATAAAAAGCATCTGATCTAAACAAGGTAATAAATTTGATAATTAAATATAAAATTGTAAACAAATTTAAATAATAAAATTTTTTAAAATTATTTGAAATAATTGTAAGAAGTAAAACAGTTAAGATAATGATATTTTCTTTATTAAATTCTAGGAATTTGAATAAAAGGTTTTTTAAATTCACTATTCCAAATTCAATAAATTGTTTAATCCATAGGACTGTATCATAAGATTGTAAAAGCTTTGTTTCTCCAAGATAACCTCTTATTTTTGAAATCTTAAAAAAGACCCAAAAAGTTCTTTCACCACCTAGAGAAATATTAACTACTATCAAATAGATTATAAAAAAGGCAACTAATAAAATTGGATTAAAAAGATATGTCAAATTTTTGTAATTATTAAAATTTATTATACACAAAAAGCTCAAAAGAAAGATTAGATATATTGTAGTTAGATATATAATTGAGTGAATTTGTTCACTTCTTAAAACGATAAAAAAAATTATTACAAAGGTTGATAGAAAAAATAAAAATGATTCCTTTTTATTATTTATTAAGAATTTAAAATTATTTAAAAGATTAAAGTTAAAACTGTTGTAGTGCAATAGTATAAGTAAATAAAAAGGTAAATAGAATATTATTTGTACTTTATTTATTATTGACAGGATAATGAAAAAATTAAAAAAAAATAATTTTGAATAAATTTTATCTTTTTTTTCAATTAAACTGATCAAAATTAATAATGCAACAATCATGAACAGTAAAGTCATACTCTCCACCCTATATTGAGAAACATGAGTTAAAAAACCGTTAGAAGTTAAAAGAATAATTGTAAATAAAATTAAATAGTTTGATTTAAATTTTTTAAAAAGTCTTATAATTAAAAATGTTAGAATAATGTTTACAAAAAACCCAAAAACTCTTGCATGAAAAATCAAGTTTTGAATTTTTTTACTTACTTGAGCTGTTTTGTTTAATTCAGAAATTTTAGGAACATCAATTATATTGAATAAATTTATTATTTCTAAGTATATGGCAAAAAGTAAATATGAAAGATGACCAGGGTCATTGTAGAGTTCTTGTTCAATTCCAGAATAAATTAAAATAGCATTATAAGTATTCCAAAATTCTTGATCATAATTTACAAAAAAACTCTCATTTGGATCCTGAATGAATAAAAAAGTATAAAAACCAAAAATTAAAGTTAAACCATAAGAGATTTTTTCTTGGTTGAGATAAAACTTATTATTTTCCATTTTTGGTTGCGGGGGACGGATTTGAACCGCCGACCTTCAGGTTATGAGCCTGACGAGCTACCAGACTGCTCCACCCCGCGGTATAATTAAATTCTATTTTTAAGTTTATTTAATTTTTTTACCCGCTTGATATTTTCTTGAAGAATTCTTTTCTTCTTTTCTGAAGGTTTTTCATAAGTATTTTTTAGTTTTATTACCTTAAAAAAACCATCTCTTTGAAGTTTTCTCTTTAAAACTCTAAGAGCTTGTTCTACGTTATTATCTTTTACTTCTATTTTAATAAACACCTCCAAAAAAACGATTAACTAACATTTTTATAATTTTATGTCTATTTATTTTATTCATTTCAAACTTGTTTAATTTTTTCTTTTTGTTTCTGCTCTCTTTTGATCCTTCTCTCAGCTTTTTCTATCGCATCAATTAAATCTTTTTGAGAAAATAAATTGAGTGCGACTGGATCTTTAGGACTTAAATTATTGTAATTCCAGTAACTTTTATTTCTTATTGCAGAAACCGAATTCTTTGTAATTCCAACAAGTCTCGCTATTTGTGAGTCTTTTAAAATATTGTGTTGTTTAATCAACCAGAGAGCAGAGTCCGGTTTATCTTGTCTTTTTGATAATGGTATATATTTTTTTACTTTTGTTTCTGAATTGGATATTTCAATATCTGTACTTTTTAATTCAAGTGGTCTGTCTTTATTTTTAGATGAGAGTTCAATTTCCTCTCTAGAAAGTTGACCAGATATGATTGGGTTATAGGCCTTAATTCCTTTTGCTACTTCTCCATCAGCAATACCTTGAACTTCTACCTCGTGAAGTTTACAAAACTCAGCAATTTGTTTGAATGTTAAGGTTGTATTTTCTACTAGCCATACAGCTGTTGCCATTGGCATTAAAGGAGCATTTGACATTTAACTTTTTTTTTCTGATTTAAAATTTTGAAATTTTTTATTAAATTTACTTATTCTACCCTTATCCATTAATTTTTGTTTTCCACCTGTCCACGCAGAATGAGATTTTGGATCAATTTCTAGTTTGAGTAAATCTCCCTCTGTACCCCAGGTTGATTTTGTTTCAAATTGAGTTCCATCAGTCATTTCAACTTTTATATTGTGGTAATTAGGGTGTATGTTTTTTTTCATTTCGAGACTTATAACAAAAGATTTTTTTAAAACAATTAAAAGTTATCTAATTTTTTCCTTAATTTTGAGCCTATATTTGAGTTGGAAGCAATTACTTTTATATTCTCATTGTTGTTTAAGTTTATATCACTAATTATACCACCAGCCTCTTTTACGAGAATAATGCCGGCAGCGATATCCCATAAATTTAATCCATCTTGAAAGTAACCATCATATCTGCCTGAAGCAATATAAGCCATATCTAAAGCAGCACAACCTGATTTTCTTATTGTAATATCTGGTTCATTTTTTAATTTTCCTCCTGTAACAAATAAACATTCATCTAAATTATTTTTATTTGAGACCCTGATTCTACGGTTATTTAAATATGCTCCGTTATTCTTTTCTGCAAAAAACATTTCATCTTTTATTGGATCATAGATTAAACCTGAAACTATTTCATTGTTCGTTTTTAAGGCTATCGAAATAGCAAAATGAGGTATTCCATGTAAAAAATTTACAGTGCCATCAATTGGGTCTATGATCCAAGTATTTTTTAAATCTTTATTTTCGCTGTAACCATTTTCCTCACTTAAAATAGAGTAATTTGGTCTAGCTTTTATTAATTCATCTATAATAATTTTTTCAGTCTTTAGGTCAGAATTTGTAACAAAATCTTTTGGTCCTTTTTTAGAGACTTGTAATTTTTCTATTTCTCCAAAATCTCTAATTAGTGTTTTTGATGCTTTGTTACTTGCTTTAATCATAATATTTAAGTTTGCTGAAATTGAGTTCATTAAATTAAACTTTTTTTACATATTCTAGAGATCTTGTGTCAATAATCACAACATCTCCGGATTCAATAAAAGGTGGCACTTGAATACTTAGGCCATTATCCAAAGTAGCAGGTTTATATGACGAGGAAACAGTTTGACCTTTCAAAGCAACATCCGTAGTCTTAATTCTACAATTTACTTGTTTTGGCAAATCAACTGAAATTGGCACATCATTATAAAAACTTACCAAGACTTCAAGATTTTCCATCAATAATTTTCCTTTATTTCCTAAAATTTCTTTCTTGATCTCAATTTGATTAAAAGTTTTTGGATTCATAAAAAAATATTTATTTTCATCTTCATATAGATAATTAAAATTTATCTCATCTAAAGATGCTTTTTCTACAGTTTCATTAGATCTAAATCTTTCATTTAACTTAGTGTTTTTATTTACACTTTTCATTTCCACTTGTGCAAAAGCCCC
This sequence comes from uncultured Pelagibacteraceae bacterium, assembly GCA_902627735.1. Lineage (GTDB taxonomy): Bacteria > Pseudomonadota > Alphaproteobacteria > Pelagibacterales > Pelagibacteraceae > Pelagibacter. Next base: position 16,260 of record CACOKI010000006.1, read on the forward strand.
ACCTTTTCCAGGTTTTACATGTTGAGATTTTAAGACTTCCCATAAATCATTTTTATGTTCAAGCAACATTCCAACCCTAATTTCACCTGCGTTTATTTTCATTTTAATTTTTTAATTGCATCTATCGGTTTTAATTTTTTATTACTCCAAATGTAGCCTGAAATAGCTAAAAAATTTGCCTTGTTCAACAAAAGTTTTTTATAGTTTTTATCATTTATACCACCTATAGCTACAATTGGTATTTTTGAGTATTTTTTGATTTTTTTTAATATTGATAATTTTGCTTTATATTTAACTTTTTTTGTTTTTGAAGAATAGAATGCTCCAAAAGCAATATAATTTGGATTATGCTTAATTGCAGTTTTTGCTAATTTGATTGAGTTGTGACAAGTAATACCAATTATTTTTTTACCTAAAATTTGTCTTGCAGATAAAATATCTGTATCTTTTTGACCAAGATGACATCCATCAGCATTTAATCTTTTAGCTAAATAAGGATCATCATTAATTAAAAATTTTACTTTAAATTTTTTACAAATTTTTTTAATTTTTCTGCCAATATTAATTTTTTTTCGTAAAGAACTATTTTTTAATCTTAATTGAAAAAATTCTATTTTTTTTGTAGATAAAATTCTTTCTAAATTTGAAAGAAATCCTGATTTAATATAATTAGGTGAAATTAAATAAATAAACTTTTTTTTAGGATTAGTAATTTTCAAGCTCTTTTGACCATTTTCCTTGGGCAGCTAATGTACACATTCTAGCCCTATGATCGAACACTTTTTGTGTTCCCTGAATATCTTTCACATCTTTTGCCCAGTGTTTAAGGGCACTTTGTTGTAAGGCTCTACCATAAGAATAGGACATTATAAAATTTGTGTCATTGAATTTATTTATAAGATTTAGATTTTCTGTAGCTTGCAACTCACTTTGTCCACCTGAGAGAAATGCAATTCCTGGCACTTCATTTGGAACAGATTCTTTCAAACATTTTACTGTTAGTTTTGCAGTTTCTTCATTAGTTATTTGATTTTTGGAATTATTACCCGCTAAAATCATATTTGGTTTCAATATTACTCCTGACAAATCTACATTGTGTAAAATTAATTCCTCAAAACATTTTTTAATTACTGATGAGGTTTTTTCAAAACAGTCATTAGCTGAATGATCTCCATCCATTAATACCTCTGGTTCCACTATTGGAACCATATTGCATTCTTGAACTAGTGCCGCATATCTTGCCAACGCATGTGCGTTGGAGTCTATAGAAAGTTTACTGGGGTATCTATCTGTAATATTATAAACTCCTCTCCATTTGGTAAATTTAGCTCCAAGCTGTGAGTATTCTTTTAATCTTTCTCTTAACCCGTCAAGTCCCTCAGTAATTTTCTCCTCAGGACTTCCTGCCAATTGTTTTGCACCTGTGTCGACTTTTATTCCAGCTATTGATCCAATATCAGAAATTAATTGAGAAATATTTTTACCATTACTGGCGTTTTGTTTAATTGTTTCATCGTATAGAATTACTCCTCCAATATATTTTTTCATTTCTTTTGAAGAGAAAAGTGTTTCTCTGAATAAAATTCTATTTTCAGCTGTTGAATCTATTTTTACACTTTGTAATCTTTTTGTCATTGTTCCAGTGCTTTCATCTGCAGCCAGAATGCCCTTTCCATCTTCTAAAATTTTAAGAGCTAACTTATTTAATTCAGTCATGATTTTAGCGCACTTATACCAGGAATTTCTTTACCTTCAAGATATTCTAAGAAAGCTCCACCTGCAGTTGAAACAAAATCTAATTTTTTAAGCGCATTAATTTTATTTATAACTGCAATTGTATCTCCACCACCAGCTACAGAGTAAATCTTATTTCCTAAACTTACAATTTTTTTGGCAATTTCTTCACTACCAATTGCAAAATTGGAATTTTCAAAGTAACCAGCTGGCCCATTCCATAAAACTGTTTTACTGTTATCTAAAATTGAATTAATTAAATTTATTGTTTCTGGCCCGATATCTAAAATTATATCGTCATCTAGTATATTAGACAAATCTTTAATTTTTGCTTTATCATTTAGTTTTTTTCCTACAGCAACATCTTTTGGAAAAATAATTTCACATGTATTTTGTTTAGCTAATGAAAAAATTTCCTCAACTATATTGTTACAATTATTTTCTATTATTGAATTTCCTATGTTAAAACCTTTATATTTAATAATATTGTTTGCCATAGCTCCGACAATTATAATGTTTTCAAATCTTGGTATTAAATTTTTAATTACACTTATTTTAGTGGAAATTTTTGAACCACCTACAATACATGCAATAGGTTTTTTTATATCTGTAGTAACCTTTTTTAAAGCACTTATCTCTGCATTCATTTGAATACCACAATATGAAGGTAAAAATTTTGTTATTTTGTCCACAGATGCGTGTTTTCTGTGTGAGCAAGAAAAAGCATCATTCACAAATATTTCACCAAAACTAGATAATTTCCTCGCAAATTCCTCATCATTTCTTTCTTCTTGTTCATAAAATCTTATGTTTTCTAGAAAAAAAATCTTATTACTGTAATTTTCTGTAAATAAGCTAGGATTGATATCAAATATTTTTTTGTTAATTAATTTCACTTCTATCTTTAACTTTGCTGACAAATATTCACATACAGGTAACATTGACAGTTTTGAATCAATTCTACCATTAGGTCTTCCGATATGAGAAATTATGATAATTTGAGATTTTTTTTCTATTAAATATTTTAAAGTTGGTAAAATTTTATCAATTCTAGTTGTGTCTGTTATTTTACTATCTTTAAGAGGAACATTTAAATCAAGTCTTAACAAAATTTTTTTTTTATTTAAATCGCTTAAATCCTCAATTTTTTTCATTGATTTTTTTTAGTTGAAGTTCTTATGTAAATATATAGCTATATCAGACATTCTATTTGAGAAACCCCATTCATTATCGTACCAAGCGGAAATTTTGCCCATATTTTTACCAACTACATTAGTTAAATTTCTGTCGATGATTGAGGATGCTGGGTTATGATTGAAATCAATCGACACAAGTTTTTCTTCTGTGATTTCGAGTATTTTATTTTTTTTACTAAAGTTTTGAAATGCTGAATTAATTTTTTTAATACTTAAATCTTTTTTTGTACAAAATACTAGCTCAATTAAAGAAACATTAGGTGTGGGGACTCTCATGGCCACTCCTTCCAACTTACCCTTCAGAGCAGGTATAATTTCACCAATTGCTTTAGATGCACCGGTCGAAGTTGGTACTATAGATTGGCTAGCAGACCTTGCTCTTCTAGGATCTTTATGAGAATTATCTAAAATTCTTTGATCGCTTGTGAAAGCATGGATGGTTGTCATAAAACCTTTTTCAATTCCAAAATTTTCATTTAGAACGTGTGCAACTGGTGCCAGACAATTTGTAGTACAAGATGCAGCAGAAATAATTTTATCTTTTTCTTTTAATTCTGACTCATTTACTCCAAATACAATAGTTTTATCTGCATTTTTACATGGAGCTGAAACTATAACTTTTTTTGCTCCATTATTGAGATGTGGTAATAATTTTTCTTTAGAATTAAATTTACCTGTACACTCAAAGACATAATCAACACCATATTTTTTCCAGTTAATATTATCTATTTTAGTCTCTTGACTAAAGGTAATTTTATTTTTATTGATAATCAGGTTGTTTACATCAAAATCAATTTTACCTTTAAATTTACCGTGTATTGAGTCATATTTTAAAAGAGAAGAGCAAGTTTCGGGGTTAGTTCTGTTATTTATATGTTTAATTTTAATACTCTTGTTATTATTTTCAATTATTGATCGGACGATCATCCTTCCTATTCTACCCATCCCATTAATTCCAACTTTTATAGTCATAATTTTTCTTTAATCTTTTTTGTTATATTTTCAGAATTTAATTTGAAGTGATTGTAGATATCTTTGTATGGAGCACTTTTACCAAAATCATTTATTCCAAAATTTAATCCATTTTTACCGGTATACTTTTTCCAATAATCTGTTTCAGAAGCTTCAATTGAAATAACTAACTTAGTTTCATTCAAAATTTTATTTTTGTAACTTTCATTTTGTTGATCAAACAATTTTTGGCAGGGCATTGATATTATTTTGGAATAAATGCCATCTGTGGCTAATTTATGACTAACTTCACTTGCCAAACTAGTTTCAGATCCAGTTGCTATAATTGTAACATTTATATTATCTCCAGTTCTTAAAATTTCGTAAGCCCCACTCGACGACATATTTTTAGAGGAATTCTTTACTCTTACAGGATTAATTCCCTGTCTAGTTAAAGCTAAAACGCTTGGTGTACTTTTACTTTTAAGTGCTAATTCCCAACATTCAAAAGTCTCAATAAGATCTGAGGGTCTAAATACATTTAAATTTGGAATTGATCTTAGACTTGTTAATTGTTCTATTGGTTGATGTGTTGGACCATCTTCTCCCAACCCGATGGAATCATGTGTGAATATATAAATAACTCTTTGCTTCATCATTGCAGCTAATCTGATTGATGGTTTACAATAATCACTGAATATTAGAAAAGTTCCACCATATGGAATTAAATCACTATGTAACGCTATACCATTCATTATTCCACACATAGCATGTTCTCTAACGCCATAATGAATATAGTTTCCTGAAAAATTACCTGGCTTAATTATTTTATGATTTTTTGTTTTAGTATTATTTGAGCCAGCTAAATCAGCTGAACCACCAATTAAATTTGGTAATTTAGTTGCAATATCCAAAAACATCTCAGAAGTTTTTCTTGTAGCTATCGACTTTAAATTTTTTAAATATTTATTTTTTGTCTTTTCAATTTGATTTTTGAGAGAAGCTATCTTGTTATTATGGAAATTAATTTTAAATTTTTTCTCATGTTTTCTAGCTTTTTGTTCTGCTTTTTTTCCTATGTTTCTCCATTCAATTAATAAATAATCTGGAATTTTAAAAGGTTCATAACTCCATTTTAATTTTTTTCTAACTAACTTAATTTCATCCTCACCTAGCGGACTTCCATGTGATGATGCTTTTCCACTTTTATTAGGTGATCCATAACCAATTGTTGTTTTACAAGAGATCGCAATTGGTTTATTAGATTTTTGAGCTTTCTTTAAAGCTTTTGAAATTTCATTATAGTTATGACCATTAATTTTAAGATAATTCCATCCATAACTTTTAAATCTTTTTTCATGATCATCTGAAACAGCTAAATTTGTAGGACCATCAATTGAAATAGAATTATTATCAAATAATAAAACAAGATTTTTTAATTTTAAATGTCCAGCCAAACTTAAGGTTTCATGACTTATGCCTTCCATTAAACAACCATCACCTGCTAATACATAAGTTTTATGATTAATTTTTTTTTTCCCAAACTTACTTTTAAGAATTTCTTCTGAAATTGCAAAACCAACCGCATTAGAAATTCCTTGTCCTAAAGGGCCTGTAGTAGTTTCAATGCCGGTATTATGGTGGTATTCAGGATGACCTGCACATATCGATTTTATCTGTCTAAAGTTTTTTATATCTTTTAAAGAAACACTTTTATAACCAGTAAGGTAGAGTAAAGAGTAAAGAAGCATTGAACCATGACCTGCTGAGAGAACAAACCTATCTCTATTTATCCAACTAGGATTTTTTGGATTAAAATTTAAAAAATCCTTAAAAAGAACTGTTGCTACATCAGCCATTCCCATCGGCATTCCAGGATGTCCTGAATTTGCTTTTTGAACTGCATCAATTGACAAAAACCTTATACAATTAGCCAATTCCTTGTAATGTTTGCTCAAAAAATTATCCTGTCTAGACTAAGAAGATTCTATTTAATATTATGATTATATATATATGAATTCTGTGATCGAAAAAGAAAAAAAACTTAATTTGGCGTTAACAAAATTAAAAAATTTAAATCTTAAAAACCCAGATATAAAAAAAAACATTGAAAATTTAAATATACAAAAGAATCAATTAGAAATTGAAAAACAAGAATTAGAGGAAAAATATAAAATTTTATATGACGATTATCATGATTTAAGTAAAAAATTAGAGGATTTCCAAAATCAAGAAAAAATTGAACAAAAAAAACAAACTGAATTTACAGAAAAAATTGATGAATTAAATCAAGAAACAGATAGTTTATTAGAGGAAATAGATAAATGGCAAACGTAAGTATTAAGTTTAACGGCAAAGATTTTATATTGTCTTGTGAAGATGGACAAGAAGAGCATTTAGAGGAGCTGTTAATTCAGATAAATCAAAAGTTTAACAATTTAAAAAATGATTTAGGAAATTTAGGAGAAAATAAACTTTTATTAATAACTGCAGTAAAAGTAATGGACGAATATTATGAAACTAAAAAAAAAGTTGATCAAAAGAAAGATGAGTTAAAAATTCTTTCTGATAAGTTCAAAGAATTAAAAACACTGATATACGAGTATCGAGACAAAAAAGAAACTGAGATCAATCAATTAAATCAAGATCATTATAAACTTAAAAATGAGATGGAAATGAGCAGAAAAAATTATGAAAAATTCCTTGATGAAGCAACAGAGGAAATCTCAAGTTTTGTTGAAAAAGCTAATATAGAGAGCCTATCTTAATTAATTTCTTGTGAAAAAATCTGACATTAGAAAAAAAATATTAAAAGTAAGAAAAAAAGGATACCAAAAAAAATCAGAAATTAGTTTTGATTATTTATTGAATTATCTAAAAAAAAATGGAGTAAATGGTAAATTAATAGGTGGATACTATCCTTATAATTATGAGGTAAATGTAATAAATATTTTAGAAAAATTTGAAAGAAAAAATTATTTTATTTCATTACCTAAAATAAAAAAAAATTATAGGATGGATTTTTTTAATTGGTCAACAAAAGATCCTCTGGAAATAAATGAATATGGAATTCCAGAACCAATTTCCAAAAATATAAATTATCCAGATATTTTATTAATTCCTCTTGTAGCTTTTGACAAGTTTTTTAATAGAGTTGGTTATGGAGGAGGATTTTACGACAGATATATTAAAAGATTAAAAAAAAGAAAAAAAACAGTTACTATAGGGTTGGCTTATTCATTTCAAAAAGTTAAGAAAATACCTATTAATCATACTGATATAAAATTAGACTTTATTATTACAGAGAAAAATAAAATAAAATGAGAATATTATTTTTGGGAGATGTAGTTGGTATGTCAGGTTGTTCAAAAATAATTAAGAGTCTATCAAGTCAAATTAAAATGAAAAAGATAGATTTTGTAATTGTTAATGGTGAAAATGCAGACGAAACTGGAGTAGGATTAACAAAAGAAATTTGTCAAAATTTATATAGCTGTGGTGTAAATGTAATAACAACTGGTAATCATGTTTGGGATCAAAAAAATATTATGAACTTTATTGAAAAAGAAAATAGATTATTAAGACCACAAAATTTATTTGAACCAGCTCCTGGAAAGGGTTTTGAAATTTTCACAATCCCAACAAAAGTAAAAATTGGTGTTCTTAATTTGATGGGGAATGTTTTTATGAAAAAATGTAACGATGTTTTTGAAGTATCAAAAAAATTTGTGGACATGTATAAGCTGAAAAGAGACTATGATTTTCTTGTAGTTGATTTTCATGGAGAAATTACAAGTGAAAAAAACGCAATTGGACATTTTTTTGATGGTAAAGCAACTCTTGTAGTTGGAACCCACACACATATTCCAACCAACGATGCAAGAGTTCTTAAGAATGGCACTGCTTATCAAACTGATGCAGGTATGTGTGGGGATTACGACTCTGTAATTGGAATGAATAAAGAAAATTCAATAAACAGATTTATGAAAAAAGACTCAGTCAAACACTTTCCTTCGCAAGGTGAAGCTACTTTGAGTGGTGTAATTGTTGATTGTGATATCAAAACCGGATTAGCTAAAAAAGTGAATAGTTATATTTTTGGAGGTCATTTAGTTAATACATAATCTATATGGCAGGTCATTCACATTGGGCAGGTATTAAACATAAAAAAGGTAAAGCTGATAAGCTTAGATCTAAAATATTTTCAAAATTATCAAAAGAAATTACTGTTGCTGCAAAATTAGGTGATAAAGATCCATCAATGAATCCTAGATTAAGATCCGCAATACAAGCAGCAAGATCTGCGAATATGCCAAAAGACAATATTACTAGAGCTATAGATAAATCATCAGCAAATACAGAAACTAATTTTGAAAATTTAAGATATGAGGGTTTTGGTCCTGAAAAAGTAGCTATAATAGTCGAAGCTTTGACAGACAATAGAAATAGAACTGCATCAAAAATAAGAACTATCTTTCAAAAAGCAGGTGGCAGTTTAGGTACTCAAGGTTCTGCTTCTCATAATTTTAATCAATTGGGTGTGATTAGAATAGATAAAAAAGAGATTTCAGACGAAAATGTTTTCGAGCTTGCAATAGATGCTGGTGCTGATGAATGTAAATCAAATAATGAATTTCATGAGATACAATGTAAAGTAAGCGAAATATATAATATAAAAAAAGAGTTAGAAAAAAAAATTACAAATTTTATTTCTACAGAAATTGAGTGGATACCACTGAATAATGTAAAAGTTTCAAAAGAAAAAAATGAGGAATTAATAAACCTTTTAGAAACTTTAGAGGATGAAGATGACGTTCAAAATATATATTCAAATGCAAAATTTAATGAATAATTTATGTTAATAATCGGAATAGACCCTGGTATTTCTGGATCGATTTCTTTTTTAGATGATGGAAAAATTATCGAAGTGATCGAGATGCCTACTATGGCTGAGGGAAAAAAAAATAAAAAACAGGTTAATGGTTCACAAATTTATAATGAAATATTGAGAATGGTTAAAAAATTTGGAAAAGACGACATAAGAGTTGTTATTGAACAAGTATCTGCAATGCCTGGTCAAGGTGTTACCAGTATGTTTAATTTTGGTCAATCTTTTGGAATTTTAAAAGGGATTTGTTCAGCAATGCAATTACCAATGTATTTTGTAAGACCTTCTAAATGGAAAAAGTACTTTAATCTCATTAATTCAGAGAAAGATGCAAGTAGAACAAGAGCGATTGAAATTTTTCCTTATTTTTCCTCTCAATTATCAAAAAAAAAGGATTCAAATAAAGCAGATGCTATTTTAATTGCTAGTTTTTATTATGAAACTTACAAAATAGAGGATTAATCTAAAAATATTAAGACAAAATCATGACACATTTAAGTGTGAGAAGACAGCATGGAAGCAGATATTTCGACTCAAGCAGTAGGATTGGCATCAAGTGCAGATTTCTCATTAATCAATTTATTTTCTCGTGCTGACATAATAGTAAAATCTGTGATAGTTTTACTTATAGCTTGCTCAATTTATTCATGGGCAGTAATTATTGAAAAGTTTAGATTATTTAAGAAAATAAATCTGTCGACTGAAGAATTTGAGACAAAGTTTTGGAACTCAAGATCTGCAGAATCTTTTTATAATAACCTCCCATCAAATATCGAAGATCCTATGGCATTAATTTTCAAAGATGCTATGCAAAATTTACTAAAAAGAAGATCTAAAACAGATTTGAATAGTAGGATGACAACTATATTAGAAACAGGAATTGAGAAGCAAATTACAAAAATCAGTAAAGGATTTACCTTTTTAGCAACAGTTGGTTCTACCGCTCCTTTCATAGGTTTGTTCGGTACAGTTTGGGGTATAATGAATTCATTTCAATCAATTGCAATTTCAAGAAATACTAGTTTAGCAATTGTTGCACCTGGTATTGCTGAAGCTCTTTTTGCAACAGCTTTAGGTCTTTTAGCGGCGATACCCGCTGTTGTTGCATATAATAAATTTAATAATGATTCTATTAAATACTCTCAAAGATTAGAAAACTTTTCAAAAAGGTTTTTAACAATCATCTAAAATGGCTTTCAAGTTTAACCGTTCGACAAAAGAACCATTGAGTGAAATAAACGTTACACCATTCGTAGACGTAATGTTAGTTCTTTTGATTATATTTATGGTTACAGCTCCATTACTTACTGTTGGTGTTCAAGTTGACCTACCTGAGAGTTCAGCAGATTCTTTACCTGAGGAAACAGAACCTTTAACTTTAACAATCAATTCAAAAGGTGAGATTTTTATTCAAGAATCTAAGGTTGAATATGAAAAAATAATCGCAAAAGTTTTAGCAGTATCAAAAAATAGAACTGATACTAGAATTTATGTTAGAGGAGATAAGACAATCAATTATGGAAGAGTTTTGGAAATTATGGGATTATTGTCAGGCTCAGGTTTCACAAAGGTAGCCCTTATTTCAGAGCCTTACAAAGAAAGGTAATTGCATAAGTGAATAGAAGTTTAATTATATCTTCTGTTTTGCACGTGATTTTAATAATGATTACAGCTATGAGTTTACCTTTTTTAGCAAAAAAACCTGTCGATTTACCTCCTATAGTTTCAATTGAGTTAATTCAAATCACTGATAAAACCAATATTCCATTTGCACCTAAGGCAAAAAAAATAATTGAAAAAATTAAGGAAAAAGAAAAAAAGTTAGTTTCTGAGCAAGCGCCACCTAAAAAGGTTAAAAAAATAAAACCAGATAGTATCCCTATGCCAGAAGATAAAGTTGAAAAAATTGAAAAAATAGAAGAAGACAAACAGAATCCAGAAAAAATTGATAATGAAGTGAAGCAAGTGTCTGAATTTGAAAAAGATGAATTATTCGATCCAAATAATATTGCTGCTTTAATAGATAAATCTAAAGAGGAAAGTGCAGAAACAACAAATAAAACAGATAAAATTACTCAAGATCAAGAAAGAAACATTGAAAATTTTGGTTTATCATTAAGTGAGGAAGATGCTTTAAAAGCTCAAATATTTGGATGCTGGAGCATACCGCTTGGTTTACCATACAATGAAAATTTATTAGTTAGAATTAAATTAAAACTTAATCCTGATGGTACAGTTTCGCAATCTGAAATATTGGATCATGCAAGAATGAATAAGCCAGGTCAGGGTTTTTATAAAGTATTAGCTGAAAGTGCATTAAGAGCAGTAAAATTATGCCAACCACTTAGAGTGCCAACCACTGGATATGAGAGATGGAAAGAATTACAACTTAATTTTGATGCAAGAGAGATGTTAGAAGGGTAATATATTTTTATGAAAAGATCGTTATTTATATTATTATTACTTTTTATATTAATACCTTTTAAAACTTTTGCCCTAATAGAGGTTGACATAACAAGGGGAAATTTAAATCCATTACCAATAGCTGTCTCACCTTTATCTATAGATGAAAATTCCAGAAAAAATTTTGAAAAAATACTTCAAAAAAAAAATATTGGATCAGAAATTTCAATCGTTGTAGAAAAAAATTTAAAAACCTCCGGACTCTTTAATCCATTAAATAAGGATGCTTTTTTACAAGCACCAGACATTGCTAATTTGAAACCAAGATTTGAAGATTGGAATTTAATTAAAGCTCAAGCTTTGATAACTGGAAAAGTAAATTTTGTAGAAGAAAAATTAAGAGTTGAATTTAGATTATGGGATGTTCTTGCTGGTAAAGAGATGATGGCTTTAGCGTTTACAACTGTTCCAAATAATTGGAGACGTGTAGGTCATATTATTACTGATAAAGTGTATGAGAGACTAACTGGAGAAAAAGGATATTTTGATACAAGGATCATTTATGTTGCTGAAGAAGGACCTAAAACTAGGCGAATTAAAAAATTAGCGATAATGGATCAGGATGGGGCAAATAATAAATTTTTAACACTTGGTAATGAACTTGTTTTAACTCCAAGATTTAATCCTACAAGTCAGATGGTTACTTATTTATCTTATTTCAGAAACTTACCTAGAGTTTATTTGTTAGACATTGAAACTGGAATGCAAGAAGTTGTTGGAGATTTCCCAGGAATGACATTTGCACCTAGATTTTCACCAGATGGAAAAAAAATAATTATGAGTTTTGCTAAAGATGGTAACTCTGATATTTACACTATGGATCTAGAAAATAGAATTGTTGAAAAAATAACAGATCATCCTTCTATTGATACTTCTCCTTCTTTTTCACCAGACGGAAAATATATTTGTTTTAATTCAGACAGAAGTGGTTATCAGCAAATTTATATAATGAATAGTGATGGAGGTAATGTAAAAAGAATTTCTTTTGGCAAAGGTTTATATGGAACACCAGTTTGGTCTCCTAGGGGAGATTTAATTGCTTTCACAAAATTACATAAAGGAAAATTTTATATAGGTGTAATGAGAACTGATGGTAGTGGAGAAAGATTGTTAACAGAAAATTTTTATCAAGAGGCTCCATCATGGTCACCTAATGGAAGAGTATTAATTTTTTATAGAGAGACAGAAACTGATGATAAAGGAGAAGGTTTTTCTGCAAAATTATGGTCTATAGATTTGACAGGGTATAATGAGAGGTTAGTAGATACTCCAACTGATGCCTCTGACCCATCATGGTCATCTTTATTAAGTAATTAATCAATATTATCTTGATTTTTATACTTGAAACATCTAATTAGTTGTGAAAAAGTCAAGAATAAGAAATATTGATCAAGGAGCAATAATGAAATTAAACAAAATTCTAAAAAACGCTTTTTTAATAGCTGTTGCTTGTTTGGCACTATCTGCGTGTGCTACATCAAAAAAATCAACAGGACAAATGCAAGGAGATGTTTATACTGGAACAGACACTGTTGAGTATTTAGCCTCAGGAGTTCCAGATAGAGTTTTTTTTGCAACAAACGAGTCAGTTTTAACAACTGCATCTAGAGAAACTTTAAGAAAACAAGCGGCATGGTTAAGAAAAAATTCTGACGTTACGATTGTTTTAGAAGGTCATGCAGATGAAAGAGGCACAAGAGAATACAATTTAGCACTTGGTGAAAGAAGAGCTAATGCAGCTAAAGATTATCTGATGACTTATGGAATTTCTTCAAACAGAATTTCAGTTTTAAGTTATGGAAAAGAAAGACCTGTTGACTCAGGCTCTAATCCTTTAGCTTGGTCAAAAAATAGAAGATCAGTTACAGTAAAAGCAAACTAAAACTTAATTTTAAAGACCCTTAATCTTAAAGAGATTCAAGGGTCTTTTTTTTGCCATTATTTTAATAATATCCTAACTTATGAAATTCTTTTTTAAAATTTTATTATTGAATATATTTTTTTTGACAAGTTTTATTTCAAATTATTCCTTTGCAGATAATCATAATATGTATGAAGTTTTAGAACAACTTCAAAATGATGTTAAAACTTTAGAGAAAGCTGTTTATTCAGGAACAATTAAATTTGAAGGTGGGAATAATACTACAAGCAATTCATATAATGAAAATTCAGAGGATGTATTAACAAGACATTTATTAAAGCTTTCAGAAATTGAAAATCAATTTCAACAACTTACAAATAAATTTGAAGAGATTAATTTTAAATTAGATAAATTGTCAAATAGACTTTCTAAAGTTCAAGCAGATAATCAGGTAAGGTTTCAAAATTTAGAGTCTTCGACTTTATCTGAATCAGGTCAAGAATTAAAACAGGTAACAAAAAAATCTAATGATCAAGAAGTTTTACCTGGAAGTTCACAACCTCAAGATTTAGGTTCAATATCTTATAAAGATTCAACTTCAAAAGATGCAAATCAACAAACTCAATCTATTGATACTACTGCCACAATAATAACCGAAACATTTCAAGCTGAAGAAAAAATTCTTCCTGACACAAGTCCTAAAGAGCAATACGAGTTTGCAACAAGCTTTTTAAAAGTTGGTGATTATTCTACTGCAGAAAGAGCGTTTAGAGAATTTGTGAATATGAATCCAGATCACAAATTAGCAGGTAATGCTCAATATTGGTATGCAGAAACTTTTAGAATTAGACAATTATATACTGATGCTGCATCAGCATATTTAGAAGGTTATCAAAAATATCCTAAAGGTGAAAAAGCTCCTATAAATTTGTTAAAGCTTGGTGTATCCATGGTACAGATAGGAGAAAAAGATCAGGGATGTAAAATGATAAATGGTGTTGAAAAGCAATATCCTGAAGCAAATCAGTCTGTGATCCAAAAAGCCAAATATGAGTCTCAAAAATTCGAGTGTAAAAATCAAAATTCCTAAACTTCTACAAAAAAAGTTAAATAATAAAAAGGTCAACAAAATTTATAAAAGATTTGAAAGATCAATAAATATTAATGAGAGTTTTGGAGTAGCAGTTTCCGGGGGTCCTGATAGTTTAGCATTAGTATTTTTGACTAAAATTTATGCTTTAAAAAAAGGTTTAAAAGCTTTTTTTTTTATTGTTGATCATAAATTAAGAAGTGAGTCTACAAAAGAAGCACTCAAGGTAAAAAAAATATTAAAAAAAAATTACATTAATGCAGAAATTTTAACTTGGCGAGGAAAAAAACCCATTAAGAATATTCAATCTATCGCAAGAAAAAAAAGATATGAATTATTATCGCAAAGATGCAAAAAAATTGGAATTAATTATATTTTTTTGGGCCATCATCAGAATGATTTATTTGAAAATTTTTTTATAAGATTTTTAAGAGGAAGTGGTTTAAAAGGTCTTATCTCTTTAGGTAAAATCAATAGAATAAATAATCTAAATATTTTAAGACCATTATTAGACGAAAAGAAAAAAGATCTTATTTTTATATCAAATTTTATATTTAATTTTTATGTAAAAGATCCAACAAACTATAATGAAAAATTTCAAAGGATTAGAGTTAGAAATCTTTTAGAACAACTTGAAAATAATGGATTGGATAATAAAAAATTTGCAAAAACAATTAAAAATTTAAGATATTCAGATGATGTAATAGAATATTATGTAAGAAAAAATTTATTAAAAAATTCTTTTTTTTCAAAAAAGAAGAGACAAATAATTGTAAATGATGAATTTTTTAACCAACCTGATGAAGTGATTTTTAGATCTTTTTCTGATTCGATTAAAAAAATTGGTAATAATTATTATAGACCAAGAGGAAAAAAAATTGAGAGAATAATTCACGAAATTAATAAAGGAACATTCTTCAAAGCAACTTTAGGTGGTTGTATTATTGAAAAAGTAAGTCAAACTGTGATTATTTCAAAAGAAGGTTAAATTAACGCAAGTTTTACCAAAATAGCCTCTTGTTAAATCCATAATAACTCTTATTTTATACTTATGAATTTTAAAAATATAGCAATGTGGGCCATAATAGTTTTTTTAACTATCGGTCTATACAATATGTTTAAAAATCCTCAATCAAATATGAGGGGGAGTAATCAAGTTATATTTTCAGAATTTTTAACCTCTGTAGATAATGGTGAAGTCTTGAAAGTAGAGATTCAAGGAAATAATATTAAAGGTGTTTATTCCGACGGAAAAAACTTTACAACTTATGCTCCTAATGATCCGAACTTAATAGAAAAACTTTCAGATAAAGGAGTAAGTATTTCAGCAGCACCACTAGATGAAAAAATGCCATCTTTATTTGGTGTTTTGCTTTCTTGGTTTCCTATGTTGTTATTAATTGCTGTCTGGATTTTCTTCATGAGACAAATGCAAGGAGGAAAAGGTGGAGCCATGGGATTTGGTCGATCCAAAGCAAAAATGATGAATGAGCTAAAAGGAAAAGTTACCTTTAATGATGTTGCAGGTGTTGAGGAGGCAAAAGAGGAAGTAGAAGAGATAGTAGAATTTTTAAAAGACCCAAAAAAATTTAGTAGACTAGGAGGAAAAATTCCAAGAGGTGCATTATTAGTCGGTCCTCCTGGAACAGGTAAAACTTTATTAGCAAGAGCTATAGCAGGTGAAGCAGGAGTTCCTTTCTTTACTATTTCAGGGTCAGATTTTGTTGAAATGTTTGTAGGTGTTGGCGCATCAAGAGTTAGAGATATGTTTGAACAAGGTAAAAAAAATTCACCATGTATAATTTTTATTGATGAAATTGATGCAGTTGGAAGAAGTAGAGGAGCAGGTTTAGGTGGTGGGAACGATGAAAGAGAACAAACTCTTAACCAGCTTTTAGTTGAAATGGATGGTTTTGATACCAATGAAGGTGTTATTATTATTGCTGCAACAAATAGACCTGATGTTTTGGACCCTGCATTACTAAGACCAGGAAGATTTGATAGACAAGTTGTAGTTTCGAATCCTGATATAATCGGTAGAGAAAAAATTCTTAAAGTTCATGTTAAAAAAATTAAAATGGCCCCAGATGTGAATTTAAGAACAATCGCTAGAGGAACTCCAGGTTTTTCAGGGGCTGATTTAGCTAATTTAGTTAATGAGGCAGCTTTATTAGCTGCAAGAAAAAATAAAAGAATAGTAACTTTGATTGAGTTTGAAGAAGCCAAGGATAAAGTAATGATGGGTGCAGAAAGAAGATCAATGGTAATGACTGAGGATGAAAAAAAACTTACAGCTTATCATGAGGGTGGTCATGCTTTAGTTTCTTTTAATATGCCAAGTTATGACCCAATTCATAAAGCTACAATTATACCGCGGGGAAGGGCATTAGGTATGGTGATGAATCTTCCTGAAAGAGATAAACATGGATATTCAATCAAATATCTTAAGGCAAGATTAGCAGTATGTTTTGGGGGACGAGTAGCTGAAGAACTTATTTTTGGAAAAGATGATATCACAACCGGAGCTGGTGGTGGGACTGGATCAGATATTAACCAGGCAACTCAATTAGCAAGAGCCATGGTAACAAAATATGGAATGAGTGAAGAAATGGGCCCAGTAGAATATGGTGAAAATCAAGAAGAGGTATTTTTAGGAAGATCCGTAACTCAAACACAATCTGTTTCTGAAGCAGTTGCTCAAAAAATTGATAAAGAAATCAGAAAATTAGTTGATGAAGGTTATAATCAGGCAAAAAAAATATTAACTGAAAAAATAGATGATTTACATAAAATTGCTAAAGCTTTAATAACTTATGAAACTTTAACGGGTGAAGAAATTGAAAATATAATTAATAAAAATATATATCCCAAAGACAAAATATTAGAAAAACCAGAAGATAAGGATGATCAAAGTTCAGCATTAGGTGCAATGGGCTTAAAACCAAAAATAGTTCACTAAAATAATATGAGTAGATATTACACAAGAGCGTGTAATTTTTACTTTGGTCCTGTTTCAAAAGAAAAAGTTAAAAAAAGATTATCGTTACCTGTACATGGAAACAATCTTATATCTTTTGATACAGTTGAAGTTTTTTCAAGAAAAAGTGTAAAAAAAGTTAATATCAAAGAAATCAAAAAACTTAACAATGAATTAAGAAATAAAATTTTAATTGATCTTAGACAAATTTCAAAGAAAAAATACTTTAAAGGTTTAAAATTTTCAAATTTACCCATTCTAATGGGTGTATTAAATTTGACACCAAATAGTTTTTCTGATGGTGGAAAATATTTTAAAAAAAACTTAGGTGAGTTACATGCAAAAAAATTAATAAAAGATGGTTGTGGTATTTTAGATATAGGAGGAGAAGCCACAAATCCAGGATCGAAAGAAGTAAATTCAAATGAGGAATGGAAAAGAATTTTTCCAACTTTATTTAAAATTAAAAAATATAAAAAATTTGTTTCATTAGATACTAGAAAAAGTACGATAATGAAAAAAGGAATTGAAAATAAAATCAACTTAATTAATGATGTTTCAGGTCTTGAACATGATCCAGATACCTTAAAAGTTTTAAGTGAATCGAATATTCCATTTGTAATTCATCATACGCAAGGTAATCCACAAACAATGCAAAATAATCCAAGATACCATAATGTTCTTTTAGATATTTATGATTTTTTTGAAAAAAAAATAAAATTAATTAGATCAAAAGGTATTAAACATAATAATATAATTTTAGATCCAGGAATTGGATTTGGTAAAAACTTGAAACATAATATTACCTTACTTAGAAATATTTCTATTTTTCACTCTCTTGGTTTTCCTGTAATGGTAGGTACTTCACGGAAAAGATTTATCAAAGCTTTATCTGGAGAAAATGATACTAAGGAAAGATTAGGAGGAACTATAACATCTAGTTTATTAGCAATTATGCAAGGAATACAAATCTTAAGGGTCCATGATGTGAATGAGGTAAATCAGAGTATAAAAGTTTTGAGTTCTTTAAAATTTTAAAATGTTAAAAAAATATTTCGGAACTGATGGTATTAGAGGCAGAGTCAATCAAAGTAAAATTAATGGTGAAATGTTTTTTAAATTTGGTTTAGCTGCTGGCACATATTTTAAAAATCAAAAAAAAATTAAACAAACTGCAATTATCGCAAAAGATACAAGATTATCAGGATATACTTTAGAGCCTGCATTAGTCTCTGGACTAACCTCAGCAGGAATGCATGTTTATACGCTTGGACCTTTACCCACGAATGGTCTTGCAATGTTAACAAAAAAAATGAGAGCAAATATGGGAATAATGATAACAGCATCCCATAATCCATATTATGACAATGGTTTAAAATTATTTGGGCCAGATGGATTAAAGTTATCGGATAAAATAGAAAAAAAAATTGAAAAATTGATAGATTATAAAATAGTAAAAAATCTTTCTGAGCCTAAACTTCTTGGTCGGGTAAAAAGATTAGAGGATGCAAATGACAAATATATTAAAATATTGAAAAGAAATTTTCCAAAAAATTTCAATCTTAAAGGTATGAAAATAGCAATAGATTGTGCAAATGGTGCTGGCTACAAATCAGGACCAAAGCTTTTGAGAAGTTTAGGTGCAAAAGTTTTTGAATTTGGAACATCTCCTAATGGGCTTAATATTAATAACAATTGTGGCTCAACCTTTCCTAATAAAATAAAATGGTTAGTTAAAAAATATAAAGCAAATTTAGGCATATCACTGGATGGTGATGCCGACAGAATAATTATATCAGATGAAAAAGGGACCATAATAGATGGTGATCAAATCATTTCGATGCTAGCAAAAAGATGGAAAAAAAAAAAAATCTTAAAAGGAGGTGTAGTTGGAACACTAATGTCTAATTATGGATTAGAAAATTATTTTAAAAATGAAAAAATAAAATTTATAAGAGCCAATGTTGGAGATAGGTACGTTAAAGAGAAAATGCAAAAAAATAATTTTAATTTGGGTGGTGAACAATCTGGACATATAATACTTGGTAAGTTCGCTACAACCGGAGATGGATTATTGGTAGCCTTAGAAGTTTTATTTTCAATGAGAAAAGGGAAAAAAGCTAGTGAATTATTTAAGACATTTGAAGCAACCCCACAAATTCTTGAAAATATTAAGGTTAAAGATAAAGAGATAATTAAATCAAAAAATTGTTTAGTTGCTATTAAAAAATCTGAGAAATTAATTAAGAGCCAAGGTAGGATGCTTGTACGTAAATCTGGCACAGAACCAAAGATAAGAATTATGGGTGAGTCTAAGAATATTGTATTATTGAAAAAATGCATAAATATTATAAAAAAAACTATTAACCAAATTGAAAATAAAATCTAAAATATTAATCATAGCCGGTTCAGACTCTTCGGGTGGTGCTGGTATTCAAGCTGACATAAAAACTGTAACCAGTCTGGGATCTTATGCACTTACTGCAATCACTGCTGTAACAATTCAAAATACTAAAGGTGTAAAATCAGTTATCGCCATACCCCCAAATGAAATTAAAAATCAAATAATTTATTCAGCAAAGGATATAAAACCAGATGCAATAAAAATAGGTATGCTTCATTCTAAATTAGTTATAAAAAAAGTATTGGAGTCATTAAGTAAATTGAATATTAAAAAAATAGTATTAGATCCTGTAATGGTTGCTAAAGGAGGTGCTAAATTAATTGACAAAGAAGCAATAATCTTTTTGAAAAAAAATCTTATTAATAAGGTAAGCTTAATTACACCAAATATTCCTGAAGCTGAAGTTTTGACAGGTATTAAGATAAAAAATAAAGAGGATATGATTTTTGCTGCTAATAAATTGATTAATTTTGGAGTCAAAAATGTTTTAATTAAAGGAGGTCACTTAAATACTGAAAAAGTTGATGATGTTTTTTTGAATAGGTCTGATTTCAAAATTTTTACAAGCAAAAGATTTAAAACTAAAAATACACATGGAACTGGATGTACATTGTCGAGTGCAGTTGCAACTTTTTTTTCTTGTGGAAAAAGTATTAAGAAAGCTTGTGAGTTAGGAATTAAATATGTAAATTCGGCAATATTAACTAATCCAAATTATGGAAAAGGTCATGGGCCAATTAACCACTTAAATTCAATAAAAATTTATAAAAGATTTAAATAATGAAGAATATAGTAGTTGTAGGTTCACAGTGGGGCGATGAGGGAAAAGGAAAAATTGTTGATTGGTTATCAGAACAAGCCGATGTTGTTATTAGGTTTCAAGGAGGTCACAATGCTGGTCACACTTTAGTAATTGATGGCAAAACTTACAAACTAAGATTGCTTCCTTCCGGAATTGTTAGAAAAAATAAAATTTCAATCATTGGTAACGGAGTTGTGGTTGATCCATGGGCCTTACTAGAAGAAATTAAAGAAATTAAAGATAAAGGAATAGATGTAAATGTAAATAATTTTATCATTTCAGAGTCTGCCAATTTAATTTTACCGTTCCATAAAGAAATGGATGAAATTAGGGAAGACTCAGCAGGAAAAAGTAAAATAGGCACTACAAGAAGGGGGATAGGACCTGCTTACGAAGATAAAGTTGGAAGAAGATCTATACGTTTAATGGATCTTAGATCTGAAATCAATCTTGATCAAAGACTTGACTCAGTTTTGTTGCACCATAATGCAATAAGAAAAGGGCTTGGTAAAAAGTTATTTCAAAAAGAACAATTAAAAAAAGATCTACTAAAAATTGCACCAGACCTTTTAAAGTTTTCACAACCAGTTTGGATGAAAATTGACAAGTTTAAAAAACAAAACAAAAAAATTTTATTTGAAGGAGCTCAAGGAATTTTATTGGATGTAGATCATGGAACCTATCCATTTGTGACATCTTCAAATACAGTTGCATCTAATGCTGCTACAGGAACTGGATGTGGACCAGACTCAATTAATTATGTTTTAGGAATTACTAAGGCTTATACGACTAGAGTTGGTGAGGGACCTTTCCCTACTGAGCTTAATGATGAAATAGGAGAATTGTTGGGCACAAAAGGAAAAGAGTTTGGAACAGTAACTAGTCGTAAAAGAAGGTGTGGGTGGTTTGACGGAGTTTTAGTTAGACAAACAATAAAGGTTTCGGGAATAAATGGTATTGCTTTAACTAAGCTAGATGTTTTGGACGATTTAGATGAGATTAAGATGTGTATAGAATATGAACTTAATGGAAAAAAAATTGATTATTTACCAGCATCTGTTGAAGACCAACTAAAAATTAAGCCTATTTTTAAAAGTTTTAAAGGCTGGAAAAAATCTACAAATGGTGTCAAAAATATTGATGAACTACCTCAAGAAGCTAAAAATTATATTTATGCAATAGAAGATTTTGTAGGAGCTAAAATATCAAGTATATCTACAAGTCCTGAGAGAGATGATACGATTTTGGTTGAAAACCCGTTTGAAATCTAGTTTGCTGGCAATAAGTTTTTTGATTTTGCCAACAACAACATTTGCTTTTGTAATTTTTCAAAAGCTTTATTCTCAATTTGTCTAACTCTTTCTCTGCTAATTTTATATTTTTTACTTAAATCCTCAAGAGTCGATGGATTTTCATTTAATCTTCTTGAGTATAAAATTTCTTTTTCTCTTTCATTAAGAACTTGAATTGAATCTCTAAGCAAATCTTTTCTTTGTTCCATCTCTTCATGTTGAGCAAATTTTAAGTCATGATCAAGTTCTTTGTCAACTAACCAATCTTGCCATTCATCACCGTCTTCTCCAACTTGTGCATTCAAAGAAAATTCTTTTCCAGATAATCTTCGATTCATAGAAACTACTTCATCTTTACTAACGTCAAGTTTGTTTGCTATTTTTTCAACATCTTCATTTTTCAAATCACCTTCAGATTGAGGAGCTATTTGGTTTTTTAACTTTTTTAAATTGAAAAATAATTTTTTTTGTGCAGTGGTTGTTCCGATTTTTACTAAACTCCATGATCTTAGAATATATTCTTGAATTGAAGCTTTAATCCACCACATAGCATATGTTGCTAATCTAAAACCTTTTTCAGGCTCAAATTTTTTAACTGCTTGCATTAATCCAATATTTCCCTCTGATATCATTTCATTTACAGGTAAACCGTAACCTTTGTAACCCATTGCGATTTTTGCAACTAATCTTAAATGACTCGTTACTAGTTTTTCGGCAGATTTAATATTTCCTGTAGTTTTCCAATTTTTTGCAAGCATATATTCTTCCTCAGCGTCAAGCATTGGAAATTTTTTTATCTGCTCAAGGTATGCAGAAAGTCCACCTTCATTACTAAGGGTAGGAAGATTATTATTATAAGTCATACTCATAAGCGTTTTATCTAATTAATTTTTATTTTTTTTCAATATTATAATTTCACGTATTTCTTAGTATTTTTATGATTTTTTCAAGCTCTCTTGGCAAATTTGAGTTAAAAATCATTTCTTTATTTTTTTTGGGGTGAATGAAACCTAGAGTTTTTGCATGTAAAAATTGTCTATTTATTTTTATAAGATTTTTTTCTAGTTCAGGTTCTATATTTTTTATTCTTTTAAATTTTTTTTTATATTTATCGTCTCCAATTATACTATGCCCTAAATAATTCATATGAACTCTTATTTGATGGGTTCTTCCAGTTTCTAATTTACACTCTACTAAACTAAGTGTTGGAGTGTTTTTATTTTCAAATACTTGTAAAGTTATATAATTTGTAATTGCTTTTTTACCTTTAACACGACTTACTTCCATCATTTGTCTATTTTTTGAACTTCGAGTAATTAAAGTTTCAATCCTGCCTTTAGAGGGTTTAATTTTACCCCAAATCAATAACCAATAGACTCTAGTTATAGTATGTTTCCTAAATTGGCTTGATAAATGCTCATGGGATTGATTATTTTTGGCTATTACAATTAAACCAGAGGTATTTTTATCTATTCTATGAACAATACCTGGTCTAAGCTCACCCCCAATACTTGATAAAGAATTCTTATCATAATTTATTAATGCATTAACAATAGTGTTATCAAAATTTCCTGCACCAGGATGCATTACAATACCAGAGGGTTTATTTATTACAATTATATCTTCATCTTCATAAATTATTTCTAATTTAAAATTGAATGGTTTTAGAGATAATTTTTTTGGATCAGGAATTGTTAAATCAATATTGTCTCCGTCTGAAATTTTTTTTGATGGATCGGTAATAGTTTTATTATTAATTTTAAGCTTTTTATCTAAAATTAACTTTTTTATTCTGGTTCTACTTAGATCATTTTGTTTATCATTGATAAAGACATCAACTCTGATGTTTTTTTTACAATCTTTTACAATCAAATTTATTTTTTTTTTCATAAAATGATATATTAATATTATATGCGCTTGTAGCTCAACTGGATAGAGCGCCTGACTTCGGATCAGGAGGTTCTGGGTTCGACTCCTAGCAGGCGCACCAATAATTATGCAAGGTTATTCTCTTATAATACCAGTTTTTAATGAAGCGAAAAATCTAACTAATTTAGTTAAAGAAATATCAAAATCACTCAAAAAGTTTAAATATGAAGTAATTATTGTAGATGATGACTCTTATGATAATAGTAAAAAAATATTATTTGAGATTAAAAAGTTAAAAAAAAATTTCCGCTTTTATATACGAAAAAATAACAAAAAGGATTTATCTCAATCGGTCATTTATGGAATTTCAAAATCTAAATTCAATAATATTATTGTTATGGATGGTGATTTACAACATGATCCTAAATATTTACCTAAATTAATCGAAAAATTTGAAACAAAAAAACTTAGTCTCATTATTGCCGCGAGAAACTTTAAAAAAAGAGAGGGCATATCTTTATATAGATTTTTAATATCAAAAGTACTAATCATTTTGATAAATATTTTTTTTGAAAAAAAAACTTCAGATCCAATGAGTGGTTTTTTTTTAATTAAAAAACGCATTTTTAATAATTGTAAAAGAAAATTATATGGAAAAGGTTTTAAAATATTATTTGATATAATTTCATCATGTAAAATAAAAAAGACTTTAGACTATCCTATAAAGTTTAAAAAAAGAATTAATAATAAAAGTAAAATGAATTATAGAGTTTTATATCATTTAATTATTTTATTATTGTCTAAGGTAAAATTTATCTCTTAAGATCAATATTTTTTTTCAAATCGCTTAATATAGAAATCTTGAATATTTGAGATACTGGGATTAATTTCATGAAATAGTACCTTAGGTTGTACATCTAAACATTTACTTTCTATTTTTGGATTGTTTGATAATAAGCCTTTATCACCAATAAAATGTAAGACATTATTTAAACATAAAAACCAATATTTATCAAAATTATCAGGAATTTCATCATCAATTGTTAGAACTTTAATTTTATTATCAATAATCATTTTTTTTGTTTTAAGATAATTATTAAAAACATCTCTTTCTTCAGTTAAAATTAAATTGATTTGATTATCTAACAGTTTTTTTAGTACTTGTTTGGTAGGTGGCCTATCTATTGGTGAATTATTGATTCCTATAATAAAAAAAATTAAAGAGACCATCACTAGAGAAATTTTGAAAAATATATGATGTCTAAGTTTAATATTTATAGAAATCCAAATAATTACTAATGGAACTATAAATATTACATATTTAGGAGACATTATTGGAGCTCTTAAAAAAGTATACATTAAAGGTAAAAAATATGATGATAATATTATATATAATAAAAGATCTTCTTTTCTGTGATTTAAAACTAGATTTTTAAAATTTTTAATCAAGAGTACTGAGAATATTATTAAAAAAATTCCACCTAAAATTTTTGATCCAAAAAAAGAACGGAAATGATAATTGTAAAAAAAGGACTCATACAAAACAGTATAATGAGTTTCTCTGGCAATATTATATTTAAGGTAATCAATATTTAAGAACACATAGGAAATTAATATTAGGCAAAATAAAAAAAAAACTCTTATATTTTTTTTATTATTTCTAAAATAATCCTTGATTAAGTAAATTGTTTTACCAACAAATATTGACCCGGCTAAAGGCCACAATGATAATAAAAATATTGAGGTGATAAAATATAAAAAGTACAGAGTAAATCTTGCTTTCTCTAAAATTTTATAAAATAAAACAATATTGATTAATGATATTGCGACTAAAATACTATGAGCTCTAATTTCAATCGATTGCCATGTTAAAAATAGATTAAATGAAATTAATAATCCTACAAAAATGTAATCAACACCCTTTTTAAGGAAGTTGGTCAAAAAAATTGCGATAGGGATTGTTAAAATACCAAAAATTAAAGATAATATTCTTCCATTGTCATCAACATAACCAAATAATTGAAAAAAATATTTCAATATGAATAAGTATAAAGATGGATAATATTCTGGTAAGATATAATTACCTTTTTTTCCATAATATCTTAAAAACGTCTCCTCATTTGAGATGCTTGGATCTGAAACATAAATTGAATGCCATTCATCAAACCAAGAGTTCCTATCCTCTAAAAGATAGCATCTAGTTAAAAGTGCGATTAAAAAAAGAGATATATATATTGCAATATTTAGATATTTAAATTTATTAAAAATCATTATTAAATATTTATTCACCCATGTTTATCAAAGTTCCTTTTTCTCTGGCTTTTAAAAAAGAAAAATAAAACAAAATAATTCCAAAAGTTAAATAAATAACGTTTAGAATATAAGCTTGTTTTAAATTTTGGTAATTAACAAAGTCATTTAGTAAAATGTTTCTTGTTTCATCAAAAATATAAACTAACGGCAAACCTTTGGCTATAATTTGAAAGAAATTAGGTAGAATTTCTATAGGATAGTATATACAACCTAAAGGAGCTAATAAAAAGAGAGATGACCATGCTATATTTTCAAAAGATGGACCAAATCTTATAAGACCAGCACTTACAAATAAACCTAATGTAATTCCAAATGTATATAAACTTAAAAATAAAAGAAGTAGAGGAAAACCTAAATTTAAAATTGAAACACCAAACAAAGGAGCAGTCAAAATAATTGCAGGCACCAACCCAATTAAAGTCCTTATTAAAGCTGTAAAAATTAAAGCAATGATTATTTCTTTTAATTTTAAAGGAGCTATAAATAAATTGGTAAAATTTCTACTCCATATCTCCTCTAAAAATAACATATTAAAACTAATACTTGATCTAAAAAGAATATCGTAAAGGATCGCACATGTTAAAATTATTCCAAGTGTGTTATTATAATAGTCACTGTAGATTGAAAAAAATTTTGAAATAAAACCCCAAAGAATTATTTGTATAGTAGGCCAATAAATAAGGTCTAGAATTCTAGGTAAAGAGCTTTTAATAAGAAAAAAGTGTCTTAAAAAAAGACCATACATTTTATTCAGATTCATGTTTTTCTCTTATAAGTTCTAAAAAAACTTCTTCTAAGTTTTTTCTGCCGTGTTTTTTTATTAATTTTTTAGGACTTTCTTGATCAATTATAATTCCATTTTTCATCATAAGAACAGATGTACATAATCTTTCCACTTCATTCATGTTGTGCGAAGCTAGTAAAATTGAAGCTTCTTTTTCTTTTTGATAATTTTCTAAAAAACTTCTAACAAAGTCTCCAGTTTCAGGATCAAGAGAGGCAGTTGGCTCATCAAGTAGTAATACTGTTGGGTCATTAATTATAGACTTAGCAAGACTTACTCTATTTTTTTGGCCTGACGACAGTTCACCAGTAATTTTATTTATTATTTCATTGAGCCTTAGCTTTTCACAGAGATACTCAATTTTTGTAGTAAGTTTTTTTACATCATAAAGTCTGCCATATATTTCTAGATTTTGTTTAACAGTTAGTTTTTTTGGCAATTCTATATATGGAGAAATAAAATTTAAATTATTTAATATTTCAACTCTTTTGGTTTCAATTTCTAGTCCATTAATTAAAACCTTTCCTTTTGAGGGTTTTAATAATCCTAAAATCATACCAATAGTAGTAGTTTTTCCACAACCGTTCGGACCAAGAATTCCAATTATTTCATTCTTATTTATTTTGAATGAAACATTCTTTACAGCATCTTTATTGTTGTAAGCTTTTGATAGCTCAATTACTTCCAATGGTGTGTGCATTAAAATTTCGAGGCCCTTTTTAATCTATCGTTAATAGTCCTTCCTAATCCTTTATTGGGAATTTTACCAACAGCAATAGATCTATGTTTATCTTTTTTAATTTTTCTTAAAATGCTATATAAATTTTTTGCAGCTTCTTTCAAATTTCCATCTTTCGATAAAAAATAAAAATTTGCTTTTTTTTGTCTCATATTTTTTATTGATAAGTACGCCTCTTCTTTATTAATTTTTTTTACATTAAGTCTTATCGGTATTCCAGGTGAATAATGAAGCTTGAATTGACCTGGAGAAGATATTTTCAAAGGATTTTTGTAAAAAGTAATTTTTTTGTTTAAAGCTTTTTCAATAGTTGAAATTTCAAGACCACCTAATCTTAATATTTTTGGTTTATTTCTAATATCAATAATAGTAGATTCAAGTCCAATTGATGATTTTCCTCCCTCAAGTATGTATTTTACCTTTTTTCCAAAATCATCTTTAACATCAGCAGAACTTACAGCACTTACTTTTGAAGAAAGATTAGCACTAGGGGCAGCTAAAGGAAAATTGAGATTTTTTAATAAATTTCTTGTAATAGGGTGTTTTGGAAATCTTACAGCTAAAGTTTTTTTTCTATTAGTTACAATTTTAGAGATTTTTGAGTCTTTTTTTAAATTCAAAATAAATGTTATTGGTCCAGGGCAAAACATTTTATAAAGTTTGAGAAAACTATCATTTAAAATACAATCATTCTTTAATGTTTGATTATTTAAGTAATGTACAATTAGAGGATTATTTTTAGGTCTTTTTTTAAGTTTATATATCTTTTTACATGCTTTATCTGAATAGGCATTTGCGGCCAAACCATAAACAGTTTCAGTAGGTATTGCCACACACTCATTTTTATTAAGAAGTTTTTGAGCTTTTTTAATATTTGCAAGATTAATTTTCATGTATTATCTGAGAGTATTATATGAAAGATAAAAATTTACAAAATGATTATAATTCTATGTCTCTTGAGGATCTAACTCAAGAGGCTAATAAGTTGATTGAAAATTTGGAGACACAAAAAAATTTAGAGAAATCAATAGAAAAATATCAAAATTTGATAAAACTTAATAATATCATTGAAAAAAAATTTCAAAAAGATGCTAAGAATATAAATAAAAAAACACAAGAAAATATATTAAGAATAACTTCTAAAAAAAATGCAAAAAAAACTAAATAAAATTGCACAAGATACAAACTTATACCTAAAAAGATTTATCAAAAGACAAAAAAAATCTGAATTGATAATACCAATGAAATATGGATTGTTTTCGGGAGGAAAAAAAATAAGATCGAAAATTTTAATTGATATTGGATCAATATTTAAAATAAATTATAAATCATTAATAATTTTAGGTGCAGCAGTTGAATGTATTCATGCCTATTCATTAATACATGACGATTTACCCTGTATGGACGATGATTCAATAAGGAGAGGTAAACCATCAACACACATTAAATTTGGAGAGTCCACAGCGGTTTTAGCTGGCAACTCTCTTTTAACATTGGCTTTTGAAATTTTAAGTCATAAAGATTTAAATCTTTCTGAAAAAATAAAAATAAATTTGATTAATAAAATTTCTGAAAGTTCAGGACATCAGGGTATAGCAGGTGGACAATATTTGGATTTAAGTTTTGAACATAAAAAAGTTTCGAAAAAAAGAATAGTTGAAATGGAAATTAAAAAAACTGGAAAACTTTTTATTTTTTGTTGTGTTGCACCTTTAATCATTAAAAGAAAATCAAAACAAGAAATTAGCAAATTCGAAAATATAGGTGCTGATATTGGATTATTATTTCAAGTAGCTGATGATTTGATTGATAACAAAGGAAGTTTATTAGCTGCAGGCAAGAAAACTGGAAAAGATAAAATCAAAGGAAAAGCGACTCTAATTAGTTTACTAGGGCACAAAAATACGTTTAAATATGCAAAAAAATTAATTTTTAAAATAAATAATAAACTTAAAAAGTATGGTTCAAGATCAAAAAATTTGTCTGAAACTCTAAACTATATTTTGAGAAGAAATAAATGAAAAAAAAATACGAATTTTTAGATAAAATAAACTTTCCATCAGACTTAAAGCAAATACCAGAAATAAAACTTCAAAAGGTAGCTGATGAATTGAGAGAAGAAATGATTGACGCAGTCTCTGTAACTGGTGGTCATTTAGGAGCTAGCCTAGGGGTAGTAGAACTTACTGTTGCACTTCATTATATATTTAACACACCCAATGACAAATTAATTTGGGATGTCGGTCATCAATGTTACCCACATAAAATTTTGACAGGAAGAAAAGATAAAATAAGATCTCTTAGACAAGGTGGAGGTCTTTCTGGTTTTACAAAAAGACAGGAGAGCGAATATGATCCTTTTGGTGCAGCGCATAGTTCAACTTCAATATCCTCAGCCTTAGGTATAGCCGAAGCTAATAGGTTATCTAATAAATCTGACAATGTCATTGCTGTTATAGGCGATGGAGCAATTAGTGCAGGTATGGCTTATGAAGCTATGAACAATGCTGGTGCTTCAAAAACTAAAATGATTGTAATCTTAAATGATAACGATATGTCGATCGCTAGACCTGTAGGTGCTATGGGTACATATTTAGCAAAAATTTTTTCAGGTAAAATTTATTTCAGTTTAAGAGAAACTATTAAACTTATCACATCTGCATTTTCAAAAAGATTTAGTGCAAAAGCTGGTAAAGCTGAAGATTTACTAAGGTCTGCTGTAACAGGTGGAACTTTGTTCAGTTCTTTAGGTTTTTATTATATTGGGCCTATAGATGGACATGATTTAAATTCTCTGGTCCCAATTTTAAAAAATGCAAGAGACTCAAAGCATGAGGGTCCAATTTTAATTCACATCAAAACAAAAAAAGGAAAAGGCTATTCATTTGCAGAAAAAGCTAAAGATAACTATCATGGAGTTACGAAATTTAATGTTGAGACTGGTGAGCAATCAAAAAGCTCAAGTAAAATTCCATCATATACTAAAGTATTTGCCAATACTTTAGTCCACCATGCAAAAAAAGACAGCAAAATAGTAGCTATCACAGCTGCAATGCCAGATGGTACCGGTCTTGATATTTTCCGTAAAGAATTTCCAAATAGAACTTTCGATGTTGGGATAGCCGAGCAGCATGCTGTTACATTTGCGGCTGGTTTAGCCACTGAAAATTTAAAACCTTATGCAGCAATTTATTCAACTTTTTTACAAAGAGCATATGACCAAGTTGTTCACGATGTAGCAATTCAAAGTTTACCTGTAAGATTTGCAATAGATAGAGCAGGATTAGTTGGTGCTGATGGACCAACACATGCTGGAAGTTTTGATACAACATATTTATCAACATTACCAAATTTTGTAGTAATGGCTGCTAGTGATGAGTCTGAACTAGTAAAAATGATTAATACTTCAACAGAAATAAATGACCGACCTTGTGCATTTAGATATCCAAGGGGCTCAGGTTTAGGAGTAGCTCTGCCAAATATAAATGAAAAAATTGAAATAGGTAAATCTAGAATTGTTCAAGAGGGGAACAAATTGGCTATTTTAAATTTTGGTGCAAGACTAAATGAGACTTTAAAAGCAGCTGAAAATTTAAAAAAAAAGGGTGTCAATATAACCATCGTGGACGCAAGATTTGCGAAACCTCTAGATGAAAATCTAATTTGGCAATTAGCTACTACTCATGAAGCAATTGTGACTATTGAAGAAGGTTCTATTGGAGGTTTTGGTTCTCATGTAATTAATTTTTTATCAAATAAGGGATTAATTGACACTAATTTAAAATTTAGATCAATGATACTTCCTGATATTTTCATAGACCAAGACACACCAGATAATATGTATAAAATTGCAAATTTAGACTCCAGATCAATTGAAGAAAAAGTTTTGGATGTTTTAAATTCAAATATTATTTTGCAAAAACAAAAATAGTTTTAATTAACCACACTGTGCTTTATTCATTAGGTAATGATCCAATAAAACACACGAAAGCATAGCTTCACCAACTGGTACTGCTCTAATTCCAACGCAAGGATCATGTCTACCAGTTACAGATATTAAAGTATTTTTTCCAAATTTATTAATTGTTTTTCTGCTTTTTAAAATTGAAGATGTAGGTTTTACAGCAAAAGAAACAATTATTTCTTGCCCAGAAGATATACCGCCAAGTATTCCACCTGCGTTGTTTGAACTAAATTTCATTTTTTTATTTTTTTGTGAAATTTCATCTGAATTTTCCTCACCAGACAATTTAGCAGAATTCATACCTGATCCAATATTCACTCCTTTGACTGCATTAATACTCATCATTGCAGATGCAATATCAGAGTCCAACTTTGAATATATGGGTGCACCTAGTCCTGTAGGAACCCCGTTGGCTCTAACTTCTATTACCGCTCCACAGGATGATCCTGCCTTTCTAATACTTAATAAATATTTTTCCCAGATTTTTAACATTGATTTATCTGGGCAAAAAAATGGATTTTTGTAAATTATCTTATCATTCCATTTTGTCGTATCACATCCAAGAATACCAAGCTGAGTAACTGCTGCAGAAATCTTAAATTTTTTACCTAATTTTTTTTCTAAAACTTTTTTTGCGATTGCACCTGCAGCAACTCTTGTAGCTGTTTCTCTTGCAGAAGATCGTCCTCCACCTCTATAGTCTCTAATTCCATATTTTTTGAAATAAGTAAAGTCAGCGTGCCCAGGTCTAAATTTATCTTTTATATTTTTATAATCCTTTGATCTCATATCCTCGTTATAAATTATAAGAGAAATTGGTGTGCCTGTTGTCTTACCTTCGAAGACACCAGATAAAATTTGAACTTTATCACTCTCTTTTCTCTGTGTTGTGAACTTTGACTGACCTGGTCTTCTTTTATCTAATTCTTTTTGAATATCCTGTTCTTTTAGTTGAATTAGTGGGGGACAACCATCAATTATACAACCTATGGCCGGCCCATGAGACTCTCCCCATGTTGTGAAACGAAAAAACTTTCCAAACGTGTTAAATGACATTATTTATATTGTATAGATTATTTTGTTTAAATTATGAATCAAAAAAACTCATTAGGGCTTAATAAATGCTTTTTAGATCTTGATGATCCATTTAAATTATTTGAAAAATGGTTTAATGAAGCGAAAAAGAATGAAATTAATGATCCCAACGCTTTAGCCTTAGGAACAGCCAGCAAGACTGGTATCCCATCTGTAAGAATGGTTCTTTTAAAAGGTTTTGATAAAAATGGATTTGTTTTTTATACGAATTTAAATAGCCAAAAAGGAAATGAATTAAAAGATAATCCAAATGCAACAATGTGTTTCCATTGGAAAAGTTTATTAAGGCAAATAAGAATTGTAGGCACTTTAAATTTGGTTGATGATAAAACTGCAGATGACTACTACAATACTAGAGCCTATGAAAGTAGAATAGGTGCATGGGCATCTAAACAAAGTAGTATATTGAAAAGTAGAGAGGAACTTTTAGATTCTTTAGAAAGTTTTAAAAAAAAATATAATGATAAGAACAGTGTTCCTAGACCTGATTACTGGTCTGGTTGGAATTTAAAACCATCAAGTATTGAATTTTGGTTAGATGGAGATAACAGAATACATGAAAGATTAAAATATACTTTAGATGAAAATAAAAATTGGGTTAAAAATCTTTTAAGTCCTTAAAAATTCCTTGATATACTGAAAGAGGTTAAATTTTCAAGAATATTTTTTTCTTCACAATCATCAAAAACTGATAGTGAGTTTGAGGCTAGATTAATATAGTGTTGAGCTTTTTGATAACAAGCATTGATGATATTATATTTTTTTATTAATGATAAAGAATAATCTAAATCTTTTTCATCTCTAGTATTCTTTAAAAAACTATTTTTTAATTTTTTTTTTTCTTCGATATTGGCTTTTTGAAATAATAGAATTATAGGAAGTGTTACTTTTCCTTCATAAAAATCTTTACCAATTTTTTTTCCAAATAATTTTAATTCTGAATTATAGTCTAAAGTATCATCAGCAATTTGAAAAGTTAAACCAAGATTTCTACCATAAAACTCTAAAGCTTCTTTCTTCTTTTGATTTGTATTAGATAAAATTGCCCCAACTTTTGTTGATGCTGCAAATAATTCTGCAGTCTTAGCAGATATAATTTTAAGGTATGTTTCCTCTAACATATCAACCTCACCTTTGTGTTGAAGTTGTAATACTTCTCCTTGAGCAATCTTTGAGGAAGTGGAAGAAAGTAATTTTAAAACTTCTAAGTTTCCATCTTCTACCATCATTTCAAAACATCTACTTAGTAAATAATCTCCAACTAATACAGACGATTGATTATCCCAAATTTTATTTAAAGTTTTTTTCCCTCTCCTTATAGTGCCATTATCTATTACATCATCGTGCATTAAAGTTGCAGAATGGATTAATTCTACACAAGCTGCTAAATTTATATCTCTTGTACCTTTTGAGTAATCACATAATTTCGCAGATCCTAAAGTGAGTAACGCTCTTAATCTTTTACCACCAGACTCAAGATGGTAATCAGTCATTTTTTTTACTAATTCAACATCACTTGATAATTTTAGTTTAATTTTTTCTTCTACTAATAATAATCTGTTTTCAACTGAATCTTTAAGTTGGAAATAAGAATTATTTATTTGATTTTTGAGCTGTATTACGGTTCCCATATACCCTTACAAATTAGTACAATAAGTTTATATTTATTACTTATCAATTGACGCACCTAAATCTTCAATTATAAGGTGTCTTTATATTCAATTAAAAATTCTATAAAGATTAAAAAATGCTCTCTTTTTTAAAAAAGAAAAAAATTATTCCACATATTAAATTAAGTGGAGTTATTGGAAATGTGGGAAAATTCAAGCAGGGAATTGATTTTTCAGGTCAAGAAGAAATAATTTCTAAAGCTTTTTCATTAAAAAAAGCACCATGTGTTGCAATTACAGTTAATTCTCCTGGAGGGTCTCCAGTTCAGTCTCATTTGATTTATAATTTTATAAAGCAGCAAGCTAAAAAGAATAAGAAAAAAGTAATAGTTTTTGCAGAAGATGTAGCGGCTTCAGGTGGCTATCTAATTGCATGTGCTGGAGACGAGGTTTATGCAAATTCAAGCTCTATTATTGGTTCTATTGGAGTTATTTATTCTTCTTTTGGTTTTACTGAGTTGATAAAAAAAATTGGTGTTGAAAGAAGAGTCCATACCGCTGGTAAAAATAAAAGTACACTAGACCCCTTTCAAGAAGAAAAGAAGGAAGATATAGAAAGACTAAAAAATATTCAACTAGATTTGCACAAAGATTTTATCGAAGTTGTTGAAAAAAGCAGAGGGTCTAAATTAAAAAGAAATGAAGTAGAATTATTTTCAGGAGAGTTTTGGTCAGGTAGAAAAGCAAAAGATCTTGGTTTGATTGATGGTGTTGGAGATGCTAATCAAATATTAAGAGAAAAATTTGGAGAAAATGTTGTAATCAAAAAATTTGAAAAATCAAAAAGCTGGTTAAGTAAAAAAATATCATCATCAAATGATCATGTTGATCAGTTTATGAATTTATTGGATGAAAAATCTATTTGGCAAAGATATGGCCTCTAAAAAAAATGAAAAAAAACTAAAGTTTCAAACTTTCCAAGATACGATTTTAAATTTACAAAAGTTTTGGAGTAAACATGGTTGTATTATTTTACAACCTTATGATATGGAAGTTGGAGCTGGAACATTTCATCCAGCAACAACTTTAAGATCTCTTGGACCAAAACCTTGGAAGGCTGCTTACGTGCAACCCTCAAGAAGACCAACAGATGGAAGATATGGAGATAACCCAAATAGACTTCAGCATTATTATCAATTTCAAGTAATAATTAAACCATCTCCATCAAACATTAAGAAACTTTATTTAAATAGCTTGTCAGTGATAGGTATCAATCATAAAGATCATGATATTAGGTTTGTTGAAGATGATTGGGAGAGTCCTACACTTGGTGCCGCTGGGCTAGGTTGGGAAGTTTGGTGTGATGGAATGGAGATAACTCAGTTTACATATTTTCAACAAATGGCAGGTTTTGAGTGTAAACCGGTATCTGTTGAACTTACTTATGGTTTAGAAAGAATTTGTATGTTTACCCAACAAAAAAAAAATGTTTACGACTTAGTTTGGAATAACGAAGGAATTAAGTATAAAGAAGTTTTTCATCAAGCTGAAAAAGAGTTTTCATCATATAATTTTGAGCACGCTAATACTGAAAATCTTTTTAAAATTTTTGATATGTTTGAGAGTGAAGCAATTTCATTAGTTAAAAAAAAAATATCTTTACCAGCCTACGATCAGTGTTTAAAAGCAAGTCATATATTTAATGTGTTAGATGCCAGAGGTGTGATTAGTGTGGCGCGGAGAGCTGAATACATTAGTAGAATAAGAGAAATAACGAAATCAGCAGCAGCAATTTGGATTGAAACGCAAAAATAGTATGTCAGAATTTTTTTTAGAACTTTTTAGTGAGGAAATTCCGGCTGGACTTCAAAAAGATTTAAGAGAAAAAATTTTAAATGATTTCAAAGATTTATTTAATGAAAAATTAATTAAATCAAAAAAAAGTTTTTCATTATCTTCCCCTAATAGAGTAGTTATAGTTTTTGAAGGTTTAGATAAAATAATAAAAATCAAATCTGAGGAAATTAGAGGACCAAAAATAGAGGCACCGGAACAAGCACTCGAGGGTTTTATTAGATCCAACAAAATAGAAAAGAAAGATTTATATAAAAAGAAAACAGAAAAAGGTGAATTTTATTTTTATAAAACAAAATCAAAATCTTTAAAGACCCACGATCTTTTAATTGATTTTATACCAAAAATTTTAGAGAGCTACCAATGGAAAAAGTCAATGAAATGGGGTGAATTTGAATTAAATTGGGGGAGACCATTAAAATCAATTTTATCAGTATTTGATAAAAAAATAATTAGTTTTAATTTTTACCATTTAGTCTCTTCAAACTCTACTTTTATAGATAAGGATCTCGAGGAAAAGAAAAAAAATTTTGATAATTTTAAAAATTATGAAAAGTTTTTTGAAAAACAAGGAGTATTTATTAATCAAAAAAAGAGACTTAAAATAATACACCGTAATTTTTCAAAAATTTTGAGTAAAAAAGGATTAAAAATTAATGATAATCCTAAATTAATTGATGAAGTCGTAAATTTAGTAGATAGCCCAAATATTCTTATATGTAATTTTGATAAAAAGTTTTTATCTATGCCTAAAGAGATTTTAACTTTAACTATGGAAACACATCAGAAATATTTTCCAACTTTTAACGATAAAAATGAAATTACAAATGAATTTTTGATTGTTACAAACAAAAAGGATTACAAAGGTCTTATCAAAATAGGTAATGAAAGAGTAGTTGATGCAAGGTTGAATGATGCAGATTTTTTTTGGAATAAAGATAAATCTCAAAATTTAGTTAAAAAAGTATCAGAATTAAAATCTATGAATTTTTTTAAAGGTCTTGGGAATTATTTTGACAAAGTACAACGAATGAGAAAACTCGGTGGTATAATTTCAGATGAATTATTAATAAGTAAGGAGAAAGTTGAGTTATCAGCATCAATTTGTAAAACAGATTTAATCTCTGAACTAGTTGGTGAATTTCCTGAACTTCAAGGAGTGATGGGAGGATACTTTTCAGCTTATCAAGGTTTTGATAAGGATATCTCGTTAGCATTGAGGGAACAGTATCTGCCAATTGGATTGAATTCTAGGGTTCCTAAAAAACCATTCAGTATTTCGTTATCTATTACTGATAAAATAGACACTCTGGTTGGGTTTTTTGGAATTAATGAAAAACCAACAAGCTCAAAAGATCCATTTGCACTTAGAAGAACTGCTCTAGGTATAATTAGAACTATAATTGAAAATAAAAAAAACTTAAAAGTACACGACTTATTCAGTTTTTCTTCAAGTTTATACCAAGATCAAGGTTTCAATTTAAGTAACAAAAATTTGCAAAAGGAACTAAATGATTTTTTAAAAGATAGATTTAGATATTATTTAAAAGAGAAAGAAATTAGACATGATATTATAGAAGCTATAATTTCATCATTTTCTCTTAATAAATTATTTTCATCTTATGAAAAAGCAAGATGTCTTAATAAGATTATAAATAATCAAATTGGAATAGATATTACATCTACATTTAAAAGAGCTTCAAATATTTTAGAAAATGAAATGAAAAACAATAAAATTGAAATAGATAATACAACTGACCCTGGAATTTTTAAAAGTGATTTTGAAAAAAACTTATTTAAAAAAGTAAATGAAATTAGAAAGTATTATTCTAACATAAATAATGATGAAAATTATGAAAAATCATTGTCGATTTTAGCTGATGCAAGAAAAGAAGTTTTTGATTTTTTTGATAACGTAAAAGTAAATGAGGAAAATGAAACTTTGAGAAAAAATCGATTGGAACTAATCAATATGTTATGTAAAACGTTTCAAAATTTTATAAATTTTCAAATGTTAAAAACCATTAATGAATAAGTTAATTTTAAATTTCAAGTCAAAAGAAGCAAAAAAGATAAAGAGTCCGAAAAATTTTTTAGGAGGCAAAGGTGCTAATTTATCAGAAATGGGTAGAATGGGATTGCCTGTACCACCTGGATTTACGATATCCACAAAAGTTTGTGAGATATTTTATAAAAATAAAAAAAAATTAAATGCAAAATTAATCAATCAAATTAAGAAAGAACTTAAAGTTGTAGAAAGAGATGTTTCTAAAAAATTTGGTGACTTAAACAATCCTCTTCTTTTGTCAGTTAGATCTGGAGCAAGAGTTTCAATGCCAGGTATGATGGATACAATTTTGAATCTTGGCCTGAATGATAAAACAGTAGTTGCACTTTCAAAAAAAACTTCAAATGGAAGATTTGCTAAAGATAGTTATAGAAGATTTATTCAAATGTATGGAAATGTTGTTATGGGTGTTGAAAGCTATCATTTCGAAGAATTGATCGAAAATTATAAGTTAACTAAAGGAGTTCTTTTAGATACTGATTTAGATGAAGAAGATTGGGATGGGTTAATAAAAGATTTTAAAAATACTGTTAAAGAAAAATCTAAAAAAGATTTTCCTCAAGATGTTTATCATCAATTATTTGGTGCTATTAGTGCTGTATTTTTGTCTTGGGAAAGTAATCGTGCAAAAGTTTATAGAAAATTAAACCAAATTCCTTCTGAATGGGGAACAGCAGTAAATGTTCAGTCTATGGTTTTTGGAAATATGGGAAATGATTGTGCTACTGGTGTTGTATTTACAAGAAATCCATCAGATGGATCAAATAGTATTTATGGAGAGTACCTAATTAATGCACAAGGAGAAGATGTCGTCGCAGGGACTAGAACTCCACAATACATAACTAAAAAAGCAAAAAAAGAGGCAAAAGTAAAAGAGTTATCAATGGAAGAGACGATGCAAAAAGTTTATCAGGAATTATATATAATTCTTAAGAAATTAGAAAAACATTATAAAGATATGCAAGATGTAGAGTTTACAGTAGAAAATAGTAAACTTTGGATACTACAAACTCGATCTGGTAAAAGAACCTCAAAATCAGCTGTTAAGATAGCAGTAGATATGGTCAAAGAAAAGTTGATTTCAAAAAATGAAGCTATTCTACGAATTGACCCAAATTCTTTAAACACCTTATTACATCCTACTTTAGATGAAAAGAGTTCAATTAAGGTAATTGCTAATGGCCTTCCAGCATCTCCAGGAGCAGCAAGTGGAAAAGTAGTTTTTACATCTGAAGAAGCTGAGAGATTAAATGATATGATGCAGGATACAATTTTAGTAAGGATTGAAACATCTCCAGAAGATATTCAAGGCATGCACGCAGCAAAAGGAATTTTGACTGCTAGGGGTGGAATGACAAGTCATGCAGCAGTTGTGGCGAGAGGCATGGGAAGACCCTGTGTTTCTGGCTCTAGTGAGATCGATATTAACTATGATCTAAAAACTTTTAAAACATCATCTATAGAAGTCAAGGAAGGAGATACAATTACTATTGATGGCTCTACAGGAAGAATTATTTTAGGGACAGTCCCAACAGTAAAACCCGAAATTTCTGGTGATTTTTCTAAATTAATGTATTGGGCCGATAGTATAAGAAAATTAAAAGTAAGAACAAATTCTGAAACTCCTTTAGATACAAAAATTGCAAGAGATTTTGGAGCTGAGGGAATCGGACTTTGTAGAACTGAACATATGTTTTTTGACGAGGAGAGAATTTTATCAGTTAGAGAAATGATTTTATCTAAAACTCCAGAAGATAGAGCTATTGCATTAAAAAAGCTTCTACCTCATCAAAAAAAAGATTTTATGGAAATATTTAAAATCATGCATGGCCTTCCAGTTACAGTAAGATTATTGGACCCACCATTGCACGAATTTTTACCTAAATCTGATAAAGAAATTTCTGAAATAGCAAATGTTGTTGGAGCAAATAAAAATGATGTAATGTCTAGAATAGATGAACTGCATGAACAAAATCCAATGTTAGGTCATAGGGGATGCAGACTAGGAATTTCTTTTCCAGAAATATATGAAATGCAATGTAGAGCAATTTTCGAAGCTTTAACTGACCTTAAAAAAAACAAGCAAAAATCAGCTTTTCCTGAAATAATGATACCATTGGTTTCAACCGAAGCTGAGATCAAGATTATGAAAGATTTAGTAATCAGTACGGCAAAAAAAGTTCAAGATGAAAATAAGATTAAAATTGAATTCTTAGTTGGTACAATGATTGAATTACCAAGAGCCGCAATTAAAGCTAAAGATATTGCAAAACATGCTGAATTTTTTAGTTTTGGGACAAATGATTTGACTCAAACAACTTTTGGAATAAGCAGGGATGACAGTGGAAAATTTTTAAATGATTATATTGAAAATAAAATTTTTACTATAGATCCTTTTGTGTCTATTGATGATGGTGTCAAAGATTTAGTGAAAATAGCTGTTGAAAAAGGAAAAAAGCAAAATAAAAAAATTAAGTTAGGTATATGTGGGGAGCATGGAGGTGATCCAAGTAGTATTCATTTTTGCTCAAAAGCAGGTCTAAATTATGTCTCCTGTTCTCCTTATAGAGTCCCGATTGCAAGGTTGGCAGCAGCCCAAGCAGAACTTAAAAAGGATTAACTAAATTTAAAATTTAAAATTCTAATTTATAATCTATAGCTGGAACACTATGAGTTATACTTCCAATTGAAATTCTATCAACTCCAGTTGCGGCTACAGAGCTTATATTTTTTAGATTAATATTCCCCGATGCTTCTGTTTCATAAAATTTTTTCGCAAGTTTGACTCCTTTTTTTAGGTTATTGATACTCATGTTATCAAATAAAACAGTGTCAAATTTTAATCCCATTATTTTTTTTAGCTGATTAAGATTATCAACCTCTACAGTAATTTTTTTACCTTGTTTATATTTTATAGCTCTTGAAACTAATTCATTAATATCAGAACTAGCAATATGGTTATCTTTAATCAAAAAT
This sequence comes from uncultured Pelagibacteraceae bacterium, assembly GCA_902627735.1. GTDB lineage: Bacteria > Pseudomonadota > Alphaproteobacteria > Pelagibacterales > Pelagibacteraceae > Pelagibacter. The sequence continues at coordinate 57,190 of CACOKI010000006.1, forward strand.
TCATCACTTAAATTGAATCTATGATTAAAACCACCTCCTAATTTAACTGCATATTTTTGTATTACTCTTAGATTTGGAATAGTCTTTCTTGTACAACAAATTTTACATTTTTTTCCAGCCAATTTGACGAATTTATTTGTTTTGGTAGCTATTCCAGAAATATGTGATAAAAAATTTAAAGCTACTCTTTCAGCAATTAGAATACTTTGAGCTTTTCCTTGAATGGTTGCAATTATAGAATTTTTTTTAACAAATGAACCATCTTTTTTTTTTATTATAAACTTAATTTTACTATCAATTAAAGAAAAAGATAATTTCGCAAATAATAGTCCAGCAACCATTGCATTTTGATTTGATATTAATTTGATCTTTATATTCTTTTTATTTTTTATTAAGTTTGATGTAATATCACCTGATGGGTAAAGATCTTCATTAAGAGCAAGCTTAACAGTATTTTTTATAAAATTTTTGCTTAGTTTTATCTTAGACACAAATAATTATCTACCGATAGCAACCATCTTTTCAACTGATAGCCTGGCTTTGTTGATCGTTTCCTGATCCATAATTATTTCACCAGTTTCATTTTCTAAACAATCTAAAATTTTAGGTAATGTAATTTTTTTCATATGAGGACAAAGATTGCAAGGTTTTACAAATTCTACATTAGGATTTTCTACTTGTATATTATCACTCATTGAACATTCAGTAACCATCATAACTTTTTTTGGCTGGTTATCTTTAACATAATTAATCATTCCAGATGTTGATCCAGCAAAGTCACTTGCTTTAATTACTTCTGGAGGACACTCTGGATGGGCTATAATTTTTATTCCTGGGTTATTTTTCCTTATATTCTTAATTTCATTCTCATTAAATTGATCATGAACAATGCAAATTCCTTTCCATGATATAATTTCAACATCAGTTTGAGAAGAAACATATTTTGCAAGATAATCATCAGGTAAAAAAATTACTTTTTTAACTCCTAATGATTTTACAATTTTAACTGCATTTGCTGAAGTACAACAAACATCAGTTTCTGCTTTAACATCAGCCGATGTGTTAACGTATGAGACTACAGGCACACCTGGATATTTTTCTTTCAATAACCTTACATCTTTTCCAGTGATTGACGAAGAAAGAGAACAACCAGCGTTCATGTCAGGAAGCAAAACTTTTTTATTTGGGCTCATTAATTTTGCCGTTTCAGCCATAAAATGTACTCCAGCCATAATGATTATTTCTGCTGAGGTTTTAGAAGCCTCTACCGCAAGCGCAAGAGAGTCTGCGGAGAAATCAGCTATTCCATGATAAATTTCTGGTGTTTGATAGTTGTGGGCAAGAATTACTGCATTTTTTTCTTTTTTAAGTTTATTTATTTTATGAATATATGGAGCGTGTACTGACCATTCAATTTCAGGCATTACCTTTGAAATTTTTTTATATATTTGTTCAGTTGATTGTTTTACTTCTTGCGTAAATTCCATATCTTAATTTATCAATTTGAAACATGATTGTCATTGAATTAAAATGGGTCATATTGCGGTCATGCTGAAATTGGTAGACAGGCACGGTTGAGGGCCGTGTGGATTTAATCCATGAGAGTTCAAGTCTCTCTGACCGCACCATAATAAATAATTCTAAACAAAAAACAAAGGGGCGTTCTGTTGCCAGGTGCCCCGGACCCCGTTTACTTAATTAACAAAGTTAATTAAGCAGCAAGTGCGTAACTTTCGTTAGCAATTATAAATTAGCCCTTTACGGAGGAACAATTCCGAACGAAAGAATAGCCTTTAGTCACCCGTCGAATCTAGTTCACCCCCATAAGTTGTAAATGGTGGAGGTGGTGGGTACTGCCCCCACGTCCGCAATGGTTATTACGAAATTCGTTTATCGTCATAGTTGGAAAACCAACATGTTTAATATAAAAGTAAATATTGAAGATTCAATAAATTAATCATGAAATTAACTAAAGAACAACAACAGGAAATTAAAGATCAACAATCTCAACAGAATAAGACTAAGAGAGTTACAGTAGAAGAGCTTGAAAATATTCTGTATGAGGCAATTCCTATTTTAGATCATGGGTTTATAAGAGTTATAGATTACATGGGTGATGATACTTCTATCGTTCAAGCTGCGAGAGTTTCTTATGGTAAGGGGACAAAAAAAGTTTCAACAGACTCAGGACTAATTAAATACCTAATGAGGCACTGGCATAGCACACCTTTTGAAATGTGTGAAATAAAGTATCATGTTAAACTTCCAATTTTTATTGCACGTCAATGGATTAGACATAGAACAGCTAATGTAAATGAATACTCTGCAAGATATTCTATTTTAGATAAAGAATTTTACCTACCTTCCGTTGAAAACTTAGCCGCACAATCTCAAAGCAACAGACAAGGAAGAGGTGATGTTTTGACAGGTGATCAAGCAAAAAAAGTTTTAGATTTATTAAAAAAAGATGCTGAACAAACCTATGATAATTATGAAACAATGTTAAATGAAAGATATGACGGTTCAGTAATTGATGAAAAACAAGTTGGATTAGCAAGAGAACTTGCAAGAATGAATTTAACTTTAAACACTTATACTCAATGGTACTGGAAAACAGATCTTTTAAATTTAATGAATTTTTTAAGACTAAGAGCTGATCATCATGCACAATACGAAATAAGAGCTTACGCCGATGCAATGCTTGATACAGTAAAAAGATGGGTTCCTATTACCTATGAGGCATTTATGGATTATAGAGTAGGAGGAACAGAAGTATCTTCAAATGGTAAAGAAATTATTAAAAAATTAATAAATGGTGAAAAAATCGATCCTGAAAAATCAGGATTATCCAAACGCGAGTGGAATGAATTAATGACTGCTTTTGATCTAAAAGATAAGTTGATATAGTCTCCAAAAAAAATTAAACTATTGATGAAACTTATAAAAAAAATATTTTTCATAACCATTTTTCTTTTTTTAAATGTTAATGCTTTTGCAGCCCCTACGTTTGTAAATGATTATCAACCCGAAGCTGAAATGAATCATGTAACTGGTGTTATTTTTAATCCTACTGGAACCAAAATGTATGTTCTTGGTTTTCATACATCTGACAAAAGTTATGTATCAGAGGTTCCTTTGAGTGTCCCATTTAGCACTCAGAGTGCAGGCACTCCTGTATTGCAAGAAATAACAACAGCAACAAAAAGAGCACAAGATTTGAAATTTAATTCTGATGGAACAAAGCTTTTTATACTAACAACAAAAGCTGCTAATAATAAAGATGGAATTCATGTTTTTACTTTAAGCACACCTTATGACACAAGTAATTTGGAGAGTGATGCAGATGCTGGTAATCAAACATTTATTCAATTTGGAAGTGACCCCAGAGGTTTAGATTTTAATTCTGATGGAACAAAGATGTATGTTTTGCAATCAACTTCACAAGTTTTAGAACAATATAATCTTTCAACTCCATTTGATCCTTCGACTAGAAATAGTAATCCTATAACTATGTCAAGTTTAAAGGGAGATAGATTGCATCAAGGGTTTGGTTTTAGTTCAGATGGATATAAGATGTTTATAGTAAAGGCTCAAAGGGTTACTGGCGCTGTTACCAACATCATAGAAGATTATAATCTAACAACTCCATTTGAAATTAATACAGCAACACTTAATGAAACCGATAATGGGATCTATACCTCAGTTACTGATGATGCTTCAACTGATGAACGTATTGCTGGAATAACTTTTAATTTCAGTCAAGGTGCCAATAAACTTTATTACACAGATTTTCATGAGTCAGATTTAGTAAGAGAATTTGATTTACCTTGCGCATATGGGATTATTACTTGTATAGATCCAACAAAAAATAAAGATGATGTTGCATCAGTTGAATCTCAGTCCACAGCAGTAAAACAATTAATACAACACACAACATATCCGGTACTTAATCGTATGGAATGGCTTAGAAGAAATAAAGATATATCAAATTTAACAAGCCAAAATCTTAAATTTCAATTTTCTAATGAGGTCTTAAATTCTTTAACAAAAAGTTTAATTCCAATCTATTTTAGTAACGACAATTCATTAGAATTAAAAGATCAAAATAAAAACTGGTCTTTTTGGAGTGAAGGAACAATAAGCATAGGAAAAATTGGCGACACTTCAAGTTCATCTTCGAAAGATATAAATACATCTGCTATTACATTTGGAGCTGATAGGATTGGAAGAAATAACATAATGAGAGGAATGGCTCTAAGATTGGGAAATGATGATGTCGATGTTGGTAATCTTGGTAGCGCGTTAGATATGAGTGCGCTTAGTTTTACACTTTATGAAACTAGACCACACGGTGATAATAAGTTTATTGATAGTTTGATCGGTATAAGTCTTATTAATTCTGATTTAATAAATAATAGTGGCTCTGTTTCATCAACTGGTAAAAGAGATGGAAAACAGATCTATGGCTCATTTAATTTTAGAGAAACTTTTACAAAAGATAATTTAAATATTACACCAAAATTTAAATTGAATTATGGTTTGACACATTTATCCAATTACTCTGAGTTGGGTGCTGAGGGACTTAATTTAAAATTTGGTAATCAAACTATTGGTACGATAATTGGATCATTAGGCTCAAGTTTTGATAGCGCTTATGAATTTGAAACAGGAAAATTTGTGCCTTATTTTGATTTTGAATATTCTGCAGATGTAAGCCCAACATCAGAACAAGAATTTTCTTATGCTTCAGATGGAACTAAATATATTTTAGACAATATTAATAATTCTTTACATAATATAAATTCAGGTGTGGGATTTGATTTTATTACTGACAATGGATTTACCTTGATGACAAAATATACAAGAAATCAAACAATAAATAGTGAATATAGTGATAGTTTTATATTAGCTGGAGATTTTAAAACTAAAAAAAAGTCATTTTATACAATGTCACTTCAAAATAATACCACTGAAATATCTTATAAAAAAGAACTAGATAATTTTTATATAGATATAAATAGTAATTATGATTTTTTTAAAACCAATCCTGAATATGGATTATTTTTAAAGATTTCTAATATAAATTAGTTTTGAAAAAAATTTGTTTTAATTTTTTTTGCTAAATTAAGATAAATTTTTGATATTTCGTTTTCTGGATCACTTTCAACAATAGGCTTACCTTGATCTCCTGTTTTTCCAACCTTTGAATTGATTGGAATTTCACCCAAAAATTCTTTATTAAACTCCTCTGCAGTTCTTTTGACACCACCTTCTCCAAAAATAGAATATTTTTTTCCATCATCTCCAGTAAAAAAACTCATATTATCTACTAAACCTAAAATTTTAACTTGAAGTTTATCAAACATCTTAATCCCACGCTTAACATCTAAAAGAGCAACTTCTTGGGGAGTTGAAACTATTATCGCACCATCCATTTTAATTTCTTGAGAAAAAGTTAATTGAGTGTCACCTGTTCCTGGTGGCATATCTACAATTATAAAATCTAAATCTTTCCAATTGACTTTTTGTGTAAATGTTTTGATTGCACTTGTAACCATTGGCCCTCTCCAAATCATTGGAGTTTGCTGATCAGCAAGGAAACCAATCGACATACATTGAATATCATATTTTAAAACAGGCTCTAATTTTTGACCATCACTTTTTGGTTTTTCATCAATACCAAACATCTTAGGAATTGAAGGACCATAGATGTCAGCATCTAATAATCCAACTTTACATCCTATTTTTTTTAAAGCTAAAGCGATATTAGTTGCGAATGTAGATTTTCCGACACCACCTTTAGCACTTGAAATTGCTATAGTAAATTTTGTTCCGTTAATGGGGTTTTTCACATAGGATTTTCCACTCAATTTCTTTCGCATTGCGTCACTTAATTCCGGCTTTTCTTTTGGCATATTTGGATCTTAACTTGTTTTTCCAAATAAAGACATTATATAGAGTGTCATATGTCAGACGATTTTCAGCAAAGAGGTGGTAGTCCATGGGGAGCTCCTCCCGGTGGAGGTGATAACAATGGCTCAGGTAGAGGTCCAACGCCACCAGATGTTGATAAAATCATAAGAGAATTTCAAGAAAAAATTAAAAAGTTTTTGCCAGGAGGAAGTTCTTCAGGTGGAAAACAAGCAATTTTAGTTTTAATAGTACTAGGCTTTGTTTGGCTTGCAAGTGGACTTTATCGAGTATTACCAGATGAACAAGGTGTTGTTTTGAGATTTGGAAAATTCGTAAAAACTACTCAACCTGGATTAAATTATCATATTCCTTTTCCTGTAGAATCAGTTCTTACACCAAAAGTAACTAAGGTTAACAGAATAGATATTGGTTTTAGATCTGAGAGAGATAGTGGATTTTCATCATCAGGTGGTGTAGCTGATGTACCTCAAGAAAGCTTGATGTTAACTGGGGATGAAAATATTGTAAACATCGACTTTTCAGTATTTTGGGTAATTAAAGATGCTGGAAATTTTTTATTTAAAATTCAAGATCCAGAAGGAACTGTTAAAGCTGCAGCAGAAACTGCAATGAGAGAAGTAATTGCAAGATCTAATATTCAACCAATTTTAACTGAAGGTAGATCAGTTATAGAAACTGATACCCAAGAAATTATCCAAAAAATTTTAGATGAATACACTAGTGGTATTCAAATTACACAAGTGCAAACACAAAAAGCTGACCCACCTGATCAGGTAATTGATGCGTTTAGAGATGTTCAAGCAGCAAGAGCTGATATGGAAAGATCAAAAAATGAAGCTGAAGCTTATGCCAACGATGTTATTCCAAGAGCTCGGGGAGAAGCTGCAAAAATATTACAAGCTGCAGAGGCTTACAAAAAAGAAGTTGTGGCTAAAGCAGAAGGTGAAGCTAGTAGATTTTTAGCAATTTATAATGAATACAAAAATGCAAAATCTGTAACTCAAGAAAGAATGTATCTTGAGACAATGGAAAAAGTTTTAGCTGATATTGATAAAGTAATAATTGAAAAAAATGCAGGTTCAGGAGTAGTTCCATATTTACCGTTACCTGAGTTACAAAAAAAGAAAGTGATAAATTAAAGTGAAAGCAGGAAAAATTATAGCTGGTATGATTGTAGCAATAGCTGCGTTAGCTTTCTTTTCAATTTTTATTGTTAAAGAGGTCAATCAAGCAATAGTGCTTCAGTTTGGTGATCCAAAAAGAATAATTTTAAAACCTGGATTAAATTTTAAATTACCTTTTATTCAAAACGTGGTATTTTTAGATAAGAGAATTTTAAATTTAGATACACCACCAGAAGAAGTAATTGCATCTGACCAAAAAAGATTAATAGTTGATGCTTTTGCAAGATTTCAAATAGTTGACCCTCTAAAATTCTATATTTCAGTTGGAAATGAAAGAGTTGCAAGATCTAGATTAGCAACAATTATAAACTCTAGAATAAGAAACGTTCTAGGTCAGCAAGAGTTACAAACTCTTCTTTCGGAAGACAGAACAAAACAAATGGCTTTAATTCAAGAAGGGGTGAACACCGAGGCAGAAAATTTTGGAATAAAGATAGTTGATGTAAGAATTAAAAGAGCTGATCTTCCTCAAGCAAATAGTGATGCTATCTTTAGAAGAATGCAGACTGAAAGGGAGAGAGAAGCAAAAGAATTTAGAGCAAGAGGTGCAGAGATGGCAGTAACAATCACTTCAACAGCTGATAAAGAAGTTACAGTTATTTTAGCTGATGCTCAAAAAAAATCTGAGATAATGAAGGGTGAAGGTGATGGTCAAAGAAATAAAATATTTGCTAATGCATTTGGTCAAGATCCAGAATTTTTTGCATTCTATAGAGCGATGCAGGCTTATGAGAAAGCTTTAATTGGTGGTGAGACTTCATTAATATTATCACCGGATAGTGAATTCTTTAAATTTTTTGGAAATATAAAACCTAAAACAGAATAAACTTTACATGAAAGAATTGATCATAGCTTTTGGTCTCTTCTTGTTTATAGAGGGTATTTTATATGCCATATTTCCATCAAAAATGAAGAATATGTTAAAGAAGCTTGAACTAATCAAAGACAGCCAATTAAGAATTGGTGGATTAGTTTTTGCAATATTAGGATTTATTATTATTTATTACGTAAAAAACTTACATGAATAAAATTAGAACAATAATTTACACTTTAATATTCATTTTAAGTTATTATCCAATTTCAAATTCACAAAATATTCCAGGGTCATTTGCTGATTTAGCTGAAAAATTAATGCCTTCAGTTGTAAATATTTCTTCAACTCAAACGGTGGTAACCAAAAGTAACCCGTTTCCAGGTTTTGAATTTCCTCCAGGATCTCCTTTTGAAGATATGTTTAGAGAATTTGGAACCCCACAAGAGAGACAATCTTCAGCTTTAGGTTCAGGATTTATTATAGATGAAAAAGGAATTGTAGTAACAAATAATCATGTAATTGATGGCGCCGAAGATATCGTAGTCCAAGTGAATGGAGAAAAAAAATTTAAAGCTAAAGTTATAGGGGCAGATCCTTTATCAGATATTGCTGTGCTTCAAATGGAAACAGATGAAAAATTTACTCCTGTAAAATTTGGTGACTCAGATAAAGCAAGAATTGGTGATTGGGTAATTGCTATTGGAAATCCATTTGGTTTAGGTGGGACAGTTACCTCGGGAATTATCTCCGCTAGAAATAGATCTATTGGCTTAACAAGATATGAAGATTTTATTCAAACTGATGCTTCAATCAACCAAGGAAATTCAGGTGGACCATTATTTAATATGGATGGAGATGTAATTGGAATTAATACCGCAATTCTAGGAAGAAGTGGAAATGTTGGAATTGGTTTTTCTATACCATCAAACAGCGCAAAAATTGTTATTGACCAATTAATAGAGTTTGGAGAAACAAAAAGAGGTTGGTTAGGTGTAAGGATTCAGGATGTAACAAAAGAAATTGCAGATGTTGAAGAATTAGGAAAACCTAGAGGTGCACTAGTAGCAAGTGTTGCTCAAAACAGTCCATCAGATAAAGCGGGTGTAAAAGCCGGAGACATTATTCTTGAATTTGATGGTGAAAAGATAAACGAAATGAAAGAATTACCTATTATAGTTGCAAGAACTGAAGTAGGAAAAAAAGTAAAAGTTAAAATTTGGAGAAACAAAAAAGAAATTATTAAAAATATCACACTTGGAAGATTAGAAACGTCTGAGGACTTTAAAGTTGCTGAAAAAGAAACCAAAAAAATTGATACGCAAATTGATGATTTAAAAATAACAGTCAGAAAATTATCAAAGGAAGATATCAAATC
>CACOKI010000007.1 GCA_902627735.1 uncultured Pelagibacteraceae bacterium
AAATTTGACCTCTTTTACTGATAACTTTTTTTATATTTTTTGGCAAAGTGTCTTTTAAGGATCTTAAACCTTGAATGGAACTAAATCTCTGCTTAGTATTATTTTTATATTGCATATGAAAGAAAAGATAATAACAAAAAAAATTCTTAAATGGTACGATTTAAATAAAAGATCTTTACCCTGGAGGAAAAAAGTTTGTTTAAAAAAAAAACAATATTATACATTAATTAGTGAGTTTATGTTGCAGCAAACTCAAGTTACAACTGTAATTCCTTTTTTTAATAGATTTATAAAAAATTTACCCTCTATAGATTCTCTTGCAAAAGTAAATGAGAAAAGATTAATAAAACTTTGGGAAGGTCTTGGATATTATTCTAGAGCAAGAAATCTAAAAAAAACTGCAAAAATTATTATTAAAAATTTCGAGGGTAAATTACCAAATAATTTTGAAGATTTATTAACTCTACCTGGTGTTGGAAATTATACTGCAAATGCAATCTTGGCTATTGCATTTAACAAACCTAATATTCCACTAGATGGAAATATCGAAAGAGTTTTAAAAAGATACCTTTATTTAAAAAAAAAAAAAGAAATTCAAAAAGATTATCTTCTTCAAAAAAAAACTATATTTGGAACTACTTTGAGATCTAGTGATTACGCTCAAGCATTAATGGAATTAGGGGCTTTAATATGTAAACCAAATAATCCAATATGTAATCAGTGTCCGATCAGGAATAACTGTAAATCTTTCAGAAAGAAAGATTTTACTTTAACTAGAAATATAAAAAAAAATAAAGACAAATATTTTATCCTTAAAGTTTACAAAAAAAATCAAAGATATTTATTAATTAAAAATACTAAATTTAATTTTTTAAAAAATTTATCTATATTTCCTATGGAAGAATTGTCTAATCCTAAAAATTTTAATAAAAGTTTGAATTTTAAGATGTCTAATATGAATATGAATATAAAAATTAAATTTTTAAAAGATAATCGAAAATATTCATCAGCTTATTGGTTTGATAGAACAAAATTGGGCAGTTATATGTTACCTTCATTTACAAAAAAAGTTGTCCAATATTTAGAGAAAAATTAATGAAAAAGGTTGGCATTATTGGAGCTGGTATTTCAGGACTATTGATTGCTAATTTATTTAAAAGAAATTCAAATCATCAAATTACTGTTTTTGAAAAAAACCATTCGATTGATTTAGAAGAAGGTTATGGAATTCAATTATCAATTAATAGTGTTAAGCTTTTGAATGAAATTGGATTTGATAAGTTTCAGAATGATAAAAAGTTTAATCCAAAAAAAATTAATTTTTACTCCACTAAAAGCTCAAATAAGATATGTGATTTGAATATTTCAGATTTTAACTCAGAAGACTGCAAATATACTACTTTAAAAAGATCTGATTTAGTCAATTTTTTAAAAACTGGTTTAGAGAACTTAATTAAAACTAATCATAGTATTTCGAAGATAGATCAAGACAGTCAAAAAATTAAACTTACTTTTGAAAACAGTGAAACTTCAGAATGTGACTATTTAATCATCTCAGATGGAGTTTTTTCAAAAAGTAAAAATTTGATTTCAAGTTATCAAGCTAAACCAAGATATAATAATACATTAGCTATAAGAGGCATGATACCCCGTTCCTCCGAAATCGATTGCAAAAATATTTCTTTGTTTTTAGGCTCAGATTTTCATAATGTAATTTATCCCATTAATCAAAATGGAGATTTAAATTTTATAGCAATAATGAAATATAATCTCTCTTTAAATGAACAAAAAAACCACTCTTTATTTAGTGATGAAATTTTCATTAAAAAGATTTTAGATAGTGTCCCTTTAGAAATAAAGAAATTTTCAAATGAAATTAAGGAATTGAAAATATTTCCGGTATTTGTAAGTAAAAATTATTTTAAATCAAAAAATAACAATATTCATTTGATAGGGGATGCTTTTTTTGCTTTCTCTCCATCATTTGCTCAGGGTGCATCCCAGTCAATTGAAGGTGCTTATGAATTATTTAAGAATATAGAAAATAATACCGAAAGTGATTTTTTTAAAAATAGAATGATCAAAACCAAAATGGTTAATAATAGATCAAAATTTAATCAGTTTGCATTCCATTTATCCAATCCTTTAACTACATTTTTAAGAAACATCTTTTTAAAAAGATTAGTAAAAAATAAAAAGTTTTTAGAAAGTTATCTTGGTAAAATTTATAGATAACTTTTATCTACAAGGAATTTTTGTCTTAAATTATCTATTGGCACAAAAGAACTGCCTAATTTAAAATGCCAATAAGTCCATCCGTTACAGCTTTCAGCACCTAAGATTGTAGCTGCCACTTTATGAATTGAGCCTTCAGTTTGAGCATGCTTGATACTGCCGTCAGCCATTATTTTTGCAGTAATTTTCCTCTTATTATCAAAAATAGTGGTACCTGGTTTGATAATTCCCAATTCAACTAGTGAGCCAAAAGGTATTCTTGGTTTAGATCTATTGTTTTTAAGAGTATCTAAATAATGATCTTCTATAGGTTTTGTTTTTTTTAATCTTTGTTCTACAGCTTTGAAATAGTTTTTTTCTTTTTCAATTCCGTAATAATTTCTACCTAATTTTTTTGCAACTGTTGCTGTTGTTCCTGATCCTAAAAAAGGATCTAAAATTAAATCATTTTTATTTGAAGTTGCTAATAAAATTCGGTGAAGTAAAGCCTCTGGTTTTTGTGTAGAATGCACTTTTTTACCATTCTTTTTTAGTCTTTCAGAACCATTGCAAATGGGCAATTCCCAATTAGATCTCATTTGAAGATCGTCATTTAAACACTTTAAGGATTGATAATTAAAAGTGTACTTTGATTTTTCGGACTTAGATGCCCAAATTAAAGTTTCATGGGCATTCGTGAAACGTGTTCCTCTAAAATTTGGCATCGGATTTCTTTTATTCCAAATGACGTCATTTAAAATCCAAAAACCTAAATTTTGAATAGCTGTGCCAACTCTAAAAATATTGTGATAACTACCAATTACCCAGATAGCTCCATTTTTCTTTAAAATTCTTTTACATTCACTTAACCATGAATAAGTAAAATCATCATACTTTTTAAAATTTTCAAATTGATCCCATTTGTCATTTACCGCACTAACCTTTGATCTGTCTGGTCTTGTTAATTCACTTTTAAGTTGTAGGTTGTAGGGAGGGTCAGCAAAAATTAGATCAAACGTTTCATCAGGAATTTTTTTCAGTTCCTCTAAACTATCTCCATTAATTAATTTATTTTTTAAATCTAAATTCATTCTTCTAAAAATAAATTAGACTCCAAAAAGATTTTCGGGTCAACCTACAATTGAATTATTTAAATTCGATTTGTGTTAGATTTTTTTGAGGCAACTAGATATTGTGTTTCTACGTGAAACCTATTTAATTTTATTAATCGGTGAAAAAGTTTTCCTATGATGGGATGTTATTCCTAAATTTCTAATAGCTTTCAAATGCTCTTTAGTTCCATAACCACAATTTTTATCCCAATAATAACCTTTAAATTTCTTTCCAAGATTAGATATCATTTTATCACGTGTAACTTTTGCAATTATAGAAGCTGCTGAAATTGATGGTATTTTTTGATCACCTTTAATAACACAAATAAGATTATAATTTTTAATTTTTGGCGATTTATTTCCGTCTATTAAGACTAGGGAAGGTTTTTTTTTTAATTTAATAATTGCCCTTTTCATAGCAAGCATACTTGCATGAAATATATTTATTTTTTCAATTTCTTTGACTGAAGCTTTACCTAAAGCCCACATAGAGTTTTTTTTTATATATTTTGCTAAAGTTTCTCTTTTAGATTTTGATAATTTTTTTGAGTCTTTTAATATTCTTTTGTCTATTGATTTATTCAATATCACTGCAGCGGCATACACAGGCCCTATTAAGCTACCTCGTCCCACTTCATCAACACCAGCAATAATTTTCATTAAATTTTTATATTAAGATCTTTAATTTTTTGTCTAATTTTCTTTAAGTCTTCCCAAGAAAATTTTTTGTTCTCAGGAAATCTAATCAAATATGATGGATTGAATGTAATCATAATTGGATACGTTTTTTTATTTAAAATTATTTCTTTCCACCTTCCTCTTTCTTGAGTAATTTTGCTACTTAATCCAACTAAAGCTTCCATAGCTGTGCTGCCCATTAAAACAATTATTTTTGGGTTAATTATTGAAATATGTTTTTTTAAAAAAATTGAATATCGTTTTATTTCTTGTGCTGTAGGTTTTCTGTCCTCAGGTGGTCTAAAATTTATCGAATAAGATAAATATACATTTTCTATTTTAATATTTATTGCAGCCAACATTTTTTTTAAAAGAGCACCCACTTCTCCTTGAAAAACTTTACCTGATCTTTCCTCTTCTACACCCGGTGCCTCACCAATAAATATAATTGGACTATTAATATTTCCATCCCCTAAAATTATGTTGTTCGAACTATCTTTTAAATTACAATTTTTAATTGAAATTATCTCTTTTTTTAATTCAGATAATCTATTTGGTTTATTAAAGATTTCTAGAGCTTTGTTATTATGCGAAATTTTGAACCTATTTATTGGTTTATTGCCAAAATTGAATTGATCTTCGAAGGTATTTATAAATTTTTGATCATATTTGGCATTTTGATTTAAGTCTTTTTTAGTCATAAAGTGTAATTATGTTCAAAAAAATTTTATGTTTTTTTTTTATAATTACATCATTCTATCAAAGCACATCTTATTCTAAAAGCACTAGTTTAGAGAATTTTAATTCAAAAGATTTATCAAATTATTTTTCTGGAATAGTTGCATTTGAAAATAAAGAAAATACAGAAGCGCTTAAATTTTTTAATTCATCCAAAGTTTTGCTTAATCAGCACAATCCTTATTTAAAAAGATATATAACAGCTTTAGTTTTAGAAAATAAAGTTCCTCAAGCAATAAATATTATTTCAAAAAATAAAAATAAAAAAAATATAGATTTTTTTGAAGCTTATTTGTTATTAATTTTAGATAGTTTAAAAAAAAATAATATTAAAAAAGCATATGAGGATTTAAAAATTGCTTTCACATTCGCAGAACAAGGTAGATTTAATTCAGCAATATTAGAAACTTTAAATGAATATATTTTTGTATTTAAAGAAAAAAAATTATTAAATGAAAAAAGCAATTTTGGAAATTTATCAATTATAACAGAAACTTTTCAAAAATGTTATTTAGATGATCCAAAAACTGAGAATTATTTCTTAAATCTAATAAATAAGAATGACGCAGATTATTCAAGATATATATATTTTTACATAACTTACTTGATCAAAAAAAATAAGTTTAATGATATAAAAAAAATAATATCTAAATTTGACTATTTAAATTCAACATTGCTTTTATCTCAAGGAAAAAGTTGGATAGAGGCTGGAAATTATAAAAAATTTCAAAATATATTTTCGTGTCAAAATCATAATCATATTATAAGTGAATTTTTGTTTTTAATTTCTAATCTTTATTCATCTCAAGAAAATTTTGAAAAATCAAATTTTTATCTATATCTCTCAAATTATTTAAACCCGAAATTTGTATATAATTTATCTTTAGTAGTGGAAAACTATTTTTTTAATGAGGATTATATAAAATCAAAGAAAATTTTATATAATTTTAAAAAAAAGGACAACTTTTATTATTGGTTTCGTTTAAAGAAAGAGGCACAAATAATTGCAAAACAAAAGAATCAAAAAGCATCTTTAGATTATGTTATTTCAGAATTTAATAAGATAGAAAAACCAAACAATAAAATAATTTTTGACGTAGCAGATTTTTACAAAAAAACAAAAAATTATAAAAAAGCAATTGAATATTATACTAAAGTTATTGATAGTTTAGATGAAGACTCAGATCTTAAGTCGGATCTACTTTACAGGAGAGGAGGAAGCTATGAAAGAAATGGAGATTATATTAATGCAGATAAAGATTTACAAGCGTCTCTAAAAATTGATCCGAGTGATGCTTATGTTTTAAATTATTTAGCTTACTCTTGGCTAGAAAGAGAATACAAAATTAATGAGGCAATAGAAATGTTAGAGCTAGCATATAATTCTACAGAAGATGATCCTTATATTATTGACTCAATAGGATGGGCTTATTACTTAATAAATGATTATCCAAAGGCCGAAGAATTTTTGAGAAGAGCAGTAGAACTTATGCCAGACGACCCAATAGTAAATGATCATTATGGAGATATATTGTGGAAATTAAACCAAAAAATTCAAGCAAGATATTTTTGGAAAAATGTGCTTAAGATGAAAGATGTTGAGCAAGAGATGATAGAAAAAATAAATGTCAAATTACTCAAGGGACCAAAAAATTCATAAGTCTGTGATTTTTAGTAAGATCAAATCATTTGCTAAAGTTAATTTAGCTTTAAATATTATTGGTAAATCAAGTAAATTACATAAAATTGAAAGTTTGGTTACATTTATCAATATCTATGATTTAATTTTAATTAAAGAGATTAAATCAAAAAAAAATCATATTTCTTTTACTGGTAAATTTTCAAAAAATATAAATTCAAATAATACAGTCTCAAAATTATTTAAAATTTTAGATAAAAAAAAATTAATCAGTAAAAAATTTCGCATTAGAATTATCAAAAATATACCTCAAAAAGCAGGTTTAGGTGGTGGTTCTATGAATGCTGCAAATATTTTGAATTATTTGATTAAAAAAAGATTTATTAAGATAGATAAAAAAGAAATTTTAGAAATAGCAAGTTTTGTGGGATCTGATGTTATTTTAGGTTTAGAGATCTGTAATTCTATTTTAACCTCAAAAAATTTAATAAAAAGATTTAGAAATTGTAAAAAAATGTATACGTTAGTTATCAAACCACGATTTGGTTGTTCAACTAAAGAGGTATTTTCTAAAGTAAATAAGTTTGATAAGGCAAAATTTGATAGACCATCTAAAAGAATGTTTGATATAGATTTTTTAAAAGAAGCACAAAATTCATTAGAAAAAATTGTTATTAATAAGTACTCGATTTTAAAAAGAATTCGTTCATATTTGAGCAATTTAGAAAAGCCAATTTTTGTTAGAATGACAGGCTCAGGGTCTGCATTTATTGCTTATTATCATTCAAAAAAACAATGCGACATAGCTAAAAAACAATTTTGTAAAGATTATAAAAAATACTGGTGTATAAGTTCAAAAACTATATAAATTTCTTTTTTTGTGTTATACGAAATTATAATTGGGGCGTAGCCAAGCGGTAAGGCACGGGTTTTTGGTACCTGCATCCTAGGTTCGAATCCTAGCGCCCCAGCCAAATATGAAAAGATTATTAGATAAATTATTTTTAAGAAGTAACAATCTAGATCATATCAGTAAAAATATAAAAGATCTTTCAAGCAACACCCCGATATCAAAAATTTTTGATGCTATAGACTCTTATTCTTCATTAAGTGAAATTAGATATGTTGGAGGCTGTATTAGAAAGATTGTCAATAAGGAAAAAATTGATGATATTGATTTAGCAACCAACTTAGAACCAATTCAAGTTTGTGAGGCGTTGAGTCGGAACAAGATTAATTTTCATGAAACTGGAATTAAACATGGAACCATTACTGCTTTAATCGATAATTATAAATTTGAGATTACAAGTTTAAGGGAGGATGTTTCTACAGATGGGCGACACGCTCAAGTAAAATTTTCACAAGATTGGAAAAAGGATGCTTCTAGAAGAGATTTTACAATAAATGCAATTTATGCAGACAAAGAGGGTAATTTGTTTGATCCTTATAATGGAAAAGAAGATTTAAAAAAAGGAGAAATTAATTTTATTGGCGATACAGAAACAAGAATAAAAGAAGATTATTTAAGAATACTAAGATATTTTAGATTTTTTTTGAATTATTCAAAACAGAAACATAAGCCGGAGACTATCAAATTTTTAAGAATGAATGTTGATGGCATTTCAAAACTATCAAAAGAGAGGCTTTTAGATGAATTAAGAAAAATGATTAATTTAAAATCTCTTATTAAATTATCTCAAGATAAAATAAGTTTAGAATTTATTAAGATTATTTTTCCAGAGTTAAAATACTTTAATATTTTCTCAAAAATTAATTCATATTTATACGAAATATATAAAGAAGTAGATTTTATTTTTCTAATTTCTTTATTAATAATTGATGAAACTGATAATACTGATTATTTCATTTATAAGTTTAATATCTCAAAAAAAGACCAAAAAAGAATAAAAGATATAGATGAATTTTATAAAGATAAATTAACATCAAAAACATTTAATGAAAATAACTTGAATAGTATTTTTTATTATAAAGGTAAAGAAGCTTTGATAGATATTTTATATTTTAAATTATTTAAATCAAAAAAATTTGATAATCATTTAATTGAATTAACAAAGTTATTTAAAGAAAAATCAATTCCTATTATGCCTATCAAGGCAAATATTTTGATGTCAAAATATAAAATACCAGAGGGTAAAATTTTAGGAAACAAGCTGAAATTAATAGAGGATATATGGGTAAAAAATAATTTTAAAATTTCAGATAATGAAGTTGATAATATTATAAATAATTAAATGTACTTTACGTCTTTAATTTCAAAATTTTTAGTTCCTGCTGGAGTAATTATTTCAACTAAATCATTTTTATTCTTTCCTATTAAACCCTTACCAATAGGTGACTGGAAATAAATTAATTTATTTTTAAGGTCTGCCTCATCTTTACCAACAATTTGATAATCTATTTTTTCACCTGTATCTAAATTTTCTAAGTACACAGTTGAACCAAATATTACTTTACCTTCGTTATTTAATTTTGTTACATCAACAACATTTGCTCTTGCTATGATATCATTAATTTCAGTTATTCTACCTTCGTTATGAGATTGCTCCTCTTTTGCAGCATGATATTCAGCATTTTCTTTTAGATCACCATGAGATCTTGCTTCAGCTATTGCAGCAACTATTTCTGGTCTTTTTTTTTCTTTTAAAAAAATTAACTCATCTTTTAATTTTTTTAATCCTTTTAGTGTAATAGGTTCTTTCTCCATAATTATTTCCATTTTGCTAATGGTGGTAATGACATAAGTATACCCTCAACATTACCACCAGTTTGTAATCCAAATTTTGTTCCTCTATCATATAATAAATTAAATTCTGCATACCTGCCTCTCTTAATATATTGTGCTTCTTTATCTTTTAAAGTCCATTTTTTTTTAATTTTTTTATTTATAATTTTTTGGAAAATAAATTGGAATGTTACCCCAAGATCTCTTACAAATTTAAAATCTTTTTCAAAGTTATCTTTTTTGTAATCAAAAAAGATACCCCCAATTCCTCTAGGTTCTTTCCTATGAGGTAAATAAAAATATGTATCACACCATTTCTTATATTTAGGGTAATAATTTTTATTATGGCGGTTACACATATCTTTTAAAATTTTATGAAATTCTTTTTTTTCCAAATCGTCTTTTTTAGATGGTGTTACGTCCATACCTCCACCAAACCATTCTTGAGTAGTGCAGATATATCTTGTATTAAAATGCATTGCTGGAATTAGAGGGTTTTTCATATGCATGACTACAGAAATTCCTGATGCCCAAAAATTTGGATTATTTTTAGCACCAAGGATATTTTTTTGAAATTTTTTGGGAAATTTACCATATACTTTAGAAAAATTTACTCCGACTTTGTCAAATACTTTTCCATTTTTAAGTATTCTGTATTCACCTCCACCTTCATTTTTTTTTTTGTTTCTTTTCCATGTAGTTGTTTCAAATTCAATCTTATTTTTTTCAAGATTAGAAATAGAATAACAAATAGAGTTTTGTAATGTTTTAAACCAATTACTTGTTAGATCTTTTTTAACATTTAAATCCATACTATATAAATTTTGTTTGCTTCAAACTTTCTGCTAAAATAATCGCAACTGATGATGCAATATTAAGCGATCGCATATTTTTTTTCATAGGTATTTTTAATCTATTTTTGATGTTTTTGTGTAGCTTATTTGGAACGCCTCCACTTTCTCTTCCAAACAAAATTGTATCATTTTTATTAAATTTAAAACTAGTGTAAGATATCGAAGCTTTAGTTGTCATCAATACAATTCTCTGATTCTCTTTCGATTTAAAAAAATGATCTGAACTTTCGTAGAATTCTATTTCATCAGAGTTCATATAATCCATAACAACCCTTTTAAATCTCTTGTCACTTATTAAAAAGCCACATGGCTTAATAATCTCTAATTTTGCCCCAAGACAAGCACATGTCCTTATTATCGCTGCAGTATTTTGAGGAATATCTGGTTCAAATAATGCAATTTTTGGCCTCTGATTTGTCAATTTCTGTGTCATTCTTACAGTAGTAAATTTAGTATTTTATATTATATGAAATCATATATTTAAGTAGAAATATTCTAAATTGAATATATTAAAATAAGCTAATATGTCAGAAAAAAAAATTGAGAGAAGAGACTTTTTATTTACAGCTACTTATGCAGTTGGGGCAGTTGGGGTAGGCGCAGTAATTTGGCCTATGATAGATCAGATGAATCCGGATGCTTCTGTAAAAGCATTAGCAAGCACAGAAGTGGATGTAAGCACTGTAACTCCAGGCAAAACAATAACTGTTTTATGGAGAGGTAAACCAGTTTTTATTAGAAGAAGAACTCAAGATGAAATAGCTGAAGCTAGATTAGTAAAGTTAGAGGATTTAAAACATCCTGAGAAAGATGAAGACAGAGCTAAAGATCCGGAGTGGCTTGTTATGTTGGGGGTATGCACTCATCTTGGCTGTGTTCCTTTAGATCAAAAAGGTGATTACAATGGTTGGTTTTGTCCATGTCATGGTTCTCATTATGATATATCAGGAAGAATAAGAAAAGGTCCTGCGCCAACAAATATGGAAATTCCTAAATATGAATTTGTTAATTCTAATACAATTAAAATAGGATAATAATTATGAGTGATCACGAATATACCCCGAAATCAAAATTTGGAAAATGGTTTAACGACCGTTTACCACTCCTTACACTTGCAAATCATTTAACTGATTATCCAACTCCTAAAAACTTAAACTATTGGTGGACGTTTGGTGGAATTCTAACTTTTTGTTTAATTACACAAATTGTAACAGGTTTGGTTTTAGCAATGCACTATATTGCCCATGCAGACATGGCTTTTGATAGTGTTGAGCACATAATGAGAGATGTGAATTACGGTTGGTTAATAAGATACATTCATGCAAATGGTGCGTCAATGTTTTTTCTAGCAGTTTATATTCATATATTTAGATCTTTATTTTACGGGTCTTACAAAGCTCCGAGAGAAATAATTTGGATAATTGGTATTATTATTTATCTTTTAATGATGGCGGCAGCATTTATGGGATATGTTCTTCCATGGGGACAGATGAGTTTTTGGGGCGCAACAGTAATTACAAACTTATTTAGTGCAATACCTTTAGTTGGAGAGGGGATAGTGACATGGTTATGGGGTGGTTATTCAGTTGATAATCCTACATTGACCAGATTTTTTACGCTTCATTATTTGATACCATTTTTAATTTTAGGTTTGGTTGTTTTACATATTTGGGCACTACATGTTCCAGGTAATAATAATCCAGTTGGAATAGATATAAAAAAACCATCAAAAGACACAGTTCCATTTCATCCTTATATTGTAATTAAAGATGGTTTTGCTTTATTAATGTTTATGATTGTGTTCGCATTTTTTGTTTTTTATACGCCAAATATATTAGGTCATGCAGATAATTATATTGAGGCCGACCCATTAGTGACACCAGCACATATTGTACCTGAATGGTATTTATTACCTTTTTATGCAATTTTAAGATCAGTGCCTGATAAATTATTAGGAGTTGTTGCTATGCTTTCTGCTATTTTTATTTTAGCTGCTTTGCCTTGGTTAGATACGTCTAAAATTAGATCAGCAGTATTTAGACCTTTATATAGACAATTTTATTGGATACTTGTTGCTGACGTATTGATATTAGGCTATGTGGGAGCAATGCCAGCTGAAGGATTATATTTATTAGTAGCCAGAATAGCTACTGCATACTATTTCTTACACTTTTTAGTAATTTTACCTGTTCTTGGTTTTAAAGAAAGAACACTTCCTTTACCTTTGAGTATAACTGAGCCTGTTTTGGGTGGGTCACCAAATCTAGCTGCAGCAAAAAAAAAAAGTGAGTTTAAATAGTTAAGTGAAAAATTTTTTTAGAACACTATTCTTAATATCGCTACTTATTGGATTTCAATACAATTCTAATGCTGCTGAAAAAGTTGAATATTTGAAAACCGATTGGAGTTTTAAGGGACTTTTTGGAAAGTTTGATAGAGCTGCACTTCAAAGAGGATATCAAGTTTACACTGAGGTTTGTTCATCTTGCCACTCCATGAAATATTTGAGTTATAGGAACTTAGCGGAAGAGGGTGGACCAGAATTTAGTGAGGAGCAAGCAAAAGCAATAGCAGCATCTTTTGAAGTTAAAGATGGACCAAATGCTGATGGGGATATGTTTACAAGACCGGGTAAATTATCGGATAAATTTGTTATGCCTTATGAAAACAAAAAAGCTGCCCAAGCGGCTAACGGTGGTGCTTATCCACCAGACATGTCAGTTTTAGTTAAAGCAAGGGGTGGAGGAGTAGATTATATATATTCACTGCTTCAAGGATATGAAGATCCACCTGTAGGGGTAACATTAGATGATGGGGTTTACTACAATAAGTACATGTACGGAAATAAAATCAAAATGGCTAATCAATTATCTGATGGTTTAGTGGAATATTCTGATGGAACAAATGCAACAGTTGAACAAATGTCTAAAGATGTAACAACATTTTTAATGTGGGCAGCAGAACCACATTTAGAATCAAGGCATCAGATGGGTTTTAAAGCAATAGTGTATTTGATAATTTTAACAATATTGGTGTACTTTAGTATGAAAAAAATATGGTCACGTATTGAAACGGAAGTTTAGAACATCACCATCTTTTACAATATAATCTTTTCCCTCAAGTCTCATTTTTCCATTAGTTTTTGAGTTTACCCAGCCACCATTAGTAATAAAATCATTATAAGATACTGTTTCAGCTCTAATAAAACCTTTCTCAAAATCAGTATGAATTTCACCCGCAGCTTTTGGTGCTGTGCAATTTTTTTGAATAGTCCAAGCTCTGGTTTCCTCAGGACCTGATGTAAAATAAGTTTCTAATTCAAGAATTTTATAACCCTTTTGAATTAACATATCTAACCCCGTTTTTTTAAGACCTATCATTTCCATATAATTTTTTTTCTCAGTAATATCCAATTCATTTATTTGATTTTCTATATCGGCAGAAACTATTAATGTATTTTCACTGTTATATTTATCCATAAATGTTTTTGTATATTCATTACCATTTTGAATACTTTTTTCATCTACATTGCAGACAAATATTTTAGGTTTTAAAGATAATAATCCACTTTGATTAAGTTTTTTTTTATTAAATTCGGAGTAAAGACTTATTAAGTCTTTATCATTGTTAATGAAATCTAATGCTTTCTCTAAGATTTTTAATTGTTCCTCATCAACATTTTTTTTATTGTTTTTTTCAAGCCTTTTTTGAATTGACTCAAGATCGGCTAGCATCATTTCTGTCTCAATAATTTCAAGATCTCTAACTGGATCTACATTTGGGTTTACATTTTGAATATCACTAGAGTCAAAGCATCTAATCATATGAATTATTGCATCAACTTCTCTTATATGTGATAAGAATTTGTTTCCAAGCCCTTCACCTTTAGATGCACCCTTAACTAAACCAGCAATATCTACAAATGATATTGAGGTATTAATTATTTTTTTTGATTGAGATATTTTTGCTAAATTCTCAAGTCTTTGATCAGGAACGGCGACTACACCAACATTGGGATCTATTGTGCAAAAAGGAAAGTTTGCAGCTTGAGCTTTATTTGAATTTGTTAAAGCATTAAATAAAGTTGATTTACCAACATTAGGCAATCCTACGATTCCACACTTAAAACTCATTATTTATTATTTACAGTGCTAGAGAATAAATCTAATTTTTTTTCCACAAGAATTGATATTGATTCAGTTATATTTTTTGAAATCTTATCAATTCCTAAAGTTTCTTCTTCATCAAAATTTTGTAAAACATAGTCTGCAACTTCAATATTGTTCTTGGGTTTTCCAATACCAATTCTAACTCTAGAATAATCTTTGCCAATAAATTTATCTATTGATGCAATACCATTGTGTCCCGCGCTTGAACCACCAAATTTTGCTTTTATTTTGCCAAATTCTATATCTAGATCATCATGAAAAACGACAACATCCTCAGCGTCAATTTTAAAATACTCAATTAATTCTCTTATACAAATTCCAGAATTATTCATAAAAGTGAGAGGTTTGATGGCATAAATTTTTTTGTTATTTATATTTCCAGTTGTTAGTAAACCTTTAAACTTAGGTTTTTGCTTTGAAAGGCTAAATTTCTTATTTATAGAATCTATAATTTTAAACCCGACGTTATGTCTGTTATTTTCACTATCTGGTGTTGGATTGCCTAGACCTACAAATAAAAGCATAAATTATTGAGATTTAAATTCCAAATTTGATTTGATTATTTTTTCTCTTCAGCAGATTTTTTTTCAGCAGGTTTTTTATCTGCAGTTTTTTTATCACCGTCTGCTGCTGGTTTATCACCTTCTGCTGCTGATTTGTCACCATCTGCTGCTGAAGCTTCAGCTCCCTCAGCTCCTTCTTCACCTTCTGCTGCTTCGCCTTCTGCAGGTTTTTCAGGTTCTTTCATTACAGTCGGTGCTGCAAGAGTCGCAATCACAAAGTCTCTACCTTGGATAGTAGGAACCACCTCTGGATCAAGCTGTACTGAAGAAATTTTGAAACTTGAACCAATATCTATACCATCAAGGTCTAAAGTTAGATTTGCAGGTATCTTTTCACTTGGACATTTTAATTCAACTTTTCTTCTTACAATATTTAAAACACCACCTCTTTTTAGTCCTGGAGATTTTTCATGATTAATAAAATTTACTGGTACTTCAATCTTGATTTTGACACCAGGTAAAACTCTTAAAAAATCAACATGAGTTGGTTCATCACTTATAATATCGTACTTAACTTCTCTCGGTAAAACATTGTGAGGTTTTCCATTAATATTTAAAGATATAATACTTGATAAGAAGTTTTCTTTTTCTATAAGATTTTTAAGTAATTTTTTTGAAATTGTTATCTTCTGATTTTCTTCTTTACCACCGTAAATTATTGCTGGAACATTCCCACTGTTTCTAATGTTACTAAGCTGACCTTTAGTGGTATTTTCTCTAATGCTTGCTTCTAAAGAATTCATAAAACACAGCTTTTTAACTCATGTTGGTAAATAATCAAGGTAATTATTTAAATAAATCAGATACGGAGGTAGAGTTTGAAATTCTTTTAATAGCCTCTCCCATCAGTCCTGAAATTGGCAAAACTTCAATATTTTTTACATTTTTTGTTCTAGCGATGTTATCAATAGTATCTGTTATGACTAAATTTTTTATTACAGAGTTTTTTATTTTCTTAACTGCTTCACCACTTAGCACCCCATGTGTGACATAAACATAAACCTCTTTAGCCCCTCTTTGCTTTAATGCTTTTGCTGCATTTACAATCGTTCCACCAGAGTCAATAATATCATCTACAACTATACAAGTTTTACCTTTTACATCTCCAACTATATTCATTACTTGAGATTGACCAGGCTTTGGTCTTCTTTTATCAACAATAGCAAGACCAACATTTAAAATTTTTCCAAGAGCTCTTGCTCTCTCTGTTCCACCAACATCTGGCGCAATACAAATTATATTTCTATTTTTTATCTTTTTTTTGATATGTCTCGCAAAAATTGGTGTTGCAAAAAGGTTATCTACAGGAATATCAAAAAAACCTTGGATTTGCCCTGCATGCAAATCTACTGTTACAACTCTATCTGCACCAGCTTTAGTAATTAAATTAGAAACAAGTTTTGCAGAGATTGAAGTTCTAGGAACAACTTTTCGATCTTGTCTTGCGTACCCAAAATAAGGGATGACTGCAGTAATATTTTTTGCTGATGATCTCTTTAGAGCATCAATACAGAGCAATAATTCCATTAGATTATCGTTAGCAGGTGATGAAATTGATTGAATAATAAAAATACTATTACCTCTAATATTTTCATTTATTTCAATGTAGATTTCTCCATCAGAAAATTTTCTTATACTAGAATTAACAATTTTAGTTTTTAAATACTTAGCAATATTTTTACTCAGAGCTTTATTGCTATTTCCTGTTAATAATTTCATTGAAAAGTTTAATTAATCATAATTATTGAAATATTTCTACCATAATCAGCATGATTTAGTCGTAAAGATCGTCTAGCACTGAAAAATTTATTTTTAGCTTCAAAAGTATCTATATTTATGTGTTCAATATTCGAGATTTTATTGGATTTGAGTTGTGATTTTATATATTTAGGTAAATCAAAATAAGTCGTTTTTTTTCTAGTTTTAAAAAATATTATATTTTTTTTTGTCTTTTTTAAAAATTTTCTTAGAAAATCCTCTCTAACATTATAATTTTTTTTTGTTATACATGGACCTATTACAGCATGCATATTTCTTGGCTTACAACCTTTCTTTAACATAAACTTAATAACTTTACTTACAATATCTTTATAAGCTCCTTTCCATCCAGCATGTATTGCAGCAGCTATTTTTGAAATATTGTCGTAAATTAATATTGGTGCACAGTCAGCTGTCAGAATACCTATTGGCAATTTTTTTTGATCAGTAATTACTGCATCAGCTTTTAGTCTTTTTTCATTTATTTTAAAATTTTTATTAACAAAAATAAATTTATTACTGTGCGTTTGATGTAGGAGGAATATTTTTTTAGATTTCTTACTTATTTTATTTTTTACAATTTTTAAGTTTTGTTTGATATATTTTTTTTTATCATTTGAACCGGGTCCACAGTTTAAACTTTGGTAAATTCCTCTAGATTTTCCACCTTCTTTGTTAAAGAAACCATGAGAAATACCTTTCAATTTTTTTAATTTTTTTGATTTTATCAATTCTTAAAATCCTAAATTAAATTTGTTACTCTTATTTTTGATTAACATAACTTTAAAAATGTTTCCCATCTGTTTTTCATCTATTAATCTTTGTAACCTATAGTAGATATCTGCTTTTTTTAAAAATGGTAGTTTCTTAGATATTATTTCAGCCCTTTCTTTTATACCAACATTAATCAAAAAATTTCTCTGTGTTGCAGTAAGTTCTTTGAGTCCTCCTATTTTTTTTACTATTCTTTTAAATAAATTAAAATTTATATTGTGAGTTATATCAGAGCTACCGACATTATTTAGGACATTTGAATATTTTTTATTTGATATCGCTTGAAGTGTATTTTTCATTTTTTCATCAAAATATCCGTAATCTATAATAAGTATTCCCCCATTATTTTTCTTTATGATTTTGGAGATAATCTCTAAATATTTAACTCCTAATTCAGAATATTCGATAAAATTTTGTTTATAGCTAATTTGAAATTTGATCTTTTTTTCAAAAGTTTTCATATTAAATTTTTTATCAAAAAAAAAGGCTCTAGTTTTGTTTTTCATTTTTACATATCTTTCAAACCATGAATTTTCTATTTTAATGAATTGTTTTATTGCTATTGAGTCAAAAAATTCATTTGCAATAAAAATTGTAGGATTTTTTTTAATTTTATTAATATTAGTTAACCAAATTATACTATTTCCTTTAAGATTTTTTTTTTGAATTTTTATTAGAAGCGGACTCTTTTCATGAATATAGATATTGCAGGAATTAAAAAAATTAGGAAAATTTTTAAAACTTTCAATTAAAATTTTCATCATTTCACCATTACCTGCTCCGAGCTCTATTAAATTTAAATTTTTTGGAGAACCTAAATTTTGCCAAAAATTTACAATCCAAACAGCAATCATTTCAGAAAATAATCTGGAGATATTAGGTGCTGTTGTAAAGTCTCCCTTTTTACCAAAAGGATTTTTTTTCATGTAATATCCTTTTTTTTTATCGTAAAGAGATAAATTTATATAGTCATCTAGAGGAATACTATTTTTATGTTTTGATTTCATTTTTTTTAAATATTAAATAAATACCAACAATAAAAAAAATTAAGCTAATAATTTGCCCCATAGTTAAATTGAAAAATAAGTATCCCAATTGTTCATCAGGGACTCTAAAAAACTCAACTATAAATCTAAAAAAAGAATAAAAAGTTAAAAATATTCCTGAAATTGTTCCTGGAATTTTTAGAAAACCTTTATATCTAAAATAAAGTAAAATTATGAATAGTATTAAACCTTCCAATGCAGCTTCATACAATTGAGATGGATGGCGAAATAAATCATCAACTTTAGTAAATTTAACCGCCCAAGGAATTTTTGTCTCGATACCGTAAAGTTCAGAATTAATATAATTAGCTATTCTCCCAAAAAAAATACCTATAGGAGAAACTAATGCAACTATATCCAAATATTCAAAAGGATTATGATTATTTTTTTTTGCGAATAAGAATGTTGCCAAAATCACACCTAAAAGACCACCATGAAATGACATACCTCCTTGCCAAATCATTATTATTTCATTTA
This sequence comes from uncultured Pelagibacteraceae bacterium, assembly GCA_902627735.1. Taxonomy (GTDB): domain Bacteria; phylum Pseudomonadota; class Alphaproteobacteria; order Pelagibacterales; family Pelagibacteraceae; genus Pelagibacter. The sequence continues at coordinate 18,766 of CACOKI010000007.1, forward strand.
GATTTTGTGAATAATAAGCAAAGTTATAAAAAAAAACATAGCCTAGTCTACCTCCAATAATTATTCCCAAAATTAAATAAGTTAAATAATCATCAAAATTTTTTTTAATTTTTTCAGTTGAAATAAATATTTTTTTACTTAAAAACCACCCAATCAATATTCCTGCTATATATGCTAATGAATACCATCTTATTTCAAGCGTGAAAATTTGAAAAGCTACTGGGTCAAAATTATTAGTGAACATTTTTAATAATAATTATAAATTAAAACTATAATAAGTTATTATATAAATATATGAAAAATTCAAAAATAGTCATTGATAAACTAGCAAAACTATTTGAACAGGGTTTAATTTCATCAAAAGATCTTACGTCAGAGTTATTGACAATATTAAGGTCAAAAAGAGATGAATTGGTATTTAGACTAAAATTAACTAGTAAAGATGAGTTTGAAGTACTTTCCAAAAGAGTTGAAAACTTGGAAAAAAAAATAGAAAAATTACAAACAAAAAAAAAGTTAAAATCTAAAAAGGTAAAAAAATCTTAACTCCAAGACCATTCATTTTTGATTTTTCTAAGTTTATATTTCCACCATGCGATCTAATTATATCGGATGCTATAGATAATCCCAAACCGACACTTGACTTAGAGTCAGCTCTACCTTTATTTATTTTATAAAATGGTTTAAATACATTATCGTATTCAATTTCTGGTATACCAGGCCCATCATCATCAATTTTAATAAATATATTATTATTATTTTTGTTTAGCTCTATATTTACTTTTTTTCCATATTTTAAGGCATTATCTATCAAATTGTTGATACATCTTTTAATCAAATTTTTTCTTCCATTAAAATAAATTCTTTCAATTAAATTTGTTGATATATTTTCATTGTCATATTTTTTTATTATTTCGTTAATTAATTCAGTCAAATTGAACATTTCATCTTTTTCCTGAAAAGATGATTTTGCGAATTGAAGATATTCATTTAGCATTTTTTGCATTTCATTGATATCTTCAGCCAATTTATCTGATAATTCTTTATCTTTTATAAAGGCTATCTGTAATTTCATTCTTGTTAATGGTGTCCTTAAATCATGACTAATTCCAGAGAGCATCTCTGATCTTTGATTCAAATGTCTAATTATTCTTTTTCGCATTTTATCAAATTCATAACCTGCTTTTCTAATTTCGGAAGCTCCAGAAGGCTTAAATTCTTCTATCTCTTCTCCCTTACCAAATTTTTCGGCAGCTCTAGCAAGATTTGTTATTGGTCTAGTTTGATTTTTTAAGAATATGAGCGAAATTAAAACCATTATAGATGCTGGAACAGTAATCCATAAGGCAAATATTCTAGCTGATGAGCTTGTAATTCTATCTCTTGGAACTAAAAATTTAAAATAACCATCCTCATATTTTATTCTTATATCAATTAATTCTTTGTAATTTGTTGTATCGAACCAAAAATTTTTTTCATTGAATCTTGATTTTAATTCTCGTCTGAGTGTTCTATCTATAGGACTAAACCATCTTTCATTATAAATAAAATTAAAATTTTTATCTTTTACATACTCAAAATTCAAATCTTGGTATACAGAAAATAAATTAGTTATTTCCTCTTTTTTATATTCTTCGTTATTATAGAATTCTAAGAACGTACTCATTTCATTTACAAGAGCTCTAGTCATTCCTTTTGTAGTTTTTATCCAAAGACTATCAAAGAAGACAATTGTAATTACAAGTTGCAAGAAAATAACTGGTATTGCTACAATTAATAATGCTCTATAAAATAAACTTTTGGGTAGTATATTTTTTATAAATCTATTCAATCCATAAAACATATCCTGCACCTCTATTAGTTTGTAAAAATTTTGGTTTTTTTGGATCAGACTCAATTTTTTTTCTTAATCTGGTAATTATTACATCAATAGATCTTTCTTTATCTAAATCTATCAGTTTGCCAATATCTTCTCTTGAAAAGGTTTTACCTGGGTTATTAATCATCTTTTCTAATATTAATTTTTCTGTCTTATTAATTTTAAATTCTTTGTTATTTTTAGAAATTAAAAGTTTATTAAGATCAATTTTAACCGTCTCAAATTCAATAACTCTTTTAGAATTTATTTTTTTTGTTTTACTAAGAATATTTTTGATTCGAAGAATTAATTCTTTAGGTTCAAATGGTTTTGGTAAGTAATCATCAGCACCAATTTCTAAGCCCTCTATTCTTTCATCAGGATTTCCTTTAGCAGTTAATAATATTATTGGTGTTTCCAATTCTTTTTTTTTTTCATTTATGAAATCCAAACCGCTTTTGCCTGGCATCATAATATCTAAGATTATTAAATCGAATTCAATTACCTTAATTTTTTCTATTGCATCTTCTGCACTATTAGCAGTAGTAACCAAATAATCATTTTCATTAAGATATTTTTTTACTAAAGATCGAATTCCATCATCGTCATCTACAACTAATATATGTGCTTTAAATTTATCCATTAATAATTTTTTTTAATACATTATCAAAATTAATAACCTCTTCTGAGCTTGAATTTAACAAAGCATTGTAAATCCTTTTTTTTTGTATCTCAAAAATTTCATCAAATATTTTTTTACCTTTTTCGTTTAAAAAAGCATGTTTTACTCGTGAGTCTTTATTATCTTTTTCAAAATTTATAATCTCTAATTTTGAAAGGTCTTTCAAAACTCTATTCAAACTTTGTTTTGTTACTTTTAATTTAGCCATTAATTCAGAAATTGAGATACCCTCATACATAGATAATAAGTGAATAACTTTTTGATGAGCTAGCCCTAAAGAATATTTACTAAGGACTTTTTTAGAATCTGAAAATGTTTCCCTGTAACTTAAGAATAATTTTTCGATTAGCTCTTTTAATTGATCATCTTTGAGATATAAGAGTTCTTTCATTATAGGTAAGTTATATTGACATATTATAGATACAAAGATATTTTTCAGTAAGAATTTTTTTCAATGATACCTTACGATAAAAGATCTGGTAAAATATGGTACAATGGCGAATTAGTAGATTGGTCAGATGTCAAACTTCATGTTTTGAGCCATGGTTTGCATTATGCAAGTTGCGTTTTTGAGGGAGAAAGAGTTTACGATGGTTCCATATTTAAGCTGGAGGAACATACTTCAAGATTATTTCACTCAGCAAGAAGAATGGGTTTTGAAATTCCATATAGCGAAGATGAAATCAATTCAGCAAGTAAAAATATTATTCTAAATCAAAAAGTTGAGAATGGTTATGTGAGACCTGTTGCATGGAGAGGAAGTGAGATGATGGCTATTTCTGCTCAGCAAACAAAAATACATGTTGCAATTGCAACTTGGGAATGGGGTTCGTATTTTGATCCTAAACTTAAAGTTGAAGGAATAAGATTAAATATTTCAAGCTGGAGAAGACCTGCTCCAGACACAATTCCATGGGATACTAAAGCATCAGGTCTTTATATGATTTGTACATTATCAAAACATGAAGCAGAAAAACAAGGTTACACAGATTCTTTAATGCTAGATCATGAGGGAAATGTTGCTGAGGCAACTGGAGCGAATATTTTTTTTAAAGATAAAAATGGAGAATTACATACGCCAATACCAGATTCATTCTTAGACGGTATTACAAGAAGAACTGTAATAGAAATAGCAAAATCAAAAAATATTAAAGTTCATGAGAGAAAAATAAATCCTAAAGAGCTTTCAAATTTTGTTGGATGTTTTTTAACAGGAACAGCAGCAGAGGTAACACCAGTGTCATGCATTGCTGATTTTAAATTTAAAGTTTGTAAAATGATTATCGACCTAAATGAGAGTTATCAGTCTCTAGTAAAAAAGAAAAAAGCAGCCTAATCTTTGCTATCTTCTGATATAGCATGATCAATACCTTTACGCATATATTCGTATCCTGTAAAAAGAGTCAGAGCTGCAGATAACCATAAAAGTATAATTCCAATCGTTTGAGCATTGTAATCTTGAAAATTTATAATTTTATTTCCAGTATCTCCAGAAAGCAAAAGAGCAATAGAAATCATTTGTAAAACAGTTTTAAGTTTTGCTAAGTTAGACACAGGAAGTTTTATTTTTCCTTTGGCTAAAAATTCTCTTAAACCAGAAATTAAAATTTCTCTTGTTAAGATTATTATTGCCGCAATCACTTCATAGTTACGAATTGTTCCATCCATCACTAAAAGAATAAGGGCTGTAGCTATAATAATTTTATCAGCAATAGGATCTAATAATTCACCAAGTTTTGACTCTTCTCCAAGAAATCTAGCCAACATTCCATCTAAAAAATCAGTAAATGAAGCTACTATGAATAAAATCAATGCAGTTAAATCTCCATAGAAACCTGGCAAATAAAAAGCTAAAACAAAAAAAGGAACAATTAAAATTCTTCCAATAGTTAGAATATTTGGTATTTTTTTAAGCATATTTTTTTATTCGTGAAAGAAATTATATATCTTTTTTGCAACTTTTTCCTCTACGCCCTCCACAGATTTAATCTCATCTAAGCTCGCAGACTCAACAGCTCTTGCGGAGCCAAAATGATTTAATAATGCTCTTTTTCTAATAGAACCTATACCTTCAATTTGATCAAGCAATGACTTGCTAATTCCTTTTTTTCTTTTTGCTCTATGAGCACTTATTGCAAATCTATGGGCTTCATCACGTATTCTTTGTAAAAAAAATAAAGTAGGGTCATTCTTAGAAAATTTATATTCTTTACCGTCATGAAAAAAAGTCTCATTTCCACTATTTCTAAATTTACCTTTTGCTATAGCTATAACCGGTATTTCATTTAGCCCTAATTCATTGAGTGTTTCTCTTGCTGATGAATATTGACCCTTACCACCATCAATAAGCACAAGATCTGGAAAGGTTAAGAAATTTCCTTTTTCCTGTATCGCTCGTTTGAACCTTCTGCTCAAGACCTCTCTAATCATACCATAGTCGTCCTGTTTGAAGTTTTCGTTTTTTATATTAAATTTTCTATATCTTTTTTTGATAAAACCCTCTTCCCCATAAGTTATCAGAGCACCAACGCTGTTTGTTCCTTGAATATGACTGTTATCATAAACTTCAATAAGACTTACAGTATTATCAATTTTAAATTTTTTTGAAACCTCATCTAGTAATTCTCTATTATTTTGACTTTCATAAAGATTTCTATTCAAACTATTTTTAGCATTTTTAATTGCTAAATTGATAACCTTTAGTTTTGATCCTTTCTTTGCAATAGAAATACTAATCTGTTTACCTTCTTTTTTTGAGAGAGTTTTTTCTATTAATTTTTTTTCTTTAATATCTTCACTCAGAATTATTGATCTTGGAACTGCTTTATTTTCATAAAACTGTGATACAAAAGAATTCAAAATGTTGCTTAATTTTTCTTCAGGATCATGTTTTGGAAAAAAAGCTTGATTTCCCCAATTTTGTTTTGATCTATAGAAAAATACTTGAATACAAGTTTTTCCAGATTCTTTATACCCAGCTATTACGTCTGCCTCAGTTAAATTTACATCACTTATAGTTAAAGAAGACTGAATAATATTTAAAGATTTAATTTTATCTCTTATTATTGCAGCTTTCTCAAAATCTAATTCTTCACTAGCATTTTCCATTTGAGAAGAAAGAGTTTGCTGTATTTTTCTTGATCTACCTTTACTTAAAAATTCATCTGCAGCCTCTACTAGTTTTGCATAATCATTTTTGTCTATCTTTCCTCCGCAAGGACCAGCACATCTCTTTAAAAAATAATTAAAGCAAGTTTTATCTCCTGCTTCCACTTGTTTATCAGTACATGATCTTATTAAGAATATACGCTGAAGAGTTTTAATAGCACTATTCACTGCAAGAGAGCTCGCAAATGGTCCATAATATTTTCCAGGTTTATTTTTTGCTCCTCTGTGTCTTTCGATTCTTGGAAATTCATGATCTGAGATAAATATATATGGAAAAGATTTATCATCTTTAAGCAATATATTAAATTTAGGTTTGTGTTTTTTAATTAAGTTTGCTTCTAGCAATAGGGCCTCACTTTCATTAGTTGTAGTTGTGATTTCAAGCTTTTCAGTTTGAGACAACATCCTCTCAGTTCTAATGATATGATTTCTCTCTGAAACATAACTCTTTAAACGATTGGGAAGATTTTTAGCTTTTCCAACATACAAGATTTCGTTTTTAGAGTTTAGCATTCTATAAACCCCAGGGAGCTTTGGTATTAAAGGTAACTCTTTTTTGATTATTTCTTTTCCAGCTTCAGGACTTAACATGGCTTCTTATTTTAGAAATTTGTATTCCAACTGACGAACAATCTTTGAGAATTTCTAATTTTTCAATTTTCAGCATAATTTTACCAATTCTTTTATCTTTAAATAATTCATCAAAAACTGCTTCAGCCAAAGTTTCTAAAAAATTGTAATGTTTCTTTTTGACAAGTTTTTTAATTAATTTTACAATTGTTCCATAATTTACGATTGATTTTAAATCTTTATCATTTGATGGCTTCTTATCTTGATAGTCTATTTCAAGACTAAATTTTACTTTTTGAGAATTCTCTTTTTCAAAATCGTAATACCCAAGTTTTAAGTCTAAAATTAACTCATTAATTAATATCTTTTTCTCGTAATTAAATAAGCTTTTGGCTTTATCTATTTTAACTACTTTGAGATTATTTTTTTTCACTCTTTTCCTCTAATTATATCAGGTGTTTGCCAATTTAAGCTTTGACCACTATCTATAGCTAAAACTTGTCCTGTAATAGAACTGTTTTTAATAAAAAAGTCAACTGCATTACAAATCTCATTTACATCAACTTGTTGTTTTAGTGGAGTTGCTAAATATTGACTTTTAAAGTGTTTTTCAGATTGTCTTTTATTTTTAATAGTTGGTCCAGGTGCTATTCCATTAACTCGTATGTTAGGCGAAAGGCTCATCGCACTAGTTTTAGTTAAAGTATATAGACCTGTTTTACTTAATGTGTATGAGAAGAAATATGGTGTTAATTTAAATATTCTTTGATCAATTATATTGATTATATTGTTATTTCTACCTCTGACATTTTTTGAAAATTCTTTTGATAAAAGAGCAGGGGCTTTAAGATTAGTTGAAATATGCTTTTCCCAACTTTTAGAGCTAAAATTTTCTAATTTATCGTTTTCAAATAATGAGGCATTATTTATTAAGCAGTCAAAAAATTTCATTTTTGATTTTGAGAATTTGATTATCTTATGAATATCACTTTCTTTACTTAAATCTGCACTTACTAAATGAACTTTAGTGCCTAATCTTTGTAGCTTTTTTTTTAAATCTTCTGCTTTAGATTTTGATTTATTAAAATGAATTGTTAACTCTATATTTTGACCAGATAATTTCTTAGCAATCGCAGCACCTATTCTAGTAGCTCCACCAGTAATAATTATCTTCCGTGCTTCCACTTTTTATCCCTTTTTTTTGTAACTCTAGTGCCAGGCATTCCTAGAGTAGATCTACCTTTTGGGTAAATTTTATTTTTAACATCATACTGTCTTATTTTAGGGTTTAAAGTGATTTCGAGTTCAGTACTTTGTAGCTTTCTTATCTCATCTCTTATTTTTGCAGCTTCCTCAAACTCAAGATTTGATGCTGACTCCTTCATTTTCTTATCTAATGCTTTTAAGTGTTTTTTAAGATTTCCACCAACATTTGATCCTTCACTGATTTTTACATAATCTTTTTCATATACACTCTCTAAAATATCACTTATTTCTTTTTTGACGGTTTTGGCATCAATTTTATGTTTTTTATTATATGCAAGTTGGATAGATCTTCTTCGATCAGTTTCTTGCATTGCCTTTTTAATACTTTTAGTTTCTTTGTCTGCGTATAAAATAACTTTGCCTTCCACATTTCTTGCAGCTCTTCCAATCGTTTGTATTAACGAAGTTTCAGATCTTAAAAAACCTTCTTTATCTGCATCTAAAATTCCAACTAAAGCACATTCTGGTATATCTAAACCTTCTCTTAATAGATTTATTCCAACTAAAACATCAAAGACACCCATTCTTAAATCTCTCATAATTTCTATTCTTTCAAGTGTATCGATATCAGAATGAAGGTATCTAACTTTAACACCATTCTCATGAAGATATTCGGTTAAATCTTCAGCCATTTTTTTTGTAAGAGTTGTAACTAATACTCTGTGATTTTTTTCAATTACTTTCTTACATTCGTGCATTAAATCATCAACCTGATTTTTTGCAGGCCTAACCTCTACTGGAGGATCAATTAAACCTGTAGGTCTTATGACTTGATCTATAAATTTACCTTTTGTTTGATTTAATTCCCAAGGACCTGGTGTAGCTGAAACAAATATTGTTTGTGTTCGCATCAAATCCCACTCTTCAAATTTTAATGGTCGGTTATCCATACAAGAGGGAAGTCTAAAACCATATTCTGCCAGTGTACTTTTTCTTGACCTATCTCCTTTATACATTCCATTAAGTTGTGGAACAGTTACATGACACTCATCAACAAAAATTAAAGTATTATCGGGAAAATACTCAAAGAGTGTAGGTGGTGGTTCACCTGGCTTTCTACCAGACAAAAATCTTGAATAATTTTCAATTCCAGCACAGGATCCTGTTGCCTCAATCATTTCTAAATCAAATTTTGTCCTTTCTTCTAATCTTTGTGCTTCTAATAATTTATTCTCTGATTTGTGTTTTTTTAAAGTAATCTCCAATTCTTTTTTTATATTTATAATTGCTTGTTCTACAGTTGGTTTTGGAGTTATGTAGTGACTATTTGCATAAACTTTAACTAAACTCAGCTCTCTTACTTGATCACCTGTAAGCGGATCAAATTCTTCAATTTTTTCAAGTTTATCTCCAAACAAACTAAGTCTCCAAGCTCTATCCTCTAAATGAGATGGAAATATCTCTAAATATTCTCCACGAGCTCTAAAAGTACCTCTGTAAAAATTTTGATCATTACGTTTATATTGTAAAGCAACTAGGGATTTTATTATTTGTTCTCTATTGTAATCATAATTTTTTTGAAGAGTTAAAGTCATTTTACTATAAGCTTCAACTGATCCTAACCCATAAATACAAGATACGCTGGCAACAATTAATACATCATCTCTTTCTAGCAGAGATCTTGTTGCAGAGTGTCTCATTCTGTCTATCTGTTCATTAATAGATGCCTCTTTTTCAATGTATGTATCTGATCTCGGTACGTAGGCTTCAGGTGTATAATAATCATAATAAGATACAAAGTATTCAACTGCGTTATCTGGAAAAAATGTTTTCATCTCACCGTATAGCTGTGCAGCAAGAGTTTTGTTTGGAGCTAAAATTAATGCTGGTCTATTGGTTGCTTCAATTACCTTCGCCATTGTGAAAGTTTTTCCTGAACCAGTTACTCCTAGTAATACTTGATTAAATTCTTCTTTATTTGCTCCTTTAACTAATTTTTTTATAGCTTCTGGTTGATCACCCGCAGGCTTAAAATCTGATTTAATTTTAAATTTTTTACCACCTTCAAGTTTTCCACTAATTTTAGGATTTTTGCTCTGGATATCTGTAATTAAATCTTGATAAGTATTTTCCATATATTAAAGAACGTAGTAGAATTAATTTATATTTCAATGAGCATAATATCAGACAGTTTAAAAAGAATAAAACCATCACCAACTATTGCTGTTACTCAAAAAGCAAGAGAACTTAGGGCAGCTGGAAAAGATGTAATTGGTTTGGGAGCTGGTGAGCCAGATTTTGACACCCCAGACAATATTAAAGATGCTGCAATTCAAGCAATCAAAAATGGAGATACTAAGTATACAGCAGTTGATGGAACTCCGGCTTTAAAGAAAGCTATTGTTGAAAAATTTAAAAGAGAGAACAAATTGGATTTTAATACTGACCAAATCACAGTTGGCACTGGTGGAAAGCAAGTTCTTTATAATGCTTTCATGGCAACTTTAAATAAAGGTGATGAAGTAATAATTCCTGCACCTTTTTGGGTTTCATATCCGGATATGGTTTTATTAGCTGGAGGTAAACCAAAAATTGTAAAATGTGATGAAAAAGATAGTTTTAAACTTACAGCTAAAAAACTTCAAAAAGCAATCTCAAAAAAAACTAAATGGTTAATTTTGAACTCACCATCAAATCCAACTGGAGCAGGTTATACAAAAAATGAAATTGAAGACTTGGCCAAAGTATTAATGAAAAACAAAAAAGTCTATATTTTAAGTGATGATATCTATGAACATATCAAATATGATAATTTCAATTTTTTTACAATTGCTCAAATATCCAAATTAAAAGATAGAACATTAACAATGAATGGAGTGAGTAAATCATATGCAATGACAGGGTGGAGAATTGGTTATGCAGCTGGTCCAAAAGATATAATTAAAGCTATTGGTAAAATTCAATCTCAATCAACTTCAAACCCTTCTTCTGTAAGTCAGGCAGCAGCTGTTGAAGCTCTAAATGGATCACAAGATTTTATTCAAGAAAGATCTGATGCATTTAAACGGAGAAGAGATTTCGTTGTAAAAAGTTTAAATAATATAAAAGGAATAAATTGTTTAACGCCCAATGGAGCTTTTTATGTATTCCCAAGCTGTAAAGGCTTGTTAAATAAAAAGACAAAGCTTAAATCAGACACCGATTTTGTCCAAAAATTACTTGAAAAAGAAAATGTAGCAGTTGTACAAGGTTCGGCGTTTGGTTTGGAGGGCTATTTCAGAATTTCCTATGCTACTTCAATGGATAACTTAGAAAAAGCAATGCAAAGAATAAAATCTTTTTGCGAAAGTCTTTCTTAATTAGTGAGCTAAAAACTTTTCAGCCTCTAAGGCCGCCATACATCCCATTCCAGCTGCAGTGACTGCTTGTCTAAATGTTTTATCTTTGACATCACCAGCTGCATAAATACCAGGTATATTTGTTTCTGTTGAGTCTGGTTTAGTTATTAAATATCCTTCATTATCCATATCTAATTGGTTTTTAAATAGTTGTGTAGCTGGATCATGGCCTATTGCGATAAACAAACCATCTATTTTTAATTCACTAATGTTATTTGTTTTAACATTCTTTATTTTTATACCTTTTACATTTTTAGGTTCTTTATCACCAACAACATCCTCAATTACAGAGTCCCAAATGATTTCAATTTTTTTATTTTCCATTAATTTCTTTTGAAGCATTTTTTCAGCCCTCAAACTATCTCTCCTGTGGATCAATTTTACTTTTGATGCAAATTTTGTTAAGAACATTGCTTCTTCAACAGCTGCATTACCACCACCTACAACTGCAACTTCTTTATTCTTAAAAAAGAAACCATCACATGTAGCACATGCTGAAACTCCAAATCCTCTAAATTCTTGTTCAGATTTTAAATTCAACCATCTTGCTTGGGCACCAGTCGAAATAATTATACTATCAGCTGTATATTTTTGACCGCTATCCCCAATTGCTTCAAAAGGTTTTGATTTTAAATTTACCGAAGCTATATGATCTTCAATCATTTCAGTTCCAACAGCTTTAGCTTGATCTTTCATCTGGTCCATAAGCCAAGGACCTTGGATAACATCAGCAAAACCAGGATAATTTTCAACGTCAGTAGTAGTAGTTAATTGTCCACCAGGAGCTGAACCGTAAACTAAAATTGGACTAAGCATTGCTCTAGCAGCATAAACTGCAGCAGTGTATCCGGCCGGACCGGATCCAATTATTAACACTTTTGTGTGTTTAGTTGGATTTTGACTCATATGAAAGCTATATAGTAATTAATGTCTAAATTAAAAGGTTTATTATTAACAGAAGGTATGCATGGCATGATTAGTCAGGTGGAAGGTCTAGCTAAGGCATTAGACTTAGATTTTATACACGAAAAAATTGAACTAAATAATTTTTGGAAACTAATTCCACCAAAAATAACTCCAATACAATCTTTTGTATTTAAAAATCAAATTTATGAAAAGTTTGACATTATTATATCTTGTGGAAGAAAGAGTGTTATTCCATCAATTTATTTAAAGAAAAAGTTCAAAAAAAAAATAATGAATATTCATATTCAAGATCCCAAAGTTTCACTAGATAACTTTGATTTTGTTGTCATTCCTGAACATGATGGAGTAAATGGTAAAAATGTCATAACAACTAAGGGAGCAATCCATTATTTGAGAGACGAGGAATTAGCTGGAAATAAAGATTATTTGAAATCTCAAATCAAGAAAGAAAATTTAGTTACATTAATTGTAGGAGGACCAAATAAATATTATAATTATAATGAGGAAACCATCAAAGAAATATTCTCAAAAATTGATAGAAATTTTATCAAGAAAGAATTTCAGCTGATATTTATTCCCTCAATGAGAACACCTCAAAAAATAATTGATTTAGCAAAGAATTTTTTTAGCAATGATCAAATAATTATTACTGAAGTTGATAAAAAAGCTTATCTATCTTCTTTAAAAGTATCAAATTATATTGTCGTAACTTGTGACTCTACTTCTATGATTTCAGAGGCTGCTATAACAGGAAAACCAATTTATGTAGCTCAAATGCCTTCAACAAAAAAAAATGAGAGATTTGTTAAATTTTTTGAATTATTTAAATCTCTAAATGTTATTAAAGATTTAGGAAATACAGTTGAAAATTGGAATTATGAAAAACTTAATGAAACCAATAGGATATCAAGTTATATAAAAGAAAAAATAAAAAATTATGAATTTTCTTAATTCCATTTTAAAACAATCAAAAAAACATGAATTTCCGTTTGATCATTGGGAGTATGATAATGCTCTTACCGATGAACAAATTAAAGAAATAATAAATACAGATATTCCTGATGTAAGAAAGCATAATCTTTCATATGATGGTACTAGAGCTATCGATGGGGGAGCGGCAGAGTTTAGAGAGGGAATAGCATCAGGTGGTAAAGCTTTAAAGTTCAGATGTTTTATAACTAAAGAAAATGCTTTTCAATTTCCTAATTTAGTAAATTTTATAAAAGAACTTCAGTCAAAAAAAACTTATGAAACAATTTCTAAAATGATTAAGAAGGATTTATCTAACTCCTATGTAAGAGTTGAGGTAATTTGTGATAGAGAGGGATTTTGGCTTAAACCTCATTGTGATATTAAAGAAAAATTGATGTCAGGTTTAATTTTCGTAAATAAAACAAATGAGTCTGAGGATTTAGGAACAGACTTTTATGATAAAGATTTAAAAAAAGTTAAAACAGTACCCTATAAACATAATTATGGTTATTTATTTACTAGTGGTCCTGATACATGGCACGGAATGGAAAAGAAAAAAATTTTAAAAGAAAGACGATGTATACAAGTTAATTATGTAACCTTCCCCACTGATTGGAAAGTAGAATAAATTAAGTTTAGTTTTAAATTATATTAGATTTAGATTTGCAAATATTCCCATCACCAGCAAAAAACCAAACATCAAACAAATACCTGTAATAGCTTTTAATTGATCATTATTGGAACTGTCGTCAATTTTCCAATAATTGTTGTGATTTAATTCAAAATTTTTTGAGACTTCTATTTTTTTATCTTTTGGAAATTCCAAAACTTCAGCATCAAATAAACTTGCCTTCTTTTTAACAGCATCCTCAATATATTTATGCAATTCTGAACTCATATTTTATTTTTACATTTAAATAAAAAATAAAATATATAACAACGAAATAACTAATCATTTTGGGTTCAACCTTAAGGTGAATTAATTTATATCTTGTAAAGATTTGATTTCTAATTTTTTTATTTTTAGGGATTTAATTGCTTCTAAACAAGCATAAGCAGTAGACATATTGGTACAATAAGGAACTTTATTTTTTAAAGTAGCTCTTCTCAAGGCAATTGCATCACTTATACGGAAAGCTTTATTTCCACCACCAGTATTAATAACAAGAGCAATTTTTTTAGCATCTAATACATCAACGATATGTGGTGAACCACTACTTACTTTATTTATTATTTTACATTTCATCCCAAATTTTCTTATATATTCAGCCGTCCCTTTTGTTGCGGAAAGTTTAAATTTTAACTTTGTAAGCTCTTTAGCCAAATTAATTCCCTCATCTTTATGAGAATTTTTAAGTGATATGAAAGCCAACCCCTTTTTTGGTAATGAATTAGCAGCTGCAATCTGACTTTTAGCAAAAGCCATACCAAAATCCTTATCAAATCCCATCACTTCTCCTGTAGATTTCATTTCTGGTCCTAAAAGCAAATCACTGTTCGGAAATTTATTAAAAGGAAATACGGCTTCCTTGACTGCAAACATACCTTTTGATTTATCTTTAAGATTATATTTAGATAATTTTTCTCCAGTCATAATTCTCGAAGCAATTTTGGCAAGAGGCAAACCTTTTGCTTTTGAGACAAATGGAACAGTTCTGCTTGCTCTTGGATTAACCTCAATAACATAAATTTTATCTTTTTTAATTGCAAATTGAATATTCATAAATCCTTTTACTTTTAATGCTAAAGCTAATTTAATAGTTTGATTTTCGATTTCCTTAATAAGGTAAGGTTTTATCGAGACAGGAGGTAAGCTACAAGCAGAGTCTCCTGAATGAATTCCTGCTTCCTCAATATGTTGCATTATACCTGCTACAAATACATCTTTACCATCTGAAATGGCATCAACATCGACCTCCATTGCTTGGTTAATGAATTTATCTATTAAAATTGGATTTTCCTCTGCAGCTTTAAAAGCTTCATCAACAAATCTTTTTAATTTACTTTTTTCATAGACTATTTCCATTGCTCTCCCACCTAAAACATATGAAGGTCTGACTATTAATGGTAAGCCAATTTTTTCTGCTATTTGAATTGCTTGCTTATAGTTTTTAGCAATACCACTATCAGCTTGTTTTAATTTAAGTTTATTCAAAAGATTCCTAAATCGATCTCTGTCTTCAGCTAAATCAATTGATGCATATTGTGTTCCTAAGATTGGAAGTTTGTTATCATACAAAAATTTTGCAAGTTTAATTGGAGTTTGGCCACCAAATTGAGCAATAACCCCAACTAGGTTTCCTTTTTCTTTCTCTTTTTTTATTATATTAAAAACATACTCTTCTTTTAGTGGCTCAAAGTATAATCGATCACTGGTATCATAATCTGTTGAAACTGTTTCAGGATTACAATTTACCATAATAGTCTCAAATCCAGATTCCTTTAATGAAAAACTTGCTTGACAGCAGCAATAGTCAAACTCTATTCCTTGTCCAATTCTATTAGGTCCACCACCCAGAATAACAATTTTTTTCTTTGTTGATGGATCTGCTTCACATTCTGAATTGATTGAGAAACTTCGTTGATACGTTGAGTACATATAAGGAGTGAATGATTTAAATTCAGCTGCGCATGTATCAACTTTTTTATATACAGGTATTACATTAAGTGCCGACCTTTTTCTTCTTACAATATCTTCTGACGTATTTGACAATTCTGATAACTTTTTATCAGAAAATCCAATTGATTTTATTCTATTAAATTCTTCAAAATTCTTTGGAAGACCTTTCTTTTTTAATTTTATTTCACTTTCAACAATTTCTTTGATTTGCTCTAAAAACCAAGGATCAATTTTCGATAAAGTAAATATTCTTTTTAAATTTATTTTTTTTCTAATTGCTTCTGCGACTAGTAATAGTTTATTTGGAATATTCTGTTTGAGCTTTTTTTCAATTTGTTTTTTATTCAAATCAAATATTCTATCTAATCCTGAAAAACCAGTTTCAAGGGACACCAAAGCTTTTTGAAGAGACTCTTTAAAGTTTCTTCCTATAGCCATTGCTTCACCAACCGATTTCATTGATGTACCTAGAGTTGCTGGTGAAGTTGAAAATTTTTCAAAAGTAAATCTTGGAATTTTTGTTACCACATAATCAATGCTTGGTTCAAATGAAGCAGGTGTTACTTTGGTGATTTCATTTTTTAATTCATCTAAAGTGTAACCAACAGCAAGTTTTGCTGCAACTTTTGCAATTGGAAATCCAGTAGCTTTTGATGCAAGAGCTGATGATCTTGATACACGTGGGTTCATTTCGATTACAACCATTCGGCCATTTTTAGGATTAATTGCAAATTGAACATTTGATCCACCCGTTTCAACCCCAATTTTTCTTAAACATGCAATAGAAGCATTTCTCATTACTTGGTATTCTTTATCCGTCAAAGTAAGAGCCGGAGCAACAGTTACGGAATCCCCAGTATGTATACCCATTGGGTCAACATTTTCAATTGAGCAGATAATGATACAGTTGTCTTTTTTGTCTCTTACAACTTCCATCTCAAATTCTTTCCAGCCCTCCAAACATTCTTCAACTAAAACTTGGTTAACCGGAGACTCATGAAGTCCATTTTTAATTATTTTAAGGTAGTCTTTTTTATTTTTAGCTATGCCGCCACCAAGCCCTCCAAGTGTAAATGCTGGTCTTATAATTGCAGGAAGACCAATTTTTTTAAAAACTTTAGAGGCTTGATTAATATTGTTTACAATTTCAGATTTAGGTAAATCTAAACCAATATTCATCATATTTTTTCTAAATTTTTTCCTATCTTCTGCATTGGCAATTGCCTTAGAGTTTGCCCCTATGAGTTCAATCTTATATTTTTTTAAAATTCCCCTTTTCTCAGCTTCCATTGCAAGATTAAGTGCTGTCTGACCGCCCATAGTTGGTAGAATTGCATCTGGTTTCTCTTTTTTTAAAATCAATTCTAAAACTTCTAATGTTATTGGCTCTATATAAGTTTTATCTGCAACATTTGGATCAGTCATAATTGTTGCAGGATTGGAATTGATAAGAATTACTTTGTAACCTTCATCTTTTAATGCTTTACAAGCTTGAGTACCCGAATAATCAAATTCACACGCTTGGCCAATTATTATTGGTCCAGCTCCTACAACTAATATCTTTTTAATATCTTTTCTTTTTGGCATTTTTTTTCATATTGTTAATAAATTCTTCGAAGAGGTAGACACTATCGTGTGGTCCAGGGTTTGACTCAGGATGATATTGTACTGAAAATATTGGTTTGTTTTTAAGTCTTATTCCTTCAATGGTATCATCAAAAAGAGATTTATGAGTTACTTCAATTTTCTTTGGTAAAGTTTCCTCGACTACAACAAAACCATGATTTTGACTGGTAATTTCAACTTTTTCATGAACTAAATTTTTGACAGGATGGTTCGCCCCTCTATGTCCCAATTTCATTTTTTTTGTTTTTCCACCCAAAGCTAATGCTAAAATTTGATGACCTAAACAAATCCCAAAAATAGGTAAATTTTTTTTAATTAATTCATTAATTATTTCTATTGCATACTTTCCTGTTGCCGCAGGATCACCAGGTCCATTAGATAAAAATATTCCATTTGGTTTGAGCTCTAAAATTTTTTTTGCAGAAGTTTTGCAAGAAACAACTGTTATTTTGCATTTAAAGTCTGAAAAATATCTTAAAATATTTTTTTTTATTCCATAGTCTATTGCAACTACATGAAAAGAATTATTTGTATTTTTTTTATATCCTGTTTCCTTTTTCCAAGTTTTAAGGCCATTCCAAATATAGTTTTTTGAAGTTGTTACTGTTTTTGCTAGGTCAAGACTTTTTAATCCACTCCATTTAATTGTTGAGTTAATCAATTTACTAACATTAAATTTTCCATTTTTTGAAAAAGAAATTGTTCCTTTAGGTGCTCCTTTATCTCTAATAAAGTTTGTTAGACTTCTAGTATCTAGTCCTGTAATTCCAACAATTTTATTTTTTTTAAGCCAGGTATCTAAATGCAAAAATGCTCTATAATTTGAAGGAGAAGTTATTTCAGAATTAAAGATTACACCCCTTGTCCAGATTTTGTCAGACTCAATATCTTCTCTGTTCGTTCCAACATTTCCAATGTGTGGGAATGTAAAATTAATAATCTGTCCTGCATAGGAAGGATCAGAGATAATTTCTTGGTAACCAGTTAAAGAAGTATTGAAGCAAACTTCACCAGTTGCTTCCCCTTGATAACCAATTCCAATCCCTTTAAAAATCTTCTTATTTTCAAGAACTAAAATGCCTGTATTAAATTGTGAGTTTTTTGAGTTTGTTTTTTTTGCTTTTTTGATCAATTACAACTCATAAGTTAAAGGTTAATACAATAATTGGTTTATTATCGCAACAAAGATGTATTATATAATTGTAAAAAAACAATTTTTCTTTTGAAGATTTTTTTCTTTAAAGTAGATTAAAAAAAATGTCCTTAAAAGAAACAATACAAACAGAATACAAAAACGCCTTAAAATCAAAAGATAAGGTAAAAATATCAACTTATAGGTTAATTTTATCTTCTATCAAAGACTTAGATATTACCAATAGATCAGGGCCCAATAAAAAGGAGACTGATGACGAAGATATTAAAAAACTTTTTAAAAAAATGGTTAAACAAAGAGCCGAATCAATTGAGATCTATAAAAAAAATAATCGAGAAGATTTATTTAAAATAGAACAAAACGAACATGATATTTTAATAGGTTTTCTTCCGAAACAACTTGATGAAAAAGAGACAAAAAAAATATGTGAAGAAATAATTTCTAAATTAGGGGCATCATCAATTAAAGATATGGGAAAAGTTATGGGAGAATTAAAAAAAAATTATGCAGATGAGATAGATTTTGCAAAAGCTGGAATTCTTATAAAAGAATTATTAAATAATTAATGAAATATCCAAAAGAATATCTTGATGAGATTAAATTGAGATTAAAAGTATCAACAGTAGTTTCTAAGTTTGTAAATTTAAAAAAAAGAGGAAAGGAGTACATTGGTCTTTCCCCTTTTAAAAATGAGAAAACTCCCTCATTTACTGTTAATGATGAAAAAGAATTTTATCATTGTTTTGCTACCTCTGAGCATGGAAATATTTTTGACTTTGTAATGAAAACACAAAATTTAAGATTTGGTGAAGCTGTAAAATATCTAGCTAATCTTGCGGGTATGCAGCCTTATATTTTCTCAAAACAAGATGAAGAGAGGGAGAGAAAATGGAAAGAATACTCATCTATCTTTAAACGTTATATCGATTTTTATCATGAGGAACTTTTAAAAAATGAAATATGTACAAATGCTCGTGAGTATTTAAAAAATAGATCTCTTAATAAAGAGCAAGTAAAAAAATTTAAAATAGGTTATATAGAAAAAAATCCAAATCTTTTCGATAAATTCAAAAATGATTTTAAGATAGAGGATTTATTAGAAACTGGTTTATTTTATCTAGATGAAAAAAAGAAAGTTTATATTGAAAGGTTTAGAGGTCGTTTAATATTTCCTATAAATAATATTTCTGGACAACCTATTGCTTTAGGAGGAAGGATTATTGAAAAAAGTGATTACCTTGCTAAATATATAAATTCACCTGAGACATTATTTTTTAAAAAAGGTTCAAATTTATATAATTTGGATTTAGCAAGAAAACTATCTAATAAGTTAGATGATATTTATCTGGTTGAAGGATACATGGATGTTGTTGGATTAAGTAAAAATGGAGTTGAAAATGCTGTAGCAAATTTAGGAACTTCACTAACTGATATGCAAATTCTAACTTTAAATCAATTTTTTAATGACATAATAATTTGTTTCGATGGTGATGAAAGTGGTTATAAGGCTGCTTTAAGAGCTGCTGAAAATTCTATAAAAGAATTAAAACCTGAAAAAAATATTTCATTTTTATTTTTACCAGACAAAGAGGATCCAGATAGTTTTGTAAACAAAAATGGTAAGAATTATTTTATTGATTATTCGAAACAAAAAAAAATTTCAATACATCAATTTATTTTTATTCATTATAAAAAACAAACTAAAAATAACCCTTCTTCAATGGCAATTTTTGACAAAAAGTTAAGATCAATAGCAAATACAATTAAAGATAAATATATAAAAAAATATGTTTTAGAATATTTTTTAGAAAAGATTTCTGACTTAGCCCCACACACTAGTCAAAATAAAAAAAATTATTTCACAAAAAAAACAAAATCATTAGATGTTACCAAAAAACATTATAATGAAAGTCATTCTTTAACTGGAGTAGAATTAAAAGAGTTTTCTCTATTGTACTTAATTTTGAATAATTTGAAATTAATTAAAGAAAATATTCAATTAATAGAAAATATAAAAATATTTACAGATATAAATAAACAAATTTTTGAAAAAATTATTTCAAGGCTTAAATCAGAGGATAAAATTTTAATTAGTGATTTAGATATTGATAGTCAATTAATTGATAAAATAAATAAATTTGCACCTATTAAATATATTTTACAAAATAAATCTAATAATGAGCATGAAATAATTGAATTGTTAGAGGATATTAAGAGAGATCTAAATAACTATGATTTAGAATTTAGAATAAAGGAATTAGAATCTAAGTTTTCGAAAGATTTAAGTGAAGTTACTTTTAATGAGTTAAAAGAGCTCAAAAAAAAGCAAAATATCAATTGATTCTTAATAAATTAATAATGGATTTTTCTTGATTAAGCATTATATAAGACTCTTCTAATTATACAGCTGTGGAAAGAATAATAACAAAGTCATTCGCAAGATTAATGGGTCGTGGAACTCACAGAGGTTTCATAACTTATGAAGAGCTTAGTAAATCCTTAGGTAAAAGAAATTTGTCTGATGAAAATTTGTCTCAAGCATTTATACATATTTTAAATGAAAAAATTACATTAGTTGAAAAAAAATCTGATTATAAGGTTTTAAGAAAAAAAGAAAGTTCCTCAAAAGATGAGGGCAAAACGATAGAAAAAAGCGATGACCCTATAAGAATGTATTTAAGAGAAATGGGGGGAGTTGAATTACTTTCTAGGGAAGGTGAAATCGCAATTGCAAAAAGAATTGAAGCAGGAAAAGATGTAATGTTAATTGCTTTATCTCAAAGCCCGATAACCGCACAACAATTTTTCGAGTGGAATGAAAAATTAAACAAAGATGAAATTTTAGTTAGAGAAATTATTGATATTGACACCAACTACATGGAGGATGAGAGCACTGGACCAAGCGCAAAACAAAAAAATTCTGGTGAAACTGATAAAGAAGAAAATTCAAATGATGAGAGCGATGATGATTTTAATCCTACACTCGCAGCGATGGAAACTGAAATTAAACCAAAAGTTTTAAAAACAGTAAATACTTTAACAAAAGAATATAATAAGTTAATAAAATATCAAAAAGAAAAGCTAGAGTGTGTTTTAAATTCACAAACATTTTCTCCAACAAAAGAAAAGGGTTATGAAAAAATCGTTAATGATATTTTAGAAAATATTAAATCTTTACAATTATCACCCTCAGTTTTAGAGGAATTGGTACAAAAACATTATACAGAAAATAAAAAGATTATTTCACTTGAAGGAAATTTGTTAAGACTAGCAATAGATCAAAAGATACCAAGAAATGAATTTATTAAATTCTATGTGGGAAATGAAATTAATCCAAATCTTAAAAAATTTTTAGATACCAACTCTCTTTGGAAACAATTTTTCACAAAAAATAAGATAGAATTTAAAAACATAAGAGAAAGATTAATAGAAATTAGTCACAAATTAGGAATGTCTGTTACTGACTTCAAAAAATTGGTAAGTAGAGTTCAAAAAGGTGAGAAAGAGTCAAGAATTGCTAAAAAAGAAATGGTTGAAGCTAATTTAAGATTAGTTATTTCGATTGCAAAAAAATATACAAATAGAGGTCTTCAATTTTTAGATTTGATTCAAGAGGGAAATATTGGGTTAATGAAGGCTGTTGATAAATTTGAATATAGAAGAGGTTATAAATTTTCTACTTATGCAACATGGTGGATTAGACAAGCAATTACTAGATCAATAGCAGATCAAGCTAGAACAATTAGAATTCCAGTTCACATGATAGAAACAATTAATAAAATTGTTAGAACTCAAAGATTAATATTAAGTGAATTTGGTAGAGAAGCAACCCCTGAGGAATTAGCTAAAAAATTAAGAATGCCTTTAGACAAAGTGAGGAAAGTTTTGAAAATATCTAAGGAACCTGTTTCTTTAGAAAAACCTGTTGGAGATGAAGAAGATAGTAGTTTAGGTGATTTTATAGAAGATACAAAAGCTCTTGCTCCTTTGGAACAGGCGATAAAATCAAATTTAGGAGAAGCAACAACAAAAATATTATCTACTTTAACTCCTAGAGAAGAAAGAGTTTTAAGAATGCGTTTTGGTGTTGGTATGAATACAGATCATACTTTAGAAGAAGTTGGTTTACAATTTTCAGTAACAAGAGAGAGAATTAGACAAATTGAAGCCAAGGCACTAAGAAAACTTAAACATCCTAGTCGATCTAAACAATTAAAAAGTTTCTTAGAGAGTTAAAAATAAAATCTTTAGGGCCGTTAGCTCAATAGTAGAGTACTGCATTGACATTGCAGGGGTAGTTGGAGCGTAACCAACACGGCCCACCATCTAATTTAAATTATCTTATTGATTCTATTAAAGTAACAAAGTAAAAATAAACCTCATTTGGGCCTGTAGCTCAGTTGGTTAGAGCAGTACACTCATAATGTATTGGTCCCAGGTTCGAGTCCTGGCGGGCCCACCAATTAATATAAAAAATCTAGTTTTTTGAAAATTCTTCTAAAGTTTTAAATAGAATATTTATATCGCCACTATTAGAGTTTAAAATTGACGCAAACTCCTCTTTTTGGGTTCGAGCTAAACTTAACCCTTCTATAATTAAATCTCTGATAAGAGGATTTTCGGGGTTTTTAGTATAAATTCTCCAGTCAATTTTTACCTCAGGTCTTTGATCTGTGGCTTTTAACAAGCTGTTAACAATTGTATATTTTTCATTCAATTTTTCTTTCCCAAAGACATCTATTTCAGGATTGGTGTATTCTGCTAATCTACTTGAAAAACTTTTCAAAAAATATTTTTCAAACAAAACTGCGTACTGTTTTTTTTGAGTATCATCTAAACTTTTTCTTGCTGAACCTAGTGTGTAGAAACCAATACCGCTAATATCTACAGTATCTTTTGCAATCTGTTTAAGTTCTTCAATTTTTTGCTCTTTAGAAATATCATTGGATAAAATTTTTGAAGCTCTATTCACTGTTGATTGAACAAAAACATCAGGCTCGGTTGAATTGACATTCAATAGACCTAGGAAATATATTAAAATAATCAAAACAAATTTATGTTTTTTCATTTTTTTCGAATCTTTAATTATTAATTTTCAATTTCTTCCCAGTCACTGTCATCCTGAGTGCTGATTATTTTTTTTGAATTTAAAATTTTTTGTTGTCTGTCTTGTAAATACAAACTTTTAACAGATGCGTAAAAATCGACAGAATTTTTTTTCAAATTTTCAATCGAGTTGTAATTCTTTGCTCTAAAATCTACACCACCAGTTACTTTTGAAGTGTAATAATCTTCATGACTTACGTATTGAGTATCATTTTTTACAGTAACGTTATACCAAGGATCTCCCCCTAAAAAGTTTAATGTTGTAGCAACTGTATCTCTAGCAGTACTTGGACCAAGAACCGGTAAAACAATATAACACCCAGGACCTACGCCATGTTTAGCTAACGATTGTCCATAATCTTCTTTTTCATATTCTTCTAAACCAAGATATGTTGCAACATCAATTAAACCTAACAACCCAATGGTTGTATTAATTAAAAATCTACCTGTATTTACTCCAGCTTTTGAAAAATCACCTTGAAGAACATTATTTGGGATCGTTACTAAGCTTGACAAATTATCAAGAGAGTTGCTAACCCCTGTTCTTACTGGAGAGGGTAATACTTTATAAACACTTGCGACAGGTTTAAATATAATTCCATCTAGAGCATTATTAAAAGCAAATGTAGCTCTATTTAGTTTTTCAAAACAATCTTTGACTTCTGCAGGCTCATTTTTTTTCAACAAAAGCTCACCATCTGAAGCTGCACTGACATTTGTAGTTAGCGCAATAGTTGTAATTATAATTATCGCAATTTTTCTTATCATAAGCACTCTTATATTATATTCAAATCTAATGTAAATTAACTATTTATTTAAAATGCGATCAAAAATGGGCTTAAATTTGACTAGAAATTATTCCTACAACTTTGGTCCAACTAAAAGAGCAAAAAAATTAATAAAGTTCATAATCCTTCATTACACGGGAATGAGAAAAGAAGCTGAAGCGATTAAAAAACTGTGTGATTATAACTCAAAAGTAAGCTCACATTATTTTATTAAAAACAATGGCCAAATATTGAACTTGGTTCCAGATCTATATGAAGCTTGGCACGCAGGTAAATCTAAGTGGAAAAAATTTGATTCATTAAATAAGTATTCAATTGGTATTGAAATAAACAATCCAGGTCATGAGTTTGGTTATAATACCTTTAATTCAAAACAGATTAATTCTTTAAAAAAGATATTAAGTTTTTTGATACAAAAATATAATATTAAGTTAGATAATGTTTTAGGTCATTCAGATATAGCGCCAGATCGAAAAAAAGATCCTGGAGAGAAATTTCCTTGGGAAAAATTAGCAAAAAAAAGTTTATGTAAATGGCATACTATGAATAAAAAAAAGATAAAAAAATTTAGAGGAATTACTGTTTCAGATAAGGAAAAAAAAAATTTTTTGAATAATTTATCTAAAATAGGTTATAATATCAAAATAACCAAAATTTTTGATAAAAACATTAGGTCTATAATAACTGCATATCAAAGACGTTATAGACAAGAATTAATTAATGGAAAGATAGACAAAGAATGTCTTATAATAAGTAAAAATCTTATAAAATCTTAAATTTATTCCTTGAAATTTCATAATTAAATTATAAGTTGTTTTTGCCAGATAAATGACTTGTCACTTTAAATTTTTTATTTAAAGAGGAAAGTCCGGGCTCTACAAGGATACAGTGCCAGGTAATTCCTGGCGGGGGCGACCCCAGGGATAGTGCCACAGAAAATAAACCGCCATAACATGGCAAGGGTGAAAAGGTGTGGTAAGAGCACACCGGTTCTATTGGTAACAATGAACGCTGGAAAACCCCACTGAGAGCAAGACTAAGTAGAGATGACATTGTGAAAACTAAAAGCCATCCTTGGCTAGTCATCAGGGTTAGTTGCTTGAGCTTAAGAGTGATCTTAAGCCTAGACAAATGATAAGTTTAAATGACAGAACCCGGCTTATAGTTTATCTGGCAAAATTAGAACCTTCCTTAAGTTTTTAATACTAATGTTCTCGTTTTGATTCACTTTCCATAAATTATTAAATAAAAAACCTTTGTATTAAACCTAAAATTGTATGTATTGACTCTGTGATAAAAAACCCATATTGTCCCATATATTCCCATATAGAGGAATTAAAGGAATTTATGGTTTATGTTTTTATCGACGTACCAAAACAAATTAGACAAAAAGGGAAGGGTGTCAGTGCCTGCAAGCTTTAGATCTTATTTATCTAATTTGGGTTATAATGGAGTAATTTGTTATCCATCATTTAATAATCAATCTATAGAGGCGTGGCCACAAGATCGAATAGAAAAAATTTCTAATGCAATAGAATCTTTAAATCCTTTTGAGGAAAAGAGAGATTTTTTTGCAACATCAGTTTTATCGGAAAGTATCAATTTACAATTTGATAGTGAGGGAAGAATTTCACTAACATCAAAATTATTAAAACATGCAAAGATAAAAAGTAGCATGATTTTTGTTGGTCAAGGAAAAACATTTCAAATATGGGAACCAACAATTTTTGAAAAATTTAGGACAAATGCCAGAAAAAAAGCAAATTTAAATCGAGCAAGTCTTAAATGGGAGCATCAACTTAATAAATAACGGGGGATAGAAAAATGACGATAAACTTTAAAGTACCAGAAATAAAAGAATTAAAACCTAGAATATTAGTCCTAGGAGTTGGGGGAGCTGGAGGTAATGCAATAAATGAAATGATCGATGCAGGTGTAGAGGGTGTTGAATTTGTTGCCGTAAATACTGATGCTCAAGATTTAAAAACAAGTAAATCTAAAACAAGGATTCAACTTGGTTTAAATCTTACTAAAGGGTTAGGTGCTGGAGCAAAACATGAGATAGGCTTAGCAGCAGCAAATGAGTCCCTAAATGATATTGTTGATATTCTTAAAGGTGCCAATATGGTTTTTATTACAGCTGGAATGGGTGGAGGAACTGGTACTGGTGCTGCACATGTAATAGCACGAGCTGCAAAAGAATTGAATATTCTAACGGTAGGAGTAGTAACACTTCCATTTTTATATGAAGCCCCATCAAGAATGCGAAGAGCGCATGAAGGTCTTGAGGAATTAAGAAAACATGTAGATACTATCATAGTAATTCCTAATCAAAATTTATTCAAAATTGCGAATGAACAAACTACTTATAAAGAGTCTTTTCAACTATCGAACAGTATCTTAAGACATGGAGTTCAGAGTGTAACAGATTTGATGGTAAAAGATGGTCTCGTTAATTTAGATTTTGCTGATGTTGAAACTGTTATGAGCTCAATGGGAAAAGCAATGATGGGAACCGGAGAAGCAGAAGGAGAAGGTAGAGCAGCCAAAGCTACAGAATTAGCTTTAAACAATCCACTTATTGATGATTATTCTCTAAAAGGTGCAAAAGGTTTATTGATAAATATTACTGGTGGTGAAGACCTGAAACTTTTTGAGGTAGATGAAATCGTAAATAAAATTAGATCTGAAGTGGATGTAGAAGCTGAAATTATAAATGGATCAATTATTGACCCATCTTTAGATGGTAAAATTCGTGTTTCGATAGTTGCTACTGCCTTGGATGGTCAACAGCCGGAAAGTAAATCAGTAATTAATATGGTACACAGAATTCAAAACCGTAATCCTGGATATTCTGATTTTACTACAAATAATGGAACTCCTGCATTTAATTTTTCTAATGCAAGTACAAATCCAATTTCACATGGTGCTAATGCTTTAAAACTTGATAATGAAGTGGTGACTGAGAATATTAATAGCGATTCTGTTGATGAGATAAACAATCAATATCATGAAGAATTGCTGAAGAATCAAGAAGTTGAAAATGAAATGTCATTTTCTCATGAAATTGAATCATCTTTAGAAAATAAAAATGAGCCATCGAATGATTTAAAAGAATTTGGTGTGGATACTAGAGAACCAGATTTATTCAATTCTGATGATCCTAATCCAAGTTCAAATAATCTGCTCGAAACCTCAGAAGAAGATAACGAGGAAGATGATCTTGAGATTCCCGCATTTTTAAGAAGACAAAAAAATTAATGGTCTTCGAAAAAATAAATGGAAGCCACCATGGTATCGGATGCTCCAAAACATTATCCGGTATTGCTAAATGAATTAATTAGCATTATTACCCCTCAACATGGTGGCACATTTATTGATTGCACATTTGGTCAAGGCGGATATTCAACTAAGATTTTAAGTTATAAAAATACTCAAGTAATTGCTCTCGATAGGGATATTGAAAGTAAAATAAAAGCTGATGAACTTTTTGATAAATTCAATGAAAGATTTGTTTTTAAAAATAAAAAGTTTAGTCAATTAGATGACCTTAAGCTCAAAAATGAAAATGTTAGATCTATAATTTTTGATTTAGGCTATTCATACACTCAAATCAAAGATTCAAAAAAGGGCCTGTCATTTGACTCATCTGGCAATCTAAATATGAAAATGGGTTTAAATGATTTCTCAGCTAACGAGGTAATAAATAAATTAGATGCTATTGAGTTAGAAAAAATTTTTAAATTCTTTGGAGAAGAAAAAGAGGCAAAAAAAATTGTAGTAAATATTGTTAAAGAGATAAAAAAAAAAAATATTAATACAAAAAAATTAGTTGAAATAATTAAAAAAACAAAAAAGAAAAAAAATTTTAAAATTCATAGTGCTACAAAAATTTTTCAAGCTTTAAGAATTTTTGTGAATAAAGAAATAAGCGAATTAATAAAAGGATTGATAGCAGCTTCAAAAATATTAAAAAAAGATGGTGTGTTAGCAGTTGTTACGTTTCATTCACTTGAAGATAAAATTGTTAAATATTTTTTCAGAAGTTTGTCAGAAAAAAAAAGTATTTCTCGTTACGTGCCT
Organism: uncultured Pelagibacteraceae bacterium; assembly: GCA_902627735.1. Taxonomy (GTDB): domain Bacteria; phylum Pseudomonadota; class Alphaproteobacteria; order Pelagibacterales; family Pelagibacteraceae; genus Pelagibacter. The sequence continues at coordinate 46,923 of CACOKI010000007.1, forward strand.
AAATTAGATGACCCGGATACAATATTCAAATTGATACAAAAAAAACCCATTACACCTTCCGCAAAAGAATTAAAAGAAAATTTTCCTTCAAGATCTGCTAAATTAAGATACGTCATAAAAAGGAATGATGTATATAAATTTGAAACAGATATTTTGAATAAATTTAATCACTTAATTGAAATTGAGAATTTTGGAAATAAATTATGAAAAAAATTGTAGTTATTACATTAATGTTTTCTCTAATTCTAATTACTACTATTGTAAAAAATTCTACCAAAAAATTTGAAGATGAAACATTTTTAATTAAGGAAAATATAAGAAGTTTAATAAAAGATTATGAAAAATCAAAATTAGAATTTGATTATTTAAGTTCAGCTGAAAAGCTAATCGAATATCAACAATTATATTTTGAGAATAAATTAGTTCAAAAAAAAATAACGGAAATTAGTAGTTTTGAATTAAATCATGAATAATGAAAATAGAATTGTTTTAGAAGAGCAAAAAAATGATTATATCTTTAGTAAAAGTAAATCAAATTTAAATATCAATTTTAATCGAATAGCTTTTATTTTTTTTGTTTTTTTTATTATATCTGTAATTTTTTCAATACACCTTATTCATCTAGGTTCTAGAAATTTAAAAAATACTATCAAAATTGATCCCGTTGAATCAAATAAGGAATTTTATAGGGCTGATATTGTTGACAGAAACAATGAATACTTGAGTAAAACAATTAGTTCAATAGACATAGGCATAAGTCCGTCACAAATTATTGATGAGAAAAAGTTAATTATAAATCTAAAGTATATATTTCCAGATAAAGATTATTCTGAAATAAAAAAAAAAATTAATAACGGAAAATTTTTTTATTTTGAAAAAAAAGTATCAGATGAAAATTATGAAAAATTAATGAGACTTGGAGACAAGTCTATAGAACCTAGGGCAAACATTATTAGATTATATCCACAAAAGAATCTATTCAGTCATATAATTGGTCAAATTGATAGCGACAATAATGGAATATCAGGTTTAGAAAAATCCTTAGATAATGATTTAAAGAAATTTTCCAATCCTATTAGATTAAGTGTAGATTCGAATATTCAATATCTCATTAGAAAAGAATTAATTGAATTTAATAAAATTTTTCAGACTAAAGGCAGCGCTTCGCTTTTAATGAATATTCATAGTGGAGAAATACTATCCTTTGTTTCATTGCCAGATTTTGATTTGAATGAGAGAAAACAAATTAAAGATAAAAATTACATTAATCGAGTAAGCAAAGGATCCTATGAATTGGGATCTGTATTTAAACCTTTTACTTTTGCGGCTGCATTAGATATGAAATTAATTGAGCCATCAACAGAATTTTTGGATTTACCAAAATCGATCAAATGTTCAGGATTTCCAATCAGAGAATATGATAAAGAAATTCCAAGCAGTTTAACTGCGGAAGAAATATTAGTAAGATCTGGAAATATTGGATCAGTTAAGATAGCTCAAAAAATAGGTGAAGAAAAATTTAAAAATTTTTTAGAAAAAATTGGTGTTATTGGAAATTTTAATTTTGATCTAGAGGAAGTAGCTGTTTATAAAAATTTTTCTATGGGCAAATGCAAATTAGCTACAGCTGCATTTGGACATGGGATAACTACAACTTTGTTACAACTAGCTAAAGGTTATGCAGTTATATCTAATGGTGGATATGACGTTGAACCAAAATTAGTAATTAGAAATTCTGATAAGTTAATGAGTGAAAAAAAATCAATTTTAAAGAAAGATGTTTCAGAGAAATTAGTAAAAATTTTAAGAAAAATCGTTACTGATAGTGAGGGTACTGCAGGGTTAGCAAATGTTGAAGGATATGAAATTGCTGGTAAAACAGGAACCGCTGAACAAGTAATTGATGGTGAGTATTCAAAAAATAAAATAAATACTTTTGCATCAGTTTTTCCGTCATCAAAACCTGAGTTTGTTTTTATTGTTATGCTCGACTCACCAAAAGGCTCTCCAACTTATGTTTATAACTATAGAAATAAAAAAGGGAGTTTTACTGGAACACCTTTTAACACTGCAGGATGGACTTCTGTTGAAGTTGCAGGTCAAATTATAGAAAAAATTGGGCCTATTTTAGCCACAAAGTATCTTCAAATTTATTAATAATGTTTCTCAAAGATTACTTTCCTGGAATAGAAAAAAAATTTCAAAAATATTTTTTTTCTTATATTTCTTTTGATAGTTCAAAAATAAAAAAGAATTTTATTTTCTTTGCAATTAAAGGCAATAATCATGATGGTCATGATTTTATAAATCATGCCATAAAAAAAGGAGCAAAAATAATTATCCATGAAAAAAAATTTACAGGGTTAAAGAATGAAATTTTATTTATATATACTAAAAATATTAGAAAGTTATTGGCTGAGATTGCTTTTAGAATAAATTTTGATAAACCAAAAAATTTAGTATCTGTTACAGGCACTAATGGTAAATCCTCTATTGCTGATTTCTATTTTCAAATACTTCAATTAAATAAAAAAAAAGTTGCTTCTATAGGGACATTAGGCATTAGAACTAATAAATCATTTAAAAGTTTATCAAATACAACAATAGATCCAATTAAATTAAGTGAAATATTTAAAAATTTAAAAAAACAAAAAATAGAGAATGTTATTATGGAAGCATCTAGTCATGGATTAAAACAACATAGATTAGATGGATTATTGTTTGATATAGGTATTTTTACGAATCTTTCTCATGATCACTTGGATTATCATAAAAATTTTAAAGAATATTTGAATGCAAAAATGTATCTATTTAGAAAGTTATTAAAAAAAAATGGAAATATTGTTACTGATTATTCCATTCCTGAATTTAAAAAAATTAAAAAAATTTCTAAAATCAAAAAATTAAAACTTAATTTAATTTTAAGTGATAAAAAAAATTTAGGGATAAAAGTTGTCTCACATATATTCGATGGGGAAAAACAAATAGTTATTTTAAATTATAAAAAAAAAATTTTAGAATTCAAAGTCAATTTAATTGGAAAGATTCAGATTAAAAATGTATTAATGGCTATATTAGCCGCTGAAAAAAGTGGTATTAAAATTTCTAATATTATCAAAAATCTAAATTATTTAAAACCTATCAACGGTAGATTAGAAAAGATTGGTCAAATCAAAAATAACTCGAAAGTGATTTTAGATTATGCTCACACCCCTGAAGCCTTAAAAACTGTTTTAGAAAATTTGAAAGAACAATTTCCAAATAATAAGATTTCAATAGTATTTGGCTGCGGCGGAGATCGAGATATTAAAAAGAGATCTAAAATGGGAAAAATTGCAAACATTTATTGTAATCAAATTTATATAACAGATGATAATCCAAGAAATGAAAATCCAAACTTAATTAGAAAAGAAATTAAAAAAGAAATAAAAAAAAAAGATTTATTTGAAATCGCTGATAGAAAAGAAGCTATAAATAGAGCTATCTTTAATCTTAAAAGTTCTGAAATTTTATTAATAGCTGGAAAGGGTCACGAAACTACTCAAACTTATAAGAATAAAGTTAGATTTTTTTCTGATAGAGAAGTTATTAAAGTAGCAATAAAAAATAAAAATAAAGATTTATCAAATAATATTAAATTAAACATCATTAAAGAGATTTCAAAATCAAAGTTATCGTTAAAAAAAATTAATTTCAATAATGCAGTAATTAATTCAAGAGATGTGAATAGAAATGATATTTTTTTTACTATTAAAGGAAAAAAAAATGATGCTCACAGATATTTAAGCGAGGTATTTAGAAGAAAAGCATCAATTGCAATTGTTGAAAAAATACTAAAGAAATCAAATTATACAAAACAAATAAAAGTAAAAGATACTTTGAATTTTTTAACTAGGTGTGCGATGACTTTGAGAGATTCTTTAGAAACTAAATTTATAGCAATCACAGGAAGTTGTGGGAAAACATCACTTAAAGATATGTTGGGACTTGTTTTAAACAAACATTTTAAAACTACTTTTTCAAAAAAATCTTTTAATAATAAATATGGGGTTCCTTTAAGTTTATTTAATATAAATCAGAGAGATAAATTTGGTGTATTAGAAGTTGGAATGGATAAAAAAGGAGAAATAGATTTTTTGTCGAAAATTATTAAACCTGATGTGGGAATGATAACAAATATAAGCTTTGCCCATATAAAAAATTTTAAGAATATTTCAGAAATCGCAGCTGCAAAGGGTGAAATCATTAATAATATTAATAAGCATGGGTCAATTATCCTTAATGCAGATGATAAATTTTTTAATTTTCACAAAAAATTAGCAGCTAAAAAAAATATAAAAGTTTTTTCTTTTTCTTTTAATAAGAAAAATGCAACCGTTTATATAAAAAAAATCATTAAACAAAAAAATATGTTTAAAATTATTTTTAGGATTAATGATTTAGAAAAATGTTTTTATATAAGAAGAGATTTTAAAAGTTTTTTATATAATATTTTAGCTACACTTACGGTCATACAAATTTATTTTGATGTGACTAAATTAAATAGAAATATATTTTTGAATATTAAATCAACAGAAGGCAGAGGAGATATTTCAAAAGTAACACTGAATAAGAGAGAAATTTATCTTATAAATGAAAGCTATAATTCCAACCCGTTATCTTTGACCTCAGCTTTACAAAATTTTAATAAAATAAATGTAAATGATAAAAAAAAACATATCTTATTAGGAGATATGCTTGAATTAGGAAATCATTCGAAAAAATTACACATCTCTATCGCAAAAGAAATTAATAAAATTTCGGTAAATAAGGTTCATGTAATTGGTAATGATATTAAAGAAACTTTTAAAAAAATTCATAAAATTAAAAAAGGATTAATTTTAAAAAATGATTCGGAATTAGATAAACTTATAGTAAACAATTTGAGGGATGGTGATTATTTAATGGTAAAAGGATCAAATTCAACGGGTTTATTTAATCATATAAGTAAATTAAAAAAGATAAATACTTATGCTTTATAATTTTCTTTTAAATTTTGTAGATATTTTTTCTTTTTTAAATGTGTTTAAATACATAACTTTTAGAACTGGTTTAGCAGTATTTACTTCATTAATTATAGTTCTACTAATCGGTAATCCATTTATCAGATTTTTTGCTAATAAAGAAATTACAAATCCAATAAGAGATGATGGCCCTTCAGATCATATTATAAAAAAAATTGGGACACCGACAATGGGAGGTTTAATTATTTTAACAGGATTATTAATTTCAGTATTAATGTGGGGTAATTTAAAAAATATTTACGTAATTTTTGCTCTATATATTGCAATATCGTTTGGGTTATTAGGAGCTTATGATGACTATAAAAAAATAAAATATAAAAATTCTTCAGGGATATCATCTAAAATAAAATTAATAATTCAAATCATACTTGCTATAATAGGATTGTTATTTTTAAATGAATTTTCAAATAATGCTGATTTAACAAACTTATTTTTTCCATTTTTTAAAAACTTAATAATAAATTTAGGTTGGTTTTTTATTCCTTTTGCGGTTTTTGTAATTGTTGGATCATCAAATGCTGTTAATTTGACGGATGGTTTGGATGGTCTAGCAACAGTACCAGTTATTCTAGTTGCTGTTTGCTTTGCTTTTATAAGTTACGTAACTGGAAATATAGTTTTTTCAGATTATTTACAAATTCCATATATTGAAGGCACAGGAGAAATTTCAATTTTTTGTGGAGCTATTATAGGAGCTTGTTTAGGTTTTTTATGGTTCAATGCACCACCTGCAAAAATATTTATGGGTGATACAGGATCTCTTTCTCTTGGGGGTTCCTTAGGAGCTGTAGGAATTATAACAAAACACGAAATAGTTTTAGCAATAACCGGTGGACTATTTGTTTTAGAGGCCGTTTCAGTTATGGTACAAGTTATTTCTTTCAAATTAACCGGAAAAAGAATATTTAAGATGGCGCCTATACACCATCATTTTGAAAAAAAAGGTTGGCCTGAATCCACTGTTGTAATTAGGTTTTGGATAATCTCAATTATTTTAGCAATGGTTGGCTTAGCTACACTAAAACTTAGATAAAAGGCACAAGTTTGAATATCTTTTTGAATAAAAAAATATTGATTTATGGTTTAGGAAAAAGTGGATTGTCTTCATTCACGTTTCTTAAGAAAAAAAGTGAGGTATTTTTATATGATGACAATCTCTCAAAGGTCAAAGCTTTAAATTTAAAAAAAAACTCTATTACTTATAAAAATATATTAAAATCAACATTTGATCAAATAATTATCAGTCCTGGGATTGATATCAACAAATGTAAATTGTCTAAATTTCTTAAGAAAAATAATTATAAAGTTTATTCTGATTTAGATGTTTTTTATTCATTTTATAAAAATGATTGTATTACAATTACAGGCACAAATGGAAAATCTACAACCTGTCAACTTCTGTATGAAATTTTATTAAATCAAAAAGCTGATGTTAAATTAGTAGGAAATATCGGCAACCCAATTTTATCTGTTAAAAGAATAAATAAAAAAACAATATTTGTTATTGAGGCCTCATCTTATCAATTAGAATATAGCAAGATTTTTAAATCAAAATATGCTGTCATCCTTAATATATCTCCAGATCATATTGAAAGACACAAAACTCTAAAAAGATATGTTAAAGCTAAATTTAAGTTACTTAAAAATCAATCAAAAGGAAATTTTGCATTTGTTAAAAAAAATGATTTTCTTATCAGTCAAGAATTAAAAGCAAATAAATTGAATTGTAAAGTTGTAAAGGTGAATACAAAAAAAAATAACAAACTTATTGAGAAAATAAAAAATAAGTACTTTATGACCGAAACTAATATGGAAAACCTTTCATTTGCTTTTGAAATATCTAAAAAATTAAAGCTTAAACATAGGTTAATAGAGCAAACAATTCAAAAATTTAATGGATTAAAATTTCGTCAACAAATCATTGTAAAAAAAAAATTTCTTAAAATTATCAATGACTCCAAATCTACAAGTTTTTCTTCATCTATAGGAGTACTTAAATCAAATCAAAATATTTATTGGCTATTAGGAGGAATTCCTAAAAAAGGAGATAAATTTATTCTACCAAGAAAATATTTTAAAAATATCAAAGCTTTTGTTTATGGTAAAAATAAAAAATTTTTTAATGAAAAACTAAAAAATAAAATTGAATATAAAAATTTTGATAATTTAAAAGACGCTCTAAAAAAGGTTTTTTTCATTATTAATAAGAATAAATTTATTTATAAAACAATATTGTTTAGTCCATGTGCTGCATCATTTGATAGTTTTAAAAATTTCGAAGATAGAGGTTCTTATTTTAACAATTTGATTAAAAATTATTTTAATGTTGCCAAATAGATCAATATATAATTTATATTATGAATGGTGGAAAAATATTGATAAATTTTTATTTTTATTAATAATTTTATTATTCATTACGGGATTATTTTTTTCATTAGTATCTACGTCTTTGTTAGTTTCAGATAAATTGAATACGAATGATTATACCTTTTTCTTCAAACACTTATCATTTGTTTTTTTAGGAATTATTATAATATTTGTTTTATCCTCAATTAATGAAGAAAGATTATTTAAAATTTCTCCCATAATCTTTTTATTATCTATAATTTTTTTATTTTTAGTACCTATCGTTGGTGTTGAAGTGAATAGTGCTAAAAGATGGATTGATTTTTATTTTTTACCAAGATTCCAACCAATTGAATTAGTTAAACCATTTTTAATAATTCTAATTAGTATTATTTTGAGTAGTGAAAAATATGCAAATATTTATTTTAAATATTTAATTACATTTTTAATAACACTAATAATAGCATTGTTATTAGCTTCCCAGCCTGATATTGGGCAAACTTTATTAGTTTTTTTTATTTGGTCAGTTTTAATTTTTATTTCTGGAATAAATACTATTTTTTTATTTGTTTCCTGTTTTACCTTATCAATAATTCTTTATTTTTTGATTAAGTTTATTCCTAAGTTCGAATACATTAAAAGTAGAATATTATCATTTTTTAATAGTGAGACAGGAACTCATAACGCACAATCAGAAAAAGCAATAGACTCTATTATAAGTGGAGGATATTTTGGCAAAGGAATTGGAGAAGGTACTCTAAAAAACAGAGTGCCTGAAGCTCATACAGATTATATAATTTCAGTTATCTCAGAGGAGTTTGGCGTTATTGCCATAATTTTAATCCTATTTTTATTTTTAATATTTATTTATTCAGTATTTAAAAAAGTTTATTTGGAAGATAAAGAGAGGATAAAATTAATTTTAGTAGGTTGCGTGAGTCTTATTTTAGTTCAAGCGATGATACATATTGGAGTTAATATAAGATTATTTCCTACTACAGGAATGACACTTCCTTTTATTAGTTATGGTGGTTCCTCAATAATAAGTGTTTCAATTTTATCTGGAATTATTTTGAATTTAACTAAAAGAAGAATTAAATAAAATGAAAAAAAAAATTTTAATTACTACCGGTGGCTCAGGCGGTCATGTAATACCCGCATTAATTCTTTATAATCATTTGTTTAAAAAATTTGATATAATTATAACAACAGACAAAAGAGGATTGAATTTTTTTGATAAAAAAATAAATAAACTTAAAATAATAAATACTCCAAGATTAAATAACATATTTTTATTACCTTTCAATTTATTCAAGATACTATTTTTAACTCTTAAATCATTTTTTCTAATAAAAGGTCAAAAGATAGAAAAAATTATTTCCACAGGAGGTTATATGTCTTTACCTTTAATTTTAGCTGCTAAATTTTGTAGATTAAAAATTTATTTATTAGAACCAAATTTGGTTCTTGGACGTTCAAATAGATTTTTTTTGAATTCTTGTGAAAAAATTCTTTGCTATAGTAATCAAATTAAAAATTTTCCCAATCAATTTAAAGATAAAATAGTTTTAATCAATCCTTTAGTAAGGGAGGAATTTTATAAAATTGACCAAAATATAATTAAAAAAAGTCAATTCAATTTATTAATTATAGGGGGAAGTCAGGGGGCTACAATTTTTGATGAAAATTTAAAAAACTTTATTGTTAATGTTTCAAAAAAGTACTCAATTAAAATTATTCAACAAACAAACAAAAAAAATGTTTTAAATCTTGAAAAATTTTACACAGATAAAAATATTGAAAACTTCATATTTAGTTTTAATGATAATTTTAAAAAAATAATCCAAGAAACTGATTTAAGTATTACAAGAGCTGGAGCCTCAACTTTAGCAGAGTTGTCAATATCGAATATACCATTTCTAGCAGTGCCATTACCAACATCAAAAGATAAACATCAATTAGAGAATGCGAATTTTTATAAAAACAAAGATTGTTGTTGGGTTCTTGAACAAAATAAATTTGAGGATAATGTTGAGCAGATTTTATTGAATATTTTGGAAAATAGAGAAGATTTATTGAGAAAAAAAGAAAATTTAAAGAAATTAAATTACCAAAATACCTGGATAAATGTTAATCAAAAAATATTAAGCACTTTAAATGAAAATTGAATTAGCAAAAAATGAAATAATCCACTTTGTTGGCATTGGTGGTATTGGAATGAGTGGTCTTTCATTAATTATGAAAGGTAAAGGCTTCAGAATTCAAGGAAGTGATATTTCTCTTAATAAAAACATTGAAAGACTAAAAAAAGAAAAGATTAAGGTTTTTATTGGCCATAAAAGACAAAATCTTAAAAATGCTACAATCGTTGTTATTTCCTCAGCAATAAAAAAAAATAATCCTGAGTTGTTAGAGGCAAAAAGAAAAAATTTACCAGTTATTAAAAGAGGTAAAATGTTAGCCCATATCGTTACTTTAATGAAAAATATTGTTGTTGTAGGTTCTCACGGAAAAACTACAACTACTTCTTTAATTGCCTCTATCTTTCAAAAAACCAAATTAGATCCGACAATAATCAATGGCGGGGTTATTAATTCAATTAAAAGTTCAGCCAAACTGGGAAAAAGTGATTGGTCAATTTTAGAAGCTGATGAGTCAGATGGTAGTTTTGTTCATATACCACCAACTTATTCTATCATTACAAATATTGATAGAGAACACATGGATTTCTACAAATCTATGGATGAACTAAAGAATTATTTTATTCAATTTTTAGATAAGGTCCCTTCTTTTGGTAAATCATTTATTTGCATTGATGACAAAATGAATATTGAATTAATTAAAGATTTAAAAACTAAGAATTTTTATACTTACGGAAGCAATTTAAAATCTAATTTTTTGATTAAGAATATCAAACAAAGCAAAGAATTTACTGATTTTGATTTAATTTTAAATCTTCCAAATAAAAAAAAAAAGAGTATTAAAAAAATTAGAATTCCTCTACTTGGTTTACATAATGTTAGAAATTCAGTTGCAGCTATTGCAGTTGCCCTAACAGTTGGAATATCTATTTCCAGTATAAAAAGAGGACTGTTTAATTTCGAAGGTGTTCAAAGAAGATTCAATAAAATTTTTACTTATAAGGAAATTGATTTTTACGATGATTATGCTCATCATCCAACAGAAATTGAGTTCGTTTTGGATGGGGTAAATGAAGTATATAAAAATTTTGATAAAGTTTGTGTTTTTCAACCACATAGAATTTCTAGATTAAAAGATTTAAAAAAAGAATTTTCTTTCTCATTTAAAAAAGCTGATATTGTTATTTTATGCCCAATTTATACTGCGGGAGAAAAAATTAAATTAGGTTTTAATTATCTTAATTTCGCAAAAGAAATTATTAAAAATTCTAATGTAAAATTATTTATGGTTGATAACAAAATTCAACTAGCAAAATTTATAAAAAATAATATTTATGGAAAAAAAATCGTGATTGGGATGGGTGCAGGCACTATTACAAATTGGATTAGAGATTTGCCAAAATATATCAAATGAAAACAAATCAATTAAAAAATTTACTAAAAGAATATAGCGCTGATGTAAAATTTGAATATGATCTAAAAAAGAAAAATTGGTTTAATATTGGAGGAAAGACTAAAGTTTATTACAAAGCAGACAATTTAAAAGATTTAGTAAGTTTCATTAAAAAAATAAACAATAAAGAAAAGATATTTATTTTAGGTGCAGGTTCAAATACTTTAATATCTGATAGTTTATTTGATGGTGTTGTTATCAAGCTTGGTAAGAATTTTAATAATATTTCATTGTTAGGAAAAGATATAATAATTGCTGGAACTGCGGTTTTAGATAAAACTTTATCAGATTTTGCTTTAAAAAATAGTTTAAGTGGATTTGAATTTTTATCTTGTATCCCTGGCACAATAGGTGGCGGAATAAAAATGAATGCGGGGTGTTTTGGAAAAGAATTCAAAGATATATTGGTTTCTATACAAGCAATTAATAATTTGGGACAGGTAGTAACAATTCCAGTCGAAGAGATAAAATTTGAGTATAGAAAAAATAATTTATCTGAAAACTTAATTTTCTTAAGCGCATCTTTTAAAGGTGTAAAAGCTGATACTAAGAAAATTGAAGAAGAAACAATGAGGCTTAAAGCTGAGAAAGAAAAGAATCAACCAACCAGAATAAAAACAAGTGGAAGTACTTTTAAAAATCCAATATTACAAACACAAAAAAAAGTTTGGGAACTTATAAAAGAGTCAGTCCCGCTAGACATAAGTTTTGGAGACGCATGCATTTCAGAAAAACATTGCAATTTTTTTGTTAACAAAGGCGATGCATCGTTTGAAGATATGATAAGGTTAATTGAGTTTGTATCTAAAAAAGTTTTAGAAAAAACTGGTATTAGTTTAGAAACAGAAATTAAAATATTAAAATAAATTGAAAAAGAAAATTTTGATAATTTCAGGTGGCATCTCAAAAGAGAGATTAATTAGTTTGGATACAGGCAAACAAGTAGCAAAAGAACTTAGAAAAAATGGTTATCAAATAAAAATATGTGAACCAAATTTCAGGTTACTAGATACTATTAAATCTTTTAAACCCAATATTATATTTAATGCTCTGCATGGTCAGTTTGGAGAAGATGGTTATATTCAAACAATTTTAGAGACTACAAATATTCCTTATACTCATTCAGGAGTTATTTCATCTGCAATAGCAATGAATAAAGAGTTGTCAAAAAAAATTTTTATTAAAAACAAAATTTTAACACCAAAATATTTACTATATTCTTTTGAAGAGACAAAATCTCAATTGATAAAAAAAATTAAAAAAAAATTAAAATTTCCTGTGGTGATCAAACCTATTAATGAAGGATCTAGTGTGAATGTATTCATTTGCACGAAATTTAATATTTTAAAGAATTTAAAATTTCTTCAGGAATATAAAAAAATTATAATAGAGGAATTTATTCCTGGTAGAGAGATTCAGGCAGCAATTATTGGTCAGCAGAAACTTGGAGCAATTGAATTAAAACCAAAAAGAAAATTTTATGATTATCAAGCAAAATATAATCCTAAGGCTAAAACAGAACACATTATTCCAGTAAACTTATCTAAAGAAAAATATAATAAGTTAATGGATATAGCACTCAGAACACATAAATTGATAGGATGTAAAGGTGTAACAAGATCAGATTTTAAATATCATAATAATAAATTTTATTTATTAGAAATTAATACTCAGCCAGGAATGACAAAACTTTCTTTAGTTCCAGAGATAGCTGCTTATCAAGGTATTTGTTTTATTGAATTGATTAGATTGATTTTAAAAGATGCTAAGACAAATAAATAAAAAAATTTTTTTTTATCTTTCAATATTTATTTTATTAACAACACTTAACAATAAAGAACTAATTAATTTTCAATTACCGAACATTAATCAAATTGATATTTTGGGATTTGATCAAAATGAAAATAATGAATTATCAAAAAATTTAGAATTTCTAAAATCAGAGAACCTATTTTTTCTTAATAAAGAAAAAATTAAAAAAATTTTAAATTCAAACAATTTAGTTGAAAGTTATCATATATTTAGAAAGTTTCCATCCACATTAGTGTTAACAATAAATAAAACAAGTTATCTTGCAACAACTAAAAAAGGTAATCAATTTTATTTAATTGGATCTAATAATAAATTTATAAAAACGGATAATGAGTATTTAAAACTTCCTCAAATTTTTGGTAATTTTAGAATTAAAGAATTTATTCAAATAAAAAAATTTATAGATGAATCAAAATTTAATTATGAAGCTATTAAATTTTTATATTTTTTTCCATCTGGAAGATGGGATATTCATACAAATTCTGGTATCGTGATTAAATTACCAAAAATAAAAGTTAAGGAAAAATTGAATTTAGTATCTTCTTTATTAATAGATGATAAATTTAAAAATTTAACACTTATTGATATTCGCCAAAAAAATCAGATAGTAATAAATGAATAAGTTAAATTTTGAAACTTTTTTGTTAATAAGACCAAATAAGTTCGTAATATCCATATTTCAAGAATCTAATATTAAAAAAATTTATGAAAAAGAAATATTAGTAGAAAATAACTCTGGTAAATTAAATATAGATACTTTAAAAAAATTTGTTGATGACAATATAATTGAGATAGAAAAAATTTTAGATAATTTTATCGAAAAAATCAATTTAATAATCGAAAGCGACAGTTTTTTTATTTTTAATTCATCAATAAAAAAAAATTATTCTGGAAATCCAGTTAGTCAAATACAATTGAATAATTTATTGAATGATTTAAAAAATCAATGCAAAAAAAATTTTGAAACTAATAAGATAATAC
>CACOKI010000008.1 GCA_902627735.1 uncultured Pelagibacteraceae bacterium
AATAATAGCTGCGGTGTTATTAGTTGCACTTCTTATAATTGGTATAGGAAAGCTATCGAATATAATCTTTTATGTAGAAAAGCCTAAAACACCAGGTTATGTGGTAGAGGTAGAAAATGCGGTTGCCGCGAATATTGTATCAACTGCTGAAGCTTCTGAAGAAAAAATAGATATTGCATCTCTAATGGCGATGGGTGATCTTGCTACAGGAGAAAAAGTTTTTAAAAAATGTGCTGCTTGTCATTCAATTATTAAAGGTGGTAAAAATAACATTGGTCCTGCACTTTATAATGTTGTTGGTAGAAAAGTTGGAGTTATCAATGATTACAAATATTCTAAAGCACTCTCTGAATATGGCAAGGAGTGGACATTTGAAGAATTAAATGGTTATTTAATTAAACCAGCAAAATGGATTAAGGGTACTAAAATGGCATTTGCTGGATTGAAAAAAGAAAAAGATAGAGCTTCTGTAATTAAGTATTTGAATCAAAATTCTGACAATCCTTTACCACTACCTTAATTTTCCAAAACAATAAAGCAGAATAGATTTTTGCACATGAACTCTATTAAGAGCTTGTTGCCATACTTTGGATTGATTGCTTGAAAAAACATTATCATCTACCTCGGGTCCTCGTGGCAAACAATGAAGAAAAATACAGTCTCTTTTCGCAAAACTCATTAATTTCTTATCAATTCTAAATCTTTTAAAATGATTTAATTTTTTAATCGTATTAACTTGGTCATTTATTGATATTACTTTATCTGAAAAAATTACGTCAGCACCTATCATTGCTTTTTTTGGGTCATTATGAATAAGAATTTTATTCTTATTACTTTTGATATAGCCTAAAATTTCTTTATTAGGTTTGTATTCTTTTGGACATCCAATATTTAAATTAAAAGAAAATTTAATTGATGCCGCTATTAAAGAATTTAAAACATTATTTGAATCCCCTATCCAAGTGATTTTCAATTTTGATATTAGCTTTTTTTTTATTTCCTCAACAGTAAAAACATCTGATAAAATTTGTGTAGGATGCGAACTTGGACTTAGTCCATTTATAATCGGTATTGATAAATACTTTTTAAATTCCTTTAATTTTTTGTCACTGCCTGTTCTAAGCATGAAGGCGTTTCCAAAATTCGATAATATCTTAGCCGTATCTTCAATGCTCTCGCCTCCTTTTGATAAATGTAATTCATCTGGTCTTAGTGTTAAAGCGCTACCACCAAGTTGCTTGATGGCTAAATAAAAGCTTAATCTTGTTCTGAGACTCGATTTTTCAAACATTTGTATTAATAATTTTCCCTTTAATGGTGCTCCCTTGTCAGCTTCTAAAATGTTTAATTTCTTTCTTGCATTCTTTCTATTCTTTGCATCTTTTAGGATTTTCCTCAGATGACTTACTGGTATATCTTTTAAATCTGTGAAATGATTCATTTTATATAAATTCCAAACAGACTTTATTTATTATTTTTAAAGCAACATTTATTTCTTTTCTTTTTACATTTAATGGAGGCAATATACGAACAACATTTTCTGATGCACGTATTGTTAACAACTTATTATCCATTAATCTTTTTATGAACTGAACTTGACCTTTGTGAAGTTGGATTCCTATTAATAAACCTCTTCCTCTAATTTCCTTAATAACATTCGGATATTTTCTTTTCAAATTATTTAATTTTAAAAAAAAATATCTTGATGACTTCTTAACATTATTCAAAAATTTTTTACTTGAAACTATATCCATCACTGTATTTCCTACAGACATTGCCAGAGGGTTTCCTCCAAAAGTTGATCCATGTGTTCCAGGTATCATTCCTGCGGCAACCTTTTTTGTCATTAAAACAGCACCGATGGGAAATCCACCACCAATACCTTTTGCAATTGGTACTATATCAGGTTTAATTTTAGACTGTTCAAAAGCAAAAAAATCCCCAGATCTTGATATACCTGATTGAACTTCATCAACAATTAACAAAATTTCTTTTTTATTACAAATTTTTCTTAAATATTTAAGGCATTTGTTAGGTATTGTTTTAATACCACCTTCACCTAGAATAGTCTCAACCATGATGGCTGCGGTATTCTTTTTAATCTTTCTTTTAATATTTGGAAATCTTGGTTTTGAATTTTTAAATTCAATATGATCAAATCCAGGAACTTTTGGTCCAAAACCCTCTGTCATTTTTTTTGACCCGCTTGCAAAAATTGCAGCTAATGTTCTGCCGTGAAATGAATTTTTTATACACAAAATTCTATTCTTATTAGGTTTTCCAATAGAATAGAAATATCTTCTTGCAACCTTTATTGCTGCTTCAGTGGCCTCTGCACCACTATTTTGAAACATAACAAAATCAGCAAATGTTTTTTGACATAATTTTTTCGCTAATTTTTCCCCTTCTGGAATTTGAAATGCATTTGAGACATGCCAAAGCTTTTTAGACTGATTTTTAATTGCTTTAACCAGTTTTGGATTTGCATGACCTAGAGAATTTACTGCTATACCTTGAACAAAATCTAAATATTTCTTATTATCAGTTGAATAAAGATAACTTCCTTTTCCATATTTAAACGAAATTTTTTTTCTATTATAATTTTTTGCTAAATAACTCATTATTTAAACTTTTTATAATTAAAATCTTTAGATACAAGTATGGATTGAATACTTTTCATAAAAATTAATATCATGTGCATAACTTGTAGAATTGTTTATTAATTTTATTCAGATACCTTTATATAGTATTTATAAATTAAACTAACACATTATATAGAAATATATGAGTTGGACAGATGAAAAAGTAAATAAATTAAAAGAATTATGGGGCAAGGGAAATACAGCTAGTCAAATTGCTGAGATTATCGGAGGTATTAGTAGAAATGCAGTAATAGGTAAGGCGCATAGATTAAATTTATCTGCAAAAATAAAAACTAGAACTGCAACAAATAACCAAAATTTTGAGAATTCACAAGATATTAAGAATGAAAAATTAAAGAGGGGTAGAAGAAATAAGTTTAAATCTTTAATAATAGAAAAAGATTTTGAACCAGAAAATCCTAAACAACTGGAAGAGTTAGACGAAAATTCCTGTAAGTGGCCTATAGGTCATCCAGATGAAAAAAATTTTTATTTTTGTGGAAGAACATCGTTAAAAGATTTTTCTTATTGTAAACTACATTTATTATATGCTTACCAACCTAAAGGTAAAAAAGAAGATGTCTCTGAAAAAGATGAGATGCCTGAGATAATTAAAAAGAGGATACAATCTGCATAATAATTAATATTTAGGTATTAATTATATTTTTCAGTAGAATATTGCCCTCCTTCTTTCCACATATAAGAATATTTTTCAACTTCCTTATCAAATAACCTTCTGCTGGGTAATCCTATATCAAAATTAGTTTTGTATTGACCTGAGGAAATATTATCATATTTAAGTAATCTCAACTGATCTTGAGTTAATAACGGACTTGGCATTAATTCAAAAATTTTTGCTAAAAAATTTGCAAAACTCAAAGGGAATGGTACTAAAATTCTTTTTTTTTCAATTGAATTTAATAGCTTTTCTAAAATTTCCTTAAATGTTAAAACTTCTGGACCAACACATTCTATAATATTTTGATCAACATTTTTTGAAATCACGTGATAGATTATCTCTGTTAAGTCTGAACAGTGTATTGGCATAAATTTTGTTTTTCCTGAATAATATATCGGAAAAAAAGGAAGATTATTCAGCAATGTCATGAATAAAGTGGTAAAATTATCCGATCTAGAAAAAACTAATGAAGGTCTTAAAATTGTGGCACGAGAAAAATTTTTTAAAATTTCTAATTCACCTTCTAATTTACTTTTGGCATAATCTGAGTCGACAGCCTTATTAACACCTAATGCAGACAAATGTATAAAGTGCTTTAACTTATATTCTTTACATAATTTCGCTAATAATTTTGGGAATATTGCATGGATATTCTTAAATGAATTTGCTCTTTTTTCAAATAAAATGCCAATTAAATTTATACATATGTCAGTATCATTAAAAAGTTTTCTAATTTTTTTTTCATCAAAAATATTTGCTTCAATTAAATTAATATAACCAGCATTTCCCATTATTTTCATTTTATGGCCTTTTTGATGAATATTTCTTGTAACAACAGTAACCCTATAATTATTTTTAGTTAATAATCTTACTAGATGGCTGCCAACTTGGCCTGTGCCTCCAAAAATTAATATTTTTTTCATAATAGTTATCAAAAAATAGACATTATTGTTTAGTCTTTATATATATAAATATATGAATAATATCAAAGTTTTTGAAAACGATTTACCTGAAGATTTAGATTTATCAAATGAAAAACTAATTGGACTAGACAATGAGGCTTTAGGATTGGTATTAGGAAGAGATCCATTAACGTTGGTTCAATTAGGCTTGGAGTCGAAAAATTTTTATTTGATAAAACTAAATAGAGAAACTTATCATGCGCCAAATTTGGTAAAAACTTTATCAAATACAAATACGCAATTTATAATGCACTATGCTAGACAAGATTTACTATGGTTAAAATATCACTTAAAAGTGCAACCAAAAAATATATTTTGTACTAAGGTGGCATCCAAGATAGCAAGAACTGCGAGCTCTTTTCACGGATATAAAGATCTTGTTAAAGAATTTTGTGGAAAAGACATTTCAAAAAGAGAACAACAAAGTGATTGGGGAAATCCAAATCTCTCAGAAAAACAAATTAAGTACGCTGCCTCAGATACTGAATATCTGTTTGAAATAAGAAAAAAATTAATTAGCATGTTAGAGAGAGAAAAAAGAATTGATTTGTTTAAGAAATCTATGAATGTAATACCAGTTTTGGTGGATATGGAAATAGCTGGTTATAAACTTTCTACATTTGAACATTAATTATGAAAAAAAAATATAATAATATTGGAAAAAAGGTAATTGAACTACAAATTAAAGCTTTACAGAAATTAAAAAGTTCAATTGGCAATTCTTTTAATCAAACGATAGAAATTTTAAGCAAGTGTCAGTCAAAAATTATATTATGTGGTGTAGGCAAAAGTGGTTTGATAGCATCAAAAATCTCTGCTACCTTATCATCGGTTGGAACTCCTTCTTTTACAATTTCTGCTAGTGATAGTTCACATGGCGACTTAGGATCAATTTCTAAAAGAGATATATTAATTTTGATTAGTTATTCAGGAAATACTGAGGAACTAAAAAACATAATTCAATACGCAAATAGAAATAGAATTAAACTTATCGGTATTATGTCAAAAAAAAATTCTTTATTATATAAAAGCTCAAATGTTAAATTATTAATTCCAGAAGTAAAAGAATCTGGACATGGAATAGTTCCTACCTCGAGCACCACAGCTCAATTAGCTATAGGCGATGCTATTGCAATAGCTTTAATGAGTTATAAAAAATTTAGCAAGTTAGATTTCAAAAAATTTCATCCCTCAGGTAGTTTAGGAAAAAAACTTAAAACTGTTGAAGACCTGATGATTATAAAAAATAAAATTCCTTTCATAAATGAAAACTCATCTCTAAAAAAAACAATTAAGATTATTAATTCAAAAAAACTTGGTGTTGTTGTAATTAGAAATAAAAAAAAAGAAACAACAGGCATTTTTACAGATGGTGATATCAAAAGAACATTACAAAAGAAAAATATGGCTATTAATGATTTAATCATAAAATCCATAATGACAAAAAATCCGATATCTATAAGTAAAAATGAGCTTGCTGCTAAGGCAATCGAAGTAATGAACAGAAAAAAAATTACAAGTTTATGTGTACATAATGATAAAAACAAAGGAAAAACTATCGGAATTATACATATACACGATTTAATGAGTTCTGGTATTCTTTAACTTTTTTAATGAAAAGAAAATATTTAATTCAAATAGTTTTATTTATTTTATTAATAATATTTTCAATTTCAGTTTTCAATTATTACTATAAGGAAAATGAACCGTTAAAAAAGAATACAATCAACAAAAAAGAAAGTTTTTCAGATAGTAAGAAGTCTTCAGAGCAACTAAATTTAATTAAAGATATAAAATATACTGCAAATAATATAAAAGGTGATATTTATGAAATTTTAGCAGATTTTGGAGAAACCAGTTTAGAGAATCCAGATTTGATGTTTTTAACTAACGTAAAAAGTAAAATTATTTTTTATGATACAAAAAAAGAAAATATTAATTTAAAATCTAACTTTGCAAATTTTAATACAAAAACTTTTGAAACAACATTTATCAAAAATGTTGAAATTACAAGATATAATGAGACTATAACAGGTGATGAATTATATATGGTTTTAGATATTGATAATGAAAATACTCAAAATAATCTAAATAAAGAAGAAAATATATTAAGAATGTCATACAATGTTCTTTTTCAAAAACCTGGATATGAACTCAAAGCTGATGTATTAGAGATTGATTTATTGACTAAAAATTTAAAAATATATATGCATGACTCAAAAGAAAAAGTATTGATTAACACAAAACTAAAATAGTTATGTCCGTTATTAAAAAATTTAGAATTACAAAAATAAAAAATAGTAAACCATTAGTTTCCCTTAAAAAAATTTCTTTATCTTTTAAAAAAAATCATCTAATTCTTGATAATATTTCCTTAGATATTTCAAAAGGTCAAATAATAGGATTACTAGGTCCTAATGGAGCTGGTAAATCTTCGCTAATGAATCTAATTACCGGTATACTTAAACCAAATTTTGGAAATATTATGATAAATAACGAGGATATAACTGAATATCCAATTTATGAAAGAACTAAAAAGTTCAAGATTTCTTTTGTGCCACAAATTGGTGGCTACCTATCTGATTTAACAACCGAAGATAATTTGAATGCTATCGGTGAAATACTAATTAAAGATCTTAAATATAGAAAATCTAAAATAGAGGAATTAATTTCAAAATTCGAACTAGATGCTGTTAGAAAAGTTGAGGCAAAGTTTTTGAGTGGTGGAATGAAACGACGTTTAGTCATAAGTATGTCTTTATTGGGAGATCCTGAAATATTATTAATGGATGAGCCTTTGGCTGCACTAGATCCACAGACAATCCAAATGCTACAATCAATTATTATCAGATTACAGTCAGAGTATAATCTTACGATCTTGATTACCGATCACCAAGCAAGAGATCTTCTTGTAGTTTGTGATAAAGCTGTAATACTCTCAAATTCAAAAATTGTTGCTGAGGGAACTCCTAACCAACTTATGAAAAATGAAAATGCTGCAAAATATTATTTTGGAGAGAATTTTAAGTTTAATTAATCTTTTAAGTGAAAAAATATATAATTATTAAGAAAAAAATAGAGAATTTTAAAAAAAAATTCATTGAGGTTGAGGGGGATAAATCTTTAAGCATCCGCTTTGTTCTTTTATCTGCTTTATCCGGAGGTAAATGCTCTGCTAAAAATTTACTTAAGTCAGAGGATGTTTTAAATGCGATTAATTGTCTAGAAAAATTGGGTATTAGAACAATTTTTAAAAAAAAAAAAACTGAGATTTTTGGAAGAGGTTTGTTTGGTTTAAAATTTAAAAAAAATCTCACTCTAGATGCGGGAAATTCTGGTACTACGGCGAGATTATTATGTTCTTTATTAATTGACTCAAACTTTCGAATTAGAATAACTGGTGACCAATCTCTTAAAAAAAGAGATATGAAAAGAATTATAAACCCCTTAAAAAAATTTGGAGTTTTTTTTAAAAGTAGAAATGGAAAACTCCCTTTAGAAATCAAAGGTACTAAATTTCCTAAACCAATAAAATTTACTGAAAATTTAGGCTCAGCTCAATGTAAATCAGCTGTAATGATTGCTGCTTTAAAAACTAAAGGTATTACTAAATTAAAATGTTTACCCTCTAGAAACCATACTGAATTAATGTTTAAAAATGTTTTAAAGCTTCCAATAAAAATAATAAAAAAAAATAAATATGAGGTTATTAATATAAAAGGACAAAGTGAGTTTAAACCATTTAGCTATCAAATACCAGGTGATATATCGTCAGCATCTTTTTTTATAGTTTTAACCTTATTATCGAAAAATAAAATTTTAAAGATAAAAAACGTAAACCTTAATTCATCAAGAGCTGGGGTATTGAAAATATTAAAAATGATGGGAGGTAATATCAAGGTTTTAAATTTAAAAAATTATAAAGGAGAAAAAATTGGTGATATTTTAGTTAAATCTACAAAAAAATTTAAATCAATTAATCTTAGTCCGAGATACAACAGTTCCGCTATAGATGAATTTTTATTAATTTTTTTAGTCGCATGTAAATCCAAAGGTACAAGTGTCTTTAATAATTTAGGAGAATTAAATAAGAAAGAATCAAAAAGATTAAATTGGGGAATTAAGATACTTTTACAAATGGGGATTAAGGTTAAAAGAATTAAAAATTCTGGAATTAAAATTTGGGGTCAAGAAAATTTAAATCTAGATAAGAAAATAATAATTAAAAACTATCTTAAAGATCACAGAATTTTAATGGTTTGTGTTATAGCAGGTTTGACATTGGGTGGTAATTGGAAAATTTATGATCATAATTGTTATAAAACTTCATTTCCGTCTTTTACAAAAATATTAAAAAATTTAGGTGCTAGGATATAATGAAAAATTTGATTCAAGTTGCTATTGATTCTCCTGCAGCGGCAGGAGCAGGAACACAAGCTAAATTGATATCAAAACATTATAAACTTTTTTATCTTGATACTGGGAAAATTTATAGATTTATAGCAAAGCTTAAAATCAAAAATAAAAAAAAATTTAATTATTTATTAGTTAAAAAAGAGATAAAGAAATTAAAAATTAGTAATTTAAATGACAAAAGTTTGATATCCAATAAAATTGCAATAGAGGCATCTATAGTTGCAAAAGATCCAAAAATAAGAAAAATTGTTAATAATTTTCAAATAAAGTGTGCCTATCATCCTCCAAAAAAATTTAATGGAAGTGTTCTTGATGGAAGAGATATCACAAGTGTAATAATGAAAGATGCTATGTTTAAATTTTTTATAACAGCTACAGTTAAAACAAGAGCATTACGAAGATTTAAAGAATTAAGATCCTATAATAGAAAAATTTCATATAATGATGTACTAAAAAGTATTAAAAAACGTGATAAAAACGACTATAATAGAAAATACTCTCCTCTTAAGAAAACTAGAGATTCAATCTTGATTAATACAACAAATTTAACTAAAAGATCCTGCTTTTTAAAAATAAAAAATATAATGGATAAAAAAATTAAAATTTAATGGAAATATACAAGAATCTTACAGACCAAGCTTCAAAAGAATTCGAAAAGCTTCTAAATAGTCAACTGTCAAAAACTAAAATTGAAGAGGGAAAAATAATTGAAGGAAAAATTAATAAAATTACCGAAAAATTTGTTTTTCTTTTTATTGAAGGTTTAAAGAGTGAACCCGTACTTGATATCAATGAATTAAAAAGTATGGGTTGGGCTGAAAAAATCAAGATTGGAGAAAAAATTCCTGTCCTTTTAGAGCGTATAGAAGACAAAAATGGTGAAGTTTTAGTCTCAGCAAGTAAAGCACAAAAGATACGTGGGTGGGATAAGCTAGTAAAAGCTTATGAAAAAAATGAACCCATTATGGGAAAGATTACATCTAAGTGCAAAGGGGGATGTATTGTTGAACATATTGATACTGGATCATTAATGTTTTTACCGGGCTCTCAAATAAGTGACAAACCATTAAAAGATATAAGTCATCTGATGAATGAGCCACAAAAATTTGCTCTTATCAAATTAGATAAGGTAAGAGGTAATGCTTGTGTATCAAGAAAAGAAATTATTTCTTCTTTCAAAAAAGAGGATAAAGCAAAAATTATTGAGAAATATAAAGTTGGTGACATAATTAAAAAAGCAGAAGTTAAGGGATATAGTTCATTTGGTTGTTTTTTTAATGTAAATAATGAACTTGATGTTTTAGTTCATCTTCAGGAAATATCATATTCTAGAGTTAATCATCCAGATGAAGTTTTTAATATTGGAGAAAAACATGATCTAAAAGTTATTTCTGTAGATAAAGAAAAACTTCAAGTTGGATGTTCAGTAAAGCAATTATCACCTGATCCTTTTGAACATATAGAAAATTATGAGCTTAAAAAAATTTATAAGGTAAAAGTTGTAAAAATAATGGATTTTGGAGCTTTTTGTGAATTAGAACCTGGATTAACAACTTTGCTACATTCAAGTGAGCTTAGCTGGACAAAAAAGAATTTATCTCCAAAAAAAATACTTAAAGTTGGAGATGAAATAGATTGTGTCATAACTGAAATTGATAAAGAAAAAAGAAGAGTTGCTATTTCATACAAATTAGCTCAGGAAAACCCTTTTGAGTTATTTGAAAAAAAATACCCTGTAGGAACTATTGTCGAGGGTGAAATAGTTAATAAAAATGAATATTCTCTTTTTGTAAAAATTAAGGACTTAAATATTGATGCTTTCTTACATTGTAATGATCTAACTTATTTTAATAATGGTGAAGAAGAGCTAAATAAATATAAAAAAGGAGATAAAATAAAAGTAAAAGTTTTAGAGATCAAAACTTCAGAACAAAAAATAAGAGTTGGATTAAGACAAACTAAACAAGATCCACTTGATTTTTTCAAAGAAAAAAAAGTAAATCAAACAGTCACAGTCAAAGTAATTTCTACTGATAGCAAAGGTTTAACCGTAAGACCAGAGGGATGTGAAATGGATTTTTTAATTAAAAAATCACAAATAGCAATTAATGCTTCTGATGCTCGCCCAAATAGATGGACTGGTGGTGAAAAACTAGATTGTGCAATAGCTGAAATTGACCTGGATAAAAGAAAAATTAATCTTAGTATCAAACTATTGGAAGAAATTGAGAAAAAAGAAGCATTAGAAAAATATGGCGCAGAAGGTTCAGGTAAAAATTTACCTTTTTCATCTTTATCAGATGATTTAAAAAAGAAGGATAAAGTTAAAAAATAAAAACAAAAGAAGATTGAAAAGTTGGCTATTGTAAAATCTAAGCTTATAAAACAACTCTCAAAAAATTTCCCTAATTTTCTAAAAAAAGATATTGAAAAATTTACAGATATTATTTTGAAAGAAATTCAACAATCACTTGGAAGAGGTGAAAGAGTTGAAATTAGAGGCTGGGGAACTTTAAGTACAAAAATTCAAAAATCCTCAATAAGAAGAAATCCAAAAACTGGGGAAAAAATTGCAGTACCGTCTAAAAAAGTTATTCAGTGGAAAATGAGTAAAGAAATGTTTAAAAAGATTAATAATGAAGAAGAATAAAATATTTGTTGCTTGTGATAGTACTAATATTTCAAAAATTCAAAAAATAATCAAAGAAACTTCAAATACAGAATTAGAAATTGGTTATAAATTCGGTTTAGAATTTTTAAACTCTAAAAATGGTAGAAATTTTATATCAAAATTAAAAAAAAAAATAATTTTTGCTGACCTAAAAATACATGATATTCCAAATACATGTGTGTCTACAATAAAAGCAATTAAAGACTTAAAGGTAAATTATTTAACTATGCATATTAGCTCAGGTTTAAATGCTCTTAAAGCTGTTAAAAAAGTATCAGGTAAAATTAAGTTAGTAGGAGTAACAATTCTTACTTCTTTAGATAACAAAATATTAAAAGAAATTGGATTTAATAAAGATGTTAAAAAAATAGTTTATAATCAAGCTAAACTTGCAGCTAAAGCTAAATTAGATGCCATAGTATGCAGTGCTCAGGAAGTAAATATAGTTAAAAAAGTCTTCAAAAAAGAAATAATAACTCCTGGAATAAGGTTTGACTCAAAAACAAATGATCAAAAAAGAACCTTGACACCTAAGCAAGCATATAAAAATGGAAGCGATTGGCTTGTTATTGGAAGGCCAATTATCAAAGGTAATATTAATGCTAACATACGAAAATTAATTGATCATTTAAGTCAATGATCCTAAAATCTAAAATTTGTGGAATTTCAGACGCTAAAGTTTTAAATTTTATAGTTAATCACAGCCACCCACCACAATTTGTAGGTTTTATTGTTAATTACCCAAAATCAAAAAGGCATGTTGATATTCAAAAATTAAAAGATCTTATGAAAATTAAAAAAAAAAATTCTTTTTATGTTGCAGTCCTAGTAAATCCAAATCACAATATTCTTGAGGAAATTAAGGATTTACCGTTTGATTATTATCAACTTTATGATTGTGATCTTGATAAAATAAAATCAATAAAAAGAGATTACAAAAAAAAAGTAATCACCGCAATAACTGTAAAAGATAAAGGAGATGAAAATAAATATAAAAAATTTACTGATGTAACAGATATTTATTTATTTGATAGTAAGGGATATGAAAATAGTATGTCATTTGATCACGCACTTATTGAAAATTTGAATTTAGATAAAGAAGTTATGATTGCTGGCAACATTCAAATTAATGATAATCTTGAAAATTTAAAAAAAATAGCACATATTATTGATATATCTGGCGGATTAGAAACTGATGGATTAAAAGATATTTCCAAAATAGAAATTTTTTTAAATAAAATGAAAAATTTGTAATATGAAAATAAAAAAAAAGGTCCCCTTAATTGACCAACATGACAAATATGGATTTTGGGGTAGAAAATTTGGTGGAAGCTTTATTCCTGAAACTCTTAAAAAACCAATTGAAGACTTAACAATAAGATTTGAAAAACTAAGAAAAGATAAAAAATTCATAAAAAAAAGGGATTTTTATTTTCAAAATTACATTGGTTCTCCAACCTCTTTTGTAAAATTAGAAAATCTATCTAGCCATTTAGGAGGAGCACAAATTTGGGCGAAAGTTGTTTCAGAAGCTAATGGCGGAGCTCACAAAATATACAACGCTACAGTTCATGCTTTAATATGTAAAGCCATGGGTAAAAAGTACATTGTAGGTGATACTGGGGCTGGGTATGCGGGCAAAATGTTAAGTATGGCTGCTAAAAAATTTGGTCTCAAATGTAAAATTTTTATGGGTGCAAAAGATATTAAGAGACAAAAACCTAACTGTGATGCAATGAGAAAAAATGGTGCTGAAATTGTGCCTGTTTATTCTGGAAGTCAGACTCTAGTAGATGCTGTAAGTGAATGTATGAGATATTGGGTATCAAATTGTGACAACACACACATGTGTGTAGGCTCCACTGTTGGACCAAATATTTTTGTTAAAATTTGTGGATGGAGTACAGCACAAATTTCAAGAGAATTAAAAAATCAATTAATAAAAGAATTTAAAAAAATACCCAAAAAAATTAAACTTATTAATTGTGTGGGAGGTGGTAGTTCTGCTTATGGTTTTTGGAGTGAATTTATAGATTATAACAAGAAACAGGTTGAACTAATTGGTGTTGAAGCAGGTGGTCCAAAAAATTCAAAATTACATGCCGCGCCTTTAAGTAGAAATGCTAAAATTGGAATTCTCCACGGTGCAGCTTCCTATGTTTGTCAAAATAACGAAGGTCAAATTCACGAAACGGAGTCGATAAGTGCTGGTCTTGATTATCCTGGAGTAAGCCCAATACACTGTTTTTTAAAAGATACAAAAAGAGCAAGATATACTTATGCAACCGATGAAGAAGCTTTAAATGCATATAAATTAGTAACTAAATTTGAAAGATTAAATCCTAGTTTAGAACCTAGTCATGCTTTTGCAGAAGCAATTAAGATTGCTCCAAAACTTAGTAAAGATACAATTTGTATTGTAAATTCTTGTGGGGATGCAAAAAAAGATAGAGACATATTAAAACAAAGATTAGGAAAATATTAATGATTAATTCTTTGATCCATCAAACATTTAAAGTAACTAAGAATGAAAATAGACCTGCTCTTCTCACATATACTGTTGCGGGAGATAATACAAAAAAAAAATCTCTAGAAATTCTCAAATCAATCTCTAATTATGCAGATATTTGTGAGTTGGGTTTTCCTCACAATACTCCAATCGCTGATGGCGGTCAGATCCAAACCAGCGCTTACCGGGCTATAAAAAATGGAATTAAAATAAACGACGTTTTTTCGATTGTAGCTCAATTTAAAAAACTCAAGAAAAACAAACCAATTATTTTGATGGGTTATTATAATATGATTTATCAATATGATGAAAATAAATTCATTAAAAAATGTCAAAAGTCGAAAGTAGACGGTCTAATAGTTGTAGATTTACCATTTCCTGAAAATAAAACTTTTGCTAAAAAATGTAAAAAAAAAAATATAAATTTTATTCAACTTATTTCACCCACTACATCAAGAACACGTTTAAAACAAATTATCAAAAATTCTCATGATATGATTTATTATATTAGTATGTTATCTACAACCGGAGGAAAATTGAAAGTTTCTCCAAAAAAAATATTAGAGGAATATTCAAAAATAAAAAAACAAAATTTATCTAAAAACGTAGTAATAGGATTCGGAATAACTGAAAAAACCATAAATTCTCTTAAAAAAGCTGACGGATTAGTTGTTGGAAGTGTAATTTGTAAGGAAATAACTAACTCAATTAAAAAAAGACAAAATGCTGTCACAAATGTTACTAATGTAGTGAAAAGATTAAAAAATAAAATTAAATGAACTGGATAACAAAAATAATCAAAGCAGGGGAAAAAATTAAATCTGCAATCCACAAAAGAGCTACTAAAGAGGATATGGCCAATAGTGATTGGACTTCTTGTTGTAAAGGACCAATTTTAAAAAAAGATTTAGAAGACAACCTTTGGGTTTGTCCTGAACCTGAGTGCAATAAACATCATCGAATAAGTCCGAAACAAAGATTTGATATTTTGTTTGGAAAAAATAATTATGAAGTGTTTAAAACACCAATTCCAAAAGATGATCCTTTGAATTGGAATGACTCAAAATCATACAAAGATAGATTAAAAGCTGCTAGAAAAAAAACTGGACTAGATTGTGGAATGATGGTTGTTAGCGGATCAATCAATAATATTAAAATTACTGCAGTAGCATCAGATTTTGACTTTTTGGGTGCCTCAATGGCTGCTGCTGAGGGAGAAGCTTTCTTGTATGGAGTTCAACATGCAATTGAAAACCAAACACCTTTTTTATGTGTGAGTGCTGGAGGTGGAATGAGAATGATGGAGAGTTTAATTTCTTTGTCGCAGATGACCAGAACAACTTTAGCAATTAATGAATTAAAAAAAAATAATCTTCCATATTTAGTTTGCATTACAGATCCTACTGCAGGTGGAATTACAGCATCTTATGCAATGTTAGGAGATATTCATATCGCTGAACCCGGTGCTCTAATAGCTTTTGCAGGAGCTCGTGTGATCCAAGGAACTGTTAAAGAAGAACTTCCTGAAGGTTTTCAAAAAAGTGAATATGTTGAAAAAACAGGATTTATAGACTTAATTGTTGAAAGAAAAAATCTATCAGAAAAAATTGGAACTTTATTATCGATATTGTTAAAGAAAAATTCTGTTATAAGTTCTGAAGAAAATGAAACTTCAGAAAATAGTCAATCGCTTACAAAAGCTGCATCCTAAAGAAATTGATCTTAGTTTAGATCGTATAAAACTTCTTTGTAAAAAATTAGGAAATCCGCAAGATGAAATAAATTGTATCCAAGTCTGTGGTACAAATGGAAAAGGAAGCACAATTTCTTTTTTAAGATCAATTCTTAAAGAGGCTAATATTAAATGTAATATTTATACTTCGCCTCATGTCAAATGTATTAATGAAAGATTTATATACAATGATCAAATGATAAGTGACGATGATCTTTCGAATTTATTAAATGAAATTGAAGAAACTAATAATGGTCAACCTTTAACATATTTTGAGGCTCTTACAGCTGCATTCTTTCATGGATGTAAAAAGTATAAACATAATCTAGTCATTGCAGAATTCGGTTTGTTTGGAAGGGGTGATGCTGTTAATATTCTAAAAAAAAATCTTTGTAATATAGTGACTTCTTGTAGTGAAGATCATTTAGATTGGTTACCAAAAGATCATAGAAATATTGAAAGAATTATTTTCGAAAAAACCTCATCCTTACTCAACTCAAATATAGTAGTTGCAAAACAAAGCTCTAATGAGATTACAGAATGTATTAAAAAGAATATTTCTAAAAATAGTGCAAATAAATATTACTTTAAGGAAAATTATAACTTTGTTTTAAAAGAAAATGATTTCTTTTATTATGAAGATAAATATGGAAATTTAGAAATTCCTAGACCAAATTTAAATGGTCAATTTCAAATCGAAAATGCATCTACAGCTATTGCAACATTAAGAATTTTAGAGGATATAAAAATTAAGGACCAACACATAATAGATGGAATTCAAAAAACATATAATATTGCTAGATTGGAGGAGATTAAATCTGGTAAAATTAAAGATCTAGTTAAAAACAATAGACTAATTCTGGACTCATCACATAACCCAGGAGGAGCAAAAGTTCTTAATGAATATCTGCAAACTCTTGATTGCAACAAGCATGTAATTATTGGAATGATGGCCAATAAAGATCATGAAAAATATATATCTTATTTCAAAAATATTTCCTCTTTAACAACAATTGATATTCCTAATCAACCAAACGCAATAGGTGGAAAAGAGTTAAAAGAAAAATTTAAAGATTTCCCTAATGTTCAGTACAAAAAAAACATTAAAGATGCTATTAAATCAATACCTCTAAGAGAAAATGATTTATTATTAATCACAGGTTCTTTATATTTAAGTGGAGAATTTTTTAATTTGAATTAAATATTTTTTTCTAAAAATTCTTTCATATTACTTTCTGGAACACCACCAACTTTTCTATCAACCTCAATACCTTTTTTATAGATTATAACTGTTGGCACACCTCTAATTCCTGCGGCACTACCTGTATTTATTCCACCATCCTCAATGTCTGCATAATAAAAGCTTGCTTTACCTTTGTATTCATCAGCCAGTTTATCCATTATTGGTTTAAGAGCTTTACAAGGACCACACCATGCAGCACTAAATTGGATTACTGAAATATCTTCATTTTTTATTTTACTATCAAAATCTTCATCTTTAAAATCTGTAAGCATATGATCTATCTATAATGATTATCATCAATGTCAACTAGGCTATTTCATATTTTTTTTCAATAGACATTATAAATTTATTAATTTCATCAAGTTTTTTAAGTTCTTCTTCATTATCATTATTTGATGCTTGATCTCTTAAGTAATCAATTTCTGTGTAGGCCATATTAACTGTTTGCCACTTTTCTTTATTTTTACTTAAAATTCTTCTCGCAATTTCACTTTTAATATTTCTATATAAATCAGGTGGTAAAATCTGCGGGGCTTCTTGGTAAATAATTTTTTGACCAAACCAACTACATCTTTTATCTGTAAATTTATCTAGCATTCTTAATTTCTCTTCCCAAGATGAACTATGCCATGTTTTGAATAAAGCAGTATCTTTATTAGGTATAAATTTTTCGTATAGGGTCTCCTCTGGTAATAAATCTTCTTGGGTTTTAGTTTGTTCTTTTTCTTCTGCTACTTCTCTATGAATAATT
The DNA here is from genome assembly GCA_902627735.1 of uncultured Pelagibacteraceae bacterium. GTDB lineage: Bacteria > Pseudomonadota > Alphaproteobacteria > Pelagibacterales > Pelagibacteraceae > Pelagibacter. The sequence goes on from CACOKI010000008.1 coordinate 17,606, forward strand.
TGAATATTTTTACAAAAATTTTCACTATTTCTAACTAAATATGCTCTTTTTTTAATTGTCTCTAAATCTAAATCTGAATATGGTTTCTGATTTAAAGCAAACTGTTTATCCAAAACTACTGGAGCTTTATTTGTTTTTAAAACTCTTAAAGCTTTGGGACTCATTTTTTTTAAAACATCCTTAAGTTGATTGATAGGTAAATTTAATAATGGTTCTGGATCTCTACGACAGTCCCATAAATATCCCCATGAAGCATAAGATGGATGAAAGGAATGCTTGGGATGTAATGAACAACCAAGATACATCATATTTCTTCCCTTTACGTTTTCAAAAATAGAGTAAATCCCCTGATTTGTTAGAAGTGTTTCTACGCTGGATTTTGTTGATGTTTTTAAAAATTCTTCCCAATTTTCTTTATGTTTATTTTTGATTATCCTTAAAACCTTTAAAGCAGTATATGCATCATGATAAGCTGTGTGTTGTTGAGAAGTATCAAATCCTTGCATTCTAGCTAATGCCTCTAAAGCTAGGCTTGGATTTCCAGCCTCTGTTAATTCAGTTTTTAAAGTTTCAGGATTTAAAGTTTGAGCTGCTCTTGCAATATGCAAGCCATCATGTTCTTTATTTGGTGAAGAATGAGTAGCATAGGGATATCTATTTCCTTTAAAAAAATTGAAATGAAACATTCTTCTATCAAAATTTAAATTTGACCAACCCATAAACATTGCAGGAGCACATTTTGTAAAAAAATTCTCAACTGCACCTAAAAAATCATAATGTGAATAATTACCCTTTGTTAATAGATCTATACTTGTCGAATTAACTAGCAATGCTTTAGCACTAGGTACTTCTCCCTCGGGCATTCGTCCTCGTATATTTAACTTTCCGATTTCTTTTAAATTCTTATCAACAACAACTGCTCCAACTTCAATTATAGAACCCCAAATAGTACTATTAGTTGTCTCTGTATCGTAGATTACAATTTTATCCATTTTTTTAACCCAAGTTATTCATTTCATTAAATTTTTTTAATCTACCTAAAAATAAATTTTGATAAGTAATTAATTCGGGGCCTTGAATTTTAAATTCTTGAAACAAATTATCTACTGTGCAAACAAGTATAACACAAGCTGTGACATTTGAATTGTAAACAACATTGTGTGCTAAAGAATAAGCCGCAGTTTGTAAAAACCATGAGTCTATGTATTCAGCTTTTTTTGGTTTATTGGATTGTTTAAAATCAATTATTGTTTCTTTTCCTTCATATACTCCTACACAATCAGCAGTGCCTGCATACTTTTCAGGATAATACATTGTACATTCAACACCATATATTTCGTTTAATCTGTTCGTTAAACCCTTATCAATAATTTCTTTTGCCATTTTTTTATATTGTTCATTATCTTCAAAAAAACTTAAATTTTCTCTACCTAAAAGAAAAGACTCTAAATAGCTGTGCATCTGTGAACCTCTGCTGCTTGCAGCTTTTGTAATTGCTTCAGCTTCTTTGTGGCCAGTTCTTTCTCGCCAATTTGCTAAAGCAGCTTTATCTTCTTCAGACTTTGTTGCATCAAGAATTGAAGTAACACTGGGTAACTTCGCTTCTCCTAATACGTATCTTCTTATTCCATCTTCTGTAGCTCTTGATGATGTAGGATAATTGTATTTCTTATTCCAACGCATGTAATTTCTTATAGTCGGTATTATCTGAAAAAAGAAATTATTTTTTAAGCTGTTTATTTCTTTCAATAAAGCTTTCAACGTTTTCTGTCAGTACAGCTTTTTCAACTTGCTCGGGATCTTTTATATTTTCTAAAGTTCTGCTAATTGATCTTGCATCAGTACCAAACTTATCTACCACGCTCATGGCCTCTTCTAATTTTTTTCTAAGAATAATAATATTATCAAAATGCTTTCCAAATCTTGTAGTGATAGTTTTAAGGTGATTATATATTTCTGTAGCTCCCTTTTGAACTTTCAATGATTGAAAACCCATATGCAAGGATTGTAAATAAGCTGAGAGAGTATTAGGGCCAGAAATTACTACCTTATATTTCTTCATTAACTCTTGAGTTAACAACTCTTTAGTACTTGGATCTTGATATTCTGTTAGCTCTTTATAAAGACTTTCAGTTGGAGCATACACTATTGCAAAATCTGTTGTTTTAGGTGGAACAATATATTTTTCCATAACACTTTTTGCTTTAATCTTAAATGCACTTGCTAATTTTGTTCTAGCATCTGCAACTGCTTTTTTATCATCAGTATCATAAGCATCGGTAATAGCTTTAAATTTTTCTACAGGAAAATGAGAGTCTACAGGAACTAAAACATCGCCTTGTAGCTTGATTGCAAATTCCACATTTTCACTTGTATCTTCTTTCATCTTAACATTCGTCATAAATTGAGATGCAGGCAACAAATCTTTTATTAAAGCATCCAAAGAATACTCTGCTAAAGTTCCATACTTTTTCACCCCTGCTAAAATTTTAGTTATCCCCTCTTGGCTTTGGTTTAATAATTTTACTTGTTCATTAAAGTTACCAACCTTCTCATCAACTTTAGTAAGAGCCTCAGTCATATCCTTGGTAACACCAGTTGATAACGAATTAAATGAGTTAGACATAGAACTTAGAGATGTATTAATTGTGGAATTTAAACTGTCTCTTAATCTTATAATTTCAGCATTTAAATTTGCTATTTCATCATTATCATTATCTACATCTTTTATTTTAGATCTAATATTTAAATATAAAGTAGCTAATGTCGCTCCAAATATAAAAATTAAAATTATTAATAAAATTGTGTCCATGATTCGCGACTTGTATTATAAGGGATTTTTATGGAATATTATCTTATTTTAAAAATAATATTTGGGGTAGGTATTATAATTGCAGCTTACGCGATTATTAGAAATTTAGATATTATAAAAATTATTCTGATTTATTTTAAAGATAAATTACTTGGAAAATAGTCCAATCAAGTTTTTAACTCCCTTTTTTTTACTATTTCTCTTAGAGCTAAAAATACATGCTTGAGACTTTAAGATTTCACCATCTTTCAAAATACGTAAATTATTTGCCTTAAGAGTTTCACCTGTGGAAGTAATATCAGTAATCAATTCGGCTGAACCAGTAAAAGGATAAGCTTCTGTTGCTCCCAAACTGTCTACTAACTTAAATTGAGTAACACCTTTTGAAAACAAAAATTCTCTTGTTAAATTTGGATACTTTGTTGCAACTCTTAATCTTTTTTTCTTTTTATCTCTAAATTCAAAAGCAATTTCCTCAAGATCGGCTATCGTTTGAACATCGATCCAAGGATCTGGTATAGCTACAACTAGATTAGCATTTCCAAAATTAAGTTTTTTAACAATACTTATCTTATTCTGAATATTAATTTTACTTTCTTTTAGTAAATCAAAACCAGAAAAACCAATATCTAAAGAACTATCGCCTAGTCTCTCAATAATTTCTCTTGCATGTAAATATAAAATTTTAATATTAGATTTATTTTTGATAGATCCTATTAAATCTCTTTCTCCACGCTCAGAAATAAGCTTTAATCTTTTTTTAATAAAAATTTTTAAAACATCTTTCCTTAATCTTCCTTTACTTGGTATACCTATGTTTATTACATTTTTCATAATTAATTTTTTAGATTAAGTGCAGCTCCTACAGCTGGGATTTGTTTATTAGAACCAAGATCAGAGATTAATTTGTCATAACGACCTCCATTACAACAATTAATAATTTTTGATTTTGATTTAATATCTATCTTGAAAACCATTCCTGTATAATATTCTAGCTGTCTTCCAAAGGCAGAAGAGAAAATTACATTTAATTTTGAGACTTTATTTTTAGAGATTGGAAAATATTTTTGATCTACAACAAGATTAATTTTATATTTCTTAAAAAACTTATTTAGTTCATTTGCAGCTTTATTTATTGGGCATTTAATTCTTAAAAATTCTTTAATAATTTTAGAAATATTTCTACCCTTGCTTGCTATCCTTGGATCTTTAATCTTTTTATCAAATCTTTCTAAAATTTCTTTTATTGTTCTTCCTGCAACAATAGATGATTGATCATCTTTTAACATTTTTAGATAACGTCTTTTATCAACTTCAACAATTGTTGGGTCTACATCAGAATTGGTTTCTAATCTTTTAAGCAAATCGTTGAAATAGTCTTCTCTCCAAAAATGTCTTGAGAGCCTTAATTTCCATCTTTTTGGTATATCTAATTTTGAAATTAAAAGATTAAAAATTTCAACATTACCAACGGTGATAGTACCTGATGAATATTTAAAGTCTTTTAATGATTTTAACGAAGTGTTTATTATTTCTTTGTCATCATTTTTTTCATCTCGTGACCCTATGATCTCAAAACCAACTTGATCTCTAATTATTGAGTCTTTTTTATTTTGGGACTTTCTATAAGCTTGACCATTATAAAAAATTTTTTCTTTACCCTTTAATTTATTTTCTAAATATCTTAAACAAGATACAATAGTTAAATCTGGTCTAAGACATAACTCACTTCCATTCTGATCTGTAAAAGAGAAGATAAACTTTCTAAAATTTTCTCCTGATCTTTGAACGATGTGATTAGTCTCAATGACTGAGGGTAAATCAATATATTTAAAACCCTTGGATTTTACTGATCTAAGGATTTTTTCAGATAAGTTTTTTGACTTCATCGATTAAATTTTTTTTTGGAAATGTTTTGTTATTTTCACCCTTAACACCTTTAAGATTTTTTACGGTCACTGTATTTTCTTTAAATTCATTTTCACCACATATTATTGCTACATCTAACTCACGTTTATTTGCTAAAGTTAGTTGCTTACCTAAATTTTTCTTTGTATCTAAAAAAATTTCAGCATTTATATTGTTATTTCTTAATAGTTCTAAAATTTCATAATAATTTTTAAGATATTTTTCCTCCATTACACAAACTAAAACTGGTTTTTGATTATCCACTTTTATTTGGTCCAATTGCATTAAAGCAAATAACAGTCGGTCAACTCCAAAACTAATTCCAGTTCCTGGAATATCTACACCTTTAAATCTCGAGATTAGCTTTGCATAGGCTCCTCCTGAACAAATACTGCCTATATCAATCTTTTTACCTTTATTATTTGTGACTGTAAAATTTAGATTTGTTTCGACAATAAAATCTGAGTAATAAGATAATCCTCTAACAATTGCTAAATTTGTTTTAACTTGATTTAAGTTTGTACCGTATCCCAATATTTCAAATACTTGTTCTAATTCCTTAATTCCTTGTTGAGATAATGGATTTTTTAGAATTTCTTTTAATTCTTTTAAATCTTTAATTTTTAGAAAATTAAGTACTTTTGAAGCTTGTTCATCGTTTAAATCTGCACCCTTAGTGATCGCACCACTTTTATCTTTTCTTTCTTTTTTAAGAAGATCTTCAACACCTTTTAAACCAAAACCTGGTTTATCTAATTTATCAATTGCTCTAATTACTTTTAGTTGTTTATCATCTGGTATTTTCAAATCATCAATTAATCCTTGAACTATTTTTCTATTACTCACATTAATTGTAAATTGATCTTTTTTTAGACCACAATCTAACAAAGTACTTGATATTAGATTACAAAGCTCTGCATTAGCTTGAGCAGAATTAACATTTCCAACAATATCAAAATCTGCCTGCATAAATTCTCTATATCTTCCATTGCCACCCTTTTCATTTCTAAAGACATTTTGAATAGCATATCTTTTAAATATTGATGGAAGATCTTGATTGTTTTGAGCAACAAATCTAGCTAGCGGACTCGAAAGATCATACCTTAAAGTGATGTTTTTTTCTCCATCTTGAAATGAAAATACGTCAGACATAGGATTACTATCATCTTCTGCCAAAAATGATCCTATGTTTTCACTTATCTCAAACGAAGGGGTTTCCAGAGCTACTGCTCCAAATTTTATAAAATTTTTCTCAATAGCTTTCAAAAGCTTTTTTTTGAGAAGAAGTTTTTTATCCCAACGATCTTCAAATCCTGAAGGTAATCCAGGAATTAATTTATTATCTTTATCCATTTTTTGGTACCTTGGGTAGGTTCTGCCCCTACGATTTCGGATCCACAAACCGACGTGATACTATTTCACCACCAAGGCTCCTTGTATTGTTATTATCTTATTTTATGTTTTTTTTAAATTATTTAATAAGTTTTGGAATGCTAGCTTTAGCCAGCATGGAAGTGATTATGCACACCTTTGCTCGTTCCTTTAAGAGTAAATCCTAAAGTACTAATATATTTTTTTTTTGCGTACAATTTTTTATTCATTAAGAGTCTTTTAGACAAAAAATACAATTATGCAACCCTTAAAAGAAAAAGGATACGTATCTATTTTCATAGATATAGTATCCTTTTATAATTTTGAAAAATTAATCTAGTTTTTTTAGATTTACTGCTGAAGGGCCTTTTGGACCATCTTCTAATGTAAATTCCAATTTATCACCTTCATTTAAATATCTCATACCAGCTGCTTTAACTGCTGATGCATGAACAAAGGCATCTTTTTCTTTATCGTCTCTTTCGATAAAACCGTAACCTTTTTTACCGTTAAACCACTTTACTTTACCTTGTATTGTACTCATCTTATTTCTTAGTCCTTTTTATTGTTTATTTTATTCGGAAGTTAGTTTGTTTTAGATTAATTTCAAGATGTTAATTAGACTTTAAATGGTGGTGGGACCGATAAGAATCGAACTTATAGCCTAACGCTTTTCAGGCGTTCGTGCAGACCACTTACACCACAGTCCCATATATTTTACCCTCTAAAAATGATCCTTCCTTTTGTTAAATCATAAGGTGTCATTTCAACGGTTACATTATCTCCTTGTAATACTCTAATTCTATTTTTTCTCAACTTACCTGCTGTATGCGCAGTCACTTTTGCCCCGTTCTCGAGTTCGACTCTAAACATTGCATTAGGTAATAAATCAATTACTTTGCCCTTAAATTCTAGTAAGTCTTGTTTTGCCAAATTTATTTTCTCCTTATTCTTTTTTTTACAGATTGAGCGTGACCAACCAACCCTTCATAGTTTGCAAGAGTTATAACTGATGGTCCAAGACTTTCAATACCCTTTTTTGATAAATTTATATATGAAATTCTTTTACAGAATTCGTTAACACTTATACCACTTGAATATCTTGCAGTGCTGTTAGTGGGTAGGATATGATTTGAACCAACATTGTAATCAGTCATTGCCATTATTGCATATTTTCCTAGACAAATCGAACCTGAATTTTTTATTTTAGTTAGATAAGGTTTGTAATTTTTTATATTCAATTCTAAATGTTCTGGAGCAATTTTGTTTATTATTTCTAAAATTTTCTTATCGGAATTAGCATAAATTAATATCCCATTATTTAATAAACTTTTTTTTGCAATGTCTGATCTTGGGATTGTTTTAAGTTGTTTTGATATTTCTATTTTAACTCTTTCGATAATTTTTATTTCTTTAGATATTAAAATACATTGTGCAAGTTCGTCATGTTCCGCTTGACCAATTAAATCACTAGCTACCCACTCCGGATTAGATGACTTATCACAAACAATTAGTATCTCTGATGGTCCAGCTGTCATGCCTTCAACTCCCACATCTCCAAAAACTTCTTTTTTTGCAGCTGCAACGTAAGCATTACCAGGACCAACTATCTTATCAACTTTTTTAATCTTTTTTGTTCCATATGCCAAAGCTGCAATTGCTGAAGGTCCCCCAATTGAGTAAATTTCATTAATTTTACATTTTCTAGCTGCATACAAAACAGCAGGATCTTGAATTCCTTTGTATGCAGGGTTTATAAGTACAATTCTTTGAACTCCTGCAACTAAAGCTGGAATAGCATTCATCAACAAACTAGACGGGTAAGATACCCTTGAGCCAGGTACATAAACTGCAACTGACTGAATTGGTAAATATTTGTAATCAATTTTGTTTTTAAACTTATCTACATAAGTGATGTCTTGAAATTTTTGTAAACTGTGAAATTTGAAAATTCTTTTATAAGCTACATCAATTGCGTTTTTAACTTTGGTATCCAATCGTGAGATTGAATTGAGGATTTGTTTTTTTGAAGGGGTTATTGTTTGATTTTTATTATATCTTTTTTCATATTTTAGTAATGCAAAATCTCCTTTTTTTTTTACATCTTTGATAATTTTACTTACAGATACTGTATTTGATTGTATTTTTTTTTTTCTATTTTCTAAAAAAATATTTAAATATTTGTCAAAATTTTTTTTATTTGAAAATAGTGTTTTCATATATTTGTTTTATTTTGATCCTCTAGTCTTACTTCAATCGTTTCCGAGGTCAAAATAATATGTGCATTGTTCTTGAAAATCAAATTAATCTCAAAATTTTCTTTATTCTTTAAATAATCTATAGCTAAAAGTTCTAAAATTAATTCATCGTTATTTTGATCAATATTCTTAGATTTCACATTATCAATAAAATCAAATTTACATATGCTATTTATTTTTTTTTTATCATTGTCATTTTCTACTCCAAAACGCTCAGCAGATAGCAAAAAAATTTTGTTAGATTTAAGAAATTTTATATCTGAAAGTTTTATTTTTGCACCAGTCATACAAGCTGAGATCATTTGTAAACCCTCTTTATCATTTGCAATAATTTTTGCTAAATAACTTTTATTCATCAATTTAATCTTCTTATTTGCGCACCAACTTTTTTTAATTTTTTTTCAATATTTTCATATCCCCTATCTAAGTGATAAATTCTGTTAATTACTGACTTTCCTTTAGCACTTAAAGCAGCTAAAATTAAAGATACAGATGCTCTTAAATCAGTTGCCATTAACTGAGCAGGAGCAAACTTGGTATTTCCTTTAATCAAAGCTCTATTTCCAACAATTGAAATTTTAGCACCCATTCGATTTAATTCGGACACGTGCATAAATCTATTTTCAAAAATATTTTCTTGAATTGTAGATTTTTTATTACCCCTGCATAATAATACCATTATTTGAGCTTGAAGGTCGGTGGCTAAACCTGGCCAAGGAGCTGTTTTAATATTAACACTTCTAATATTTTTATTACCAATAATATGTATTTCATTTTTCTTTATTCTCACCTTTGAACCTATTTTTCTAAGAATCTTTATTTCTGATCTTAAAATATTAGGATTCACATTTTTTATTTTCAAATTTCCTTCGGTAACTGCAGCTGCAATTAAATAAGTTCCAGCTTCGATTCTGTCAAACATCACAGAATAAGTTGCTTCATTAATTTCACTTACACCAACAATTCTTATAGATCTTTTTGAAATCCACTTTATGTTACATCCTATTTTAAATAAAAAATTCGTTAAATCTTTTATTTCTGGTTCAATTGCACAATTCTCTAAAATTGTAGTTCCTTTTGCAAGGCTTGCAGCTATAATTAAGTTTTCAGTCGCTCCAACCGATATTTTTGGAAAACGAATTTTTGCTCCTTTTAAACCTTGTGGAGCTTTTGCAATCACATACCCGTCAACAATTTTTATATTTACACCGAGTTTAGTTAGTGCATTTAAATGAATATCAATTGGTCTTACTCCAATACTGCAGCCTCCGGGGCTTGATACTTTTGCTTTTCCAAATTTTGCTAAGAGTGGACCTAAAACTAAAAAACTTCCGCGCATTAATCTGACAATATTATAATTTGCTTCTGTTTTTTTTTGATTAATGTTGTCTATAATCGTTTTCTTTCCAACTTTTTTCACTCTTGATCCTAATGACTCAAGTAAAGTCAACATTGTTTTAATATCTTTTACTTGGGGAAGATTAATTAATTTAATTTTTTTTTTTGATAAAAGAGAGGCTGCCAATATTGGTAGAGAAGCATTTTTTGAACCAGATATTTTTAATACTCCAGAAAGTTTTTTTCCTCCTACAACCTCTAATTTTTCCATACTTAAACTTTTGGGAGCGTTGGTTCTGGTCCTTGATCCATATATTTACCTTCTCTATCAGCATATGTAACCTCTGGTTTTTCATTTCCTTTTAAAAAAACAAATTGGGCAACACCTTCATTAGCATAAATTTTTGCTGGAAGCGGAGTTGTATTACTGAATTCGAGGGTCACAAAACCAGACCAACCAGGTTCAAGAGGTGTAACATTCACTATGATACCACATCTTGCATACGTTGATTTACCAAGACAAATTACTAGTACATCATTTGGGATTGTAAATTTTTCTACCGTCCTAGCTAATACAAATGAATTGGGTGGAATAATACACTCTGAAGTTTTTTTAGTAACAAAGTTTGTTGGCTTAAAATTTTTTGGGTCGACAATTTCAGAATTTACATTTGTAAAAATTTTAAATTCATCAGAAACTCTCGCATCATATCCAAATGATGAAAGTCCATAAGATATACTACTACCTCTAACCTGTTTTTCCTCAAAAGGCGAGATCATGCCATTTTCCTTAGACATTTTTCTAATCCATTTATCTGATAAGACAGACATTATTATTTATTTTTCTTTTTGTTTTTTTTTTCAAATAATTTTCTTTTTTTCAAATTATTACGCAAAGCCAAAGCCTCTCTATTTTTTCTGGCCTTTATTTTACCATTCATTCTTTTTCAGGGTTTGTAAGAAAATCTAAAGTTATTGGTTTTGAAGTATCTAAATTTTTTGTTTTATCTTCATCTTTTTTATTTCCCTCTTTAGCCATCCTTTTCGCTTTTCTCTCTGCAAGTTTTTTTTCTCTTTTTGCTTGTTTTTCCATTAACTTTGCTGATCTTGTGCTCTTATAGTCATAGTGGATCCCCATCAAATTAATCACTGATCCTTTGTATTCAAAAAATTCCTCTAAAAGAGGATTATCATATTTATCTAAAATTATCTTTGTGTAAATTTTCATAAAAATATTTTTTGTAAATTATATATAAACTAATAAAATAATATGGCAATAATTAGCAAATATAACTTTTTGGTTGAAATGCTCCTATAGTTTTAATGGTAAAACAAGTCCTTGGTAAGGACTAGTTTCCTGGTCAGTACAGGGTGGGAGCACCAAAATTATTTTTTGTAAAAAAATTTTCTTAAAAAAATTGTTATAATTACTAAACAGCCAAAAATAATTAAAGGCAAATAAATATCTTTAGATAAGATGATATCTTTAATATTTGGCGCTACTAAATTATTATCTATTATTTCTTCAAGACCTGATCCTATTGAAACTACAAGAAAGATTTGAGGAATAATTCCAATTAAAGTTGCCCAAAAAAAATTAATCACTTTTACATTAAATATAGTTGGTAAAACACAACTTAATTGCCAAGGTACACCCCCAATAAACCTGTATAATAACAAATAATTAAATTCTGATTCTTTAAATTTTGTCTCTAAAGTTTGAAATCTACTTAGAAATTTTTCTCTAATCAATTCCTTAAGAAAATAATTTGCAAAAACATACAAAAAAGTTGCACCAATACTTAATCCTAAAACAATAATTGCAGTTCCCAACCATTTTCCTAAAATAAAACCACCTAACAAAGCAATGGGTGCACCAAAACCTAAAAAGGGGAACACCCATAAAATTACAAAAAATAGGAAAGATAAAGATAAAAAAAAAATATTATTTCTTTTTAGATCCGAAAAATAATTAACATTATTTTTAATAAATTCATAAGAAGTTAATTCTTGAAAACTAAATCTTGAAAAAAGATAAAATAAAAATAAACTTATAAAAATTAGATAGAATAACCCTATAAATAATTTAATTTTTTTAGACTTTTCCATTAATTGTCATAGTAATTATAAAATCTTCTATTTGCTATTTATATATTTAATTACTATAAAGGGCGAAATTTTATAAATTTTAACCACATATTATGAAAAGAACATACCAACCATCAAAAATAAAAAGGGCTAGAAAACATGGGTTTAGGTCCAAAATGAAAACCAAAGGTGGAAGAAAACTTTTAGCAAGAAGACGAGCAAGAGGAAGAAAGTCACTAACTGTATCTGGTTAAATAAATGAGAAGCAAAATAGTTGCTCTTTCGAAGAATCAAGAATTTAAAGATCTTCTAAAAATGAAAAAAATATCAAATCAATATGTTACGATTTTTTATGGAATCTTAGATAACAAAGATAACAAAAAATTTAACATTTCTTTTGTCACAAAAAAAAAGATAGGTAATGCAGTTGAGAGAAATAAAATAAAAAGACGTCTAAAAAATATTATGAATAATGCTATTAAAGAAATATCAATAAAACTCCATTATTCATATCTTGTTATTGCCAAGCCAACTATGCTAAAAAAAGAATTTAATAATATAAAAGAAACCCTATTTCAGGAATTTAAAAAAATAAAGTAATGAATATTTTTGTTTATCTTTTAATTAAATTGATAAAAATTTATAAATTTTTAATTAGCCCATTGCTTGGAAATTCTTGTCGGTATTTTCCAACTTGTTCAGAGTATAGTATTGAGTCATTGAAATCATATGGTTTATTTAAAGGTCTATATTTAAGTCTTAAAAGAATTCTGTCGTGTCATCCTTGGGGAAATGGCGGATTTGATCCAGTAAAAAAAAAAATAAAGGTTAAAAAATAATGGACTCAAAGAACGTCATAGCTGCCATAGCTTTATCTTCAGCAGTGATTGTTTTATACTCGTTATTTTTTATACCAGAACAAACCTCAACAAAACAAAATTTGGCAGAAAAGGAAAAGGTAGAACAAAATACAGACACTCCAAGTATTGAAAAAAAAGAAACTTTAGTCGTAATTTCAAGAGATGAAGCATTAAACAAAAACAAAAGAGTTCAATTTGAAAATAATAATATTATTGGATCAATATCTTTGAAGGGTGCATCTATAGATGATTTAACATTTAAAAAATATAAAGTAAGTCTTGATACAGAAGATAAAGTGACTCTGTTAGGGCCAAGAAATATAAATGAGGGTTATCTAATTGAAAGTGGTTTTGTTACATCTGACAAGAATGTTGATGTACCAAATTCAAAAACAATTTGGTCGATAGAGGGTAATAATAAGCTTACTAACAAATCTCCGGTCAAGCTATCATGGACTAATGATCAGGGTTTAAAATTTGAAAAAGAAATATCGTTAGATGATGAATATCTTTTTACAGTAAAGCAAAAAGTAATTAATAAAACAAATAATAAGTATGACTTTTATTCTTATGGCCAAATAATAAGAAATGAGATTCCAGAAATAATTGATTTTCTTATACTTCATGAAGGTCTAATAGCAACTTTAGATGATGAGTTAATAGAGGAGGATTATGATGATATCCAAGAAAAAAAGTTTACCAAAATAGCTAATAAAGGCTGGTTAGGAATAAGTGACAAATATTGGATTACGTCATTAATTCCACCAAAAAATACAGAATTTAAAACAACATTTGATTATAAAAATAAATTTAGAGCAAATTTTATTACTACAGATCCATTGGAATTAATTGGAAACAGCTCAATTGAGGAAGAATTAAGAATCATTGTTGCAGCTAAAAGAGTAGATGTAATTGATGGTTATGCTGAAGCTCTTGATATAGAAAAATTTGATTTAGTAATTGATTGGGGATTTTTATATTTTATTACCAAACCTCTGTTCTATGGAATTGATTATTTTTTCAAACTATTAGGAAATTATGGGCTAGCAATTATAGCCATAACTATTTGTATTAGACTAGCTTTTTTTCCTTTAGCAAATTTTTCATTCAGAAGTATGGCAAAAATGAAAGCACTTCAGCCAGAAATGGTTAGACTCAAAGAACTTCATAAAGACGATAAAATGAAATTACAGCAAGCAATGATGTCTCTTTATAAAAAAGAAAAAGTTAATCCTATGTCTGGATGTTTGCCAATATTAGTACAAATTCCAGTTTTCTTTGCATTATACAAGGTTTTGTTTGTAACTATTGAAATGAGACAAATGCCGTTTTATGGATGGATACATGATTTGAGTGAGCGAGATCCTACAAGTATTTTCAATCTTTTTGGTTTATTACCATATGACGTTCCAAGTTTTTTAATTATTGGAGCGTGGCCTGTGGCAATGGGTGTTTCGATGTGGATACAACAAAAATTAAATCCTGCACCAACAGATGCAATGCAAGCAAAAATATTTGCTTTTTTTCCACTTTTTTTAACTGTAATTCTTGCACCTTTCCCTAGTGGTTTAGTTATTTATTGGACTGTAAATAATATTTTAACTATGGCTCAACAAGTTTTTATAATGAAAAGAACAACTGTTAAAACTGTAACATAAAGATAAAAATCGCCCAAAATTTATGAATTTAGAAAAAATACTTCCTGAAAAAGGACCACCAATAGAAGAGGTTTCTAAATATATTGAGAAATATAAAAACGAATTAATAGTTATTAAATATGGAGGCAACGTATTTATTGATAGAAATATCTTCGACAATTTTATATCTGATATAAGTATATTAAATAAATTGGGTCTTTCTATTGTAGTTGTTCATGGTGGTGGGCCTAGAATAAAAAGAGAACTAGAAAAATCAAACATTCAATCAAAATTTATAAGAGGACTTAGAGTAACTGATAAAAAAATTATAGATATAGTTGAAAATGTTCTAATTGAATTTAATGACGATATTGTAAAATCATTAAAAAAGATTGGCTCAAATGCAACCTCAATACATTCAAAAAAAAATAATATTATCGAAGTAATTCCAGAAGCAGCAGAACTTGGATACGTTGGAATACCAAATAAAATTAATAATAATATTTTGCTTAATATTATTAAAGAAAATAAAATCCCAATTATTTCACCCTTGGGTTTACAAAAAAATCAAACTTTTAATATTAACGGAGACACTGCTGCTGGAGCAATTGCAAAATCTTTAAAATCCAGAAGATTGCTTTTGATGACCAATGTCGAGGGTGTTTTAGATAAAAAAAAAAAATTAATAGAAGAAATATCTTCTTCAGAAATCTTAGAAATGATTAAAACTGAGACTATTACTGGTGGTATGATACCAAAAATAAATACTTGTTTGGATGCAATCAGTAATGGAGTAACTGCAGTAGGAATAATTGACGCTCGACCTAAACACTCTATATTATTTGAATTATTCACAGATAGAGGTTCTGGAACATTAATAAGAAAATGAATTTTGGTGAAAAAAAATATCTTTTATTAGATTTAGATGGGGTGTGTTATGGAAAGCATAATAATTACTCACTAGAAAGAGTATTTGGTCAAGTCTCAAAAAGAATGACAAAATTTATCTCTGAGAAATTGAATATTGACCAAGAAAAAGCAAAAGAATTACAAACAAATTATTTCTATAAATACAATACATCTCTCAGGGGCCTAATGGTACATAATGGAATATCACCAGATGAATTTTTGACTTATGTTCATCAAATAGATCTATCATTCATGAAAGAGGATAAAATTATGAGAAATGAACTTGAAAAATTAGATATGGAAAAATATATCTTTACAAATGGTAGCGCAGAACATGCTAAAAATATCTTATCACACCTTGGTGTTTATGATTTATTTGGCAGAGATAAAGTTTTTGATATAAAAGATGCAGGATATGTTCCAAAACCTGAAGCAGAAACTTTTGACTTAATGGTTAAAAAATTCGGAATAGACCCAAAAGAGACGATTTACATAGAGGATATAGCAAAAAACCTCAGTATTGGATATGAACGAGGCTGTACAACCGTTTGGTTAATTAATGATGAGCATTTTGGAAAAATGGATGCTGATAAAAATTTTATTTCACACAAAATTGAAAATCTATCTTTATTTCTTAAAGAAATAAGGTTATTAAAAAACCAATAAATTATGACCGTAGAAAAAATTATAAACGAGGCTTGGGAAAAAAAGGACTTGGTAAATCAAAATTCTGATCAAAAACTTAAAGATACTATTAATCAAGTTATAGCTGATCTAGATAGTGGAAAATCAAGGGTTGCAGAAAAAATTAATGGAGAATGGGTGACTCATCAGCACCTAAAAAAAGCTATAATGTTAAGTTTCAGAATTTATCCAATGGAAAATTTAAATGGCCCATATAGTAGTTGGTATGACAAAGCTCATCTGCTAAAAGGTAAAACTGCTGGATGGACAAAGGATGATCATGAAAAGGCTGGTTTTAGGATGGTTCCAAATTCTCCAGTCAGAAAAGGGTCTTTTGTCGGAAAAAATGCTGTTCTTATGCCGTGCTATGTAAATATTGGTGCATATATCGATGAAGGAACAATGATAGATACATTTGCAAGAGCTGGTAGTTGTTGTCAAATTGGAAAAAATTGTCATATATCTGCTGGTTCAGGTGTTGGTGGAGTTTTAGAACCAGCACAGGCATTACCAACTATAATTGAAGACAATGTTTTCTTAGGAGCAATGTCAGAGGTGGTGGAAGGTGTTATTGTTGGTGAAGGTTCAGTTTTAAGTATGGGTATGTATATTGGTCAATCTACTAAAATAGTTGATAGGAAAACTGGAAAAATTACTTATGGTAAAATTCCACCTTATTCAGTTGTTGTTCCTGGTTCTTTACCGGATAAAAATAATTCATCTGCACCATCGTTGTATTGTGCAGTTATAATTAAACAAGTTGATGAAAAAACGAGATCTAAAACATCTATTAACGATCTTCTAAGAGATTAATTATGCAAAAGTTCAATGAGTTAAAATTAGCTAAAGAGCTAATCAGATTTCCTTCGATTACACCAGTAGATGCTGGAATAATGAAATTTTTAGAAAAAAAATTGAAAAAACTTGGCTTCAAAACAAAAATTCTGGAGTTTAAAGAAAAGGGCTTTAAACCTGTTAAAAATTTATATGCAAGATTGGGAACTAAAGAACCAAACTTATGTTATGCAGGTCACTTAGATGTGGTTCCCCCAGGTAATATAAATGACTGGACAATAAATCCTTTCAAGCCATCTGTAAAAAAAGGACATTTAATTGGAAGAGGCGCGAATGATATGAAAAGTTCTATTGCAGCTTTTGTTTCTGCTGTAAGCACTTTTTTATCAAAAAATAGAGGATTTGATGGATCAATAAGTTTATTAATAACTGGAGATGAGGAAGGTGATGCAGTGAATGGCACAAAAAAGGTTGTAGATTATCTTAGAAAAAAGCGAGAAAAAATAAATTTCTGCTTAGTTGGTGAGCCAACAAATCCCAATAGATTGGGTGAAATGATAAAAATTGGACGTAGAGGAAGTTTGACTGGAAAATTAACTATATTTGGTTTACAGGGTCACGTTGCATACCCTCATAGAGCAAATAATCCTTCAACCATTATTGTCAAAATTTTAAATGAATTAAAAGAAATTAAATTTGATAAAGGGACAAAAGATTTTCAACCTACAAACTTAGAAGTTACAAAAATAAATATTAATAATACTGCAGACAATGTCATTCCTGGTACAGCTGAAGCAACATTTAATATAAGATTTAATAACAAACATTCTTCAAATTCTATTAAAAAAAGACTTAATAAAATTTTTATTAAAATTAATAAAAAATATAAATCAAAATTTAAAATTGATTACAGAGTTTCTGGTGAAGCTTTTTTAACTAAACCAAATAAAACAACTTTTATGATACAAAATATCATAAAAAGAATTACCAAAATAAAACCAAAATTATCCACTACAGGTGGAACTTCTGACCTAAGATTTATAAAAGCTATGTCACCTGGTTTAGAGTTTGGTTTAGTTGGAAAAACTATGCATAAAATTGATGAGGCAGTATCCTTAAAAGATCTAAAAAATCTAACAAAAATTTATAATAGAATTTTGCAAAATTATTTTAAATGAATACAGCAATCATAAATTCTGACTCTTATGAAAAACATAATACAGGTGACGGTCATCCTGAACAACCTAAAAGAGTAATTGCTATAAAAGAAAAGTTAAAAAAAAGAAAAGATTTAATTTGGGAAACTCCAGTTAGTGTTCCACATAATATTTTGGCAATGACACACTCAAAAGAATACATTAAAAATTTAAATAATTCTTTTCCACAAAAAGGTCTCAAATTTTTAGATGGAGATACAGTTGTGTCACCTGAAAGTAAAAAAGCAGTTTTTGATGCCGCAGGTTCTACAATAAAAGCAATAGATGGAATAGAAAATAACAAATTTAAAAATGCTTTTTGCTTAGCAAGACCACCAGGACATCATGCGGAAAAAAATAAAGCCATGGGATTCTGTTGTATATCAAATGCTGGGGTCGCAACAAATTATTTGATAAATAAATATAAGTATAAAAGGATTGCCTGTGTAGATTTTGATGTTCATTGGGGAAATGGAAATTATGATATTATGCGTAATAATAGAAATTCATTGTATATATCTACTCATCAATATCCTTTTTATCCAGGAGGAGGAACTGACAAAGATAAAGGTGATTTTAACAACTCACTAAATATACCTTTGCCCGCTGGTACAAACTCAGAACAATACTTTAATGCATTCGACAGAGTCTTGGAT
The DNA here is from genome assembly GCA_902627735.1 of uncultured Pelagibacteraceae bacterium. Taxonomy (GTDB): domain Bacteria; phylum Pseudomonadota; class Alphaproteobacteria; order Pelagibacterales; family Pelagibacteraceae; genus Pelagibacter. The sequence continues at coordinate 36,118 of CACOKI010000008.1, forward strand.
AGATTGGTTGAATATAAACCTGATTTTTTGTTATTCTCTGCAGGGTTTGATGCACATAAAGATGATCCATTAGCTCAATTTCAACTAAACTCAAAAGATTTCTACGAGATAACCAAAAGAACTTTGTCAGCCACAAATAAATTTACTAAAGGTAAAGTTGTTTCGATACTTGAAGGTGGATATGATTTAAATGCTTTAGCTGAAAGCGCCAATGAACATGTTAACGCACTTATTGAATTCAATTGATTAATATATTGTTCATTATAAATCACCCCTATGAAATTATACAAAATAAAAAAATCAAAAATTGATAATAAGGGGCGAGGTCTTTATGCAACATGTAATATCCCAAAAGGTACAAAAATAATTGACTACGTTGGTAAAATAATAACAAATAAAAAGGTAGATTTATCAAATAAGTTTGACAACAAGAAACCTATTTTCTTATTCACGTTAAATAAAAAGTATACCCTAGATGGAGATTTTCCATGGAATATTGCAGGACTAATTAACCATAGCTGTAACAACAACTGTGATTATAACGGTAAAGGCTTTAAGATATGGATAACAGCAATACGGGATATTAAAAAAGATGAAGAATTTACTTGCGATTATGGGTTTGGCTACGATGAAGACTTTAAACAATTTCCATGTAGGTGTAAGTCAAAAAATTGTTGTGGATATATTGTAAGAGCAGAATCTAGATGGCGTATTAATAAAAAATTCGCAATGAGCAATAAAAATAAATTAATAAATAACTCTCGCTAAGTAAAGACCTTCAGGTGGTGCTGGTGGTGCACATGAAATTCTTTTTTTCGAATACATTACTTTTGTAAACTTTTTTAAAGTCCATTTTTTTTCACCTACATATTTTAAACAGCCCACCATTGATCTAACTTGCTGTTGTAAAAAAGATTGAGATTGAAATTCTATTTCTATTCTATTGTTTTTAGATGTTATTTTAACAGATTTCATTGTTTTGATTGGACTTTTTGCTCTACAACTTGATGCCCTAAAAGTAGAAAAATCATTAGTTCCAATTAATTTTTTTGCTGCTTTTTTCATCATTTTTAAATCTAGCTTATTTATAATATGCCATCCTCTATTTTTATCTATTACTGGTCTACTCAAACGATTAATAATAACGTAATTATATATTCTTAATCTAGCTGAAAATCGTGAATGGAAATTTTTATTTCTTTTCTTTATATTTAGAATAGTTACCAAATCTTTACTCAAAAAATGATTTATTGAGTTTAAAAATTTATCGGTATTTGTAATCTCTTTTTCACACTCAAAATGGGCAGACTGTTCTAAAGCATGAACACCTGTGTCAGTTCTACCAGACCCAAAAAGAATAATTTTTTCTCTCAATATTTTAGAAATTTTTTCTTGAATAAGCCCTTGTATAGTTTTACCTTTTTTTTGAATTTGCCAACCTCTAAAATTTGTACCTACATATTCAATTAATATTTGATACTTAAACATTTTTTATTATAGATCCTTTTCTTATCTGAGATCCAAGCATAAACTCTCCAACTTTTTGTACTTTTTTCCCCTCTCTTTGAATTTCTAAAATTTTTATAGACTTGTTTGTGCCACACGCTATTTCAAGATTATCAGATACAACTTCTCCATTTTTACCAAAGCCATTGCTGATTTCTGCTTTTAAAATTTTATATCTTTCACCATTAAAATTAAAAAAAGCTCCTGGAGAAGGGTACAAACCATTAATTTTTCCAATAATCTTTGAAGCATCATCATTCCAATCAATTTGACCCTCGCTTTTAAGAATTTTTTTAGCATAAGTTGATTTTGAATGATCCTGCTCAATAAACTCTGATTTATCATCAAGTATATCATCTATATTATCTAATATTTTATCAGCTGCCAAAAGGGATAGTTGTTCTGAAACTTCTTGCGCATTTAAATTTTGATCAACTTTAATTTTGTATATTTTGCTTATTGGACCGCTATCTAACTCTTCATTAATTTTCATGAAACTTATTCCAGTTTCAGAATCTAAATTCATTATTGATCTTTGAATAGGTGCAGCACCTCTCCATTTAGGAAGAATAGATGCATGAATATTTATAAAGCCCTTTTTTGTTAAACTTAAAAACTCCTTTGGTATTATTTGTCCATAAGCCACAACAATTGCTAGATCTGCATCCATTTTTTTTAAAAAATCATATTCTTCAATATTATTATTTAAATTTTGCGGAATTCTAAAATCTATATTTAAAGTCTCCGAAATGCCTTGAACAGGTGATTTATTAATTTTCTGACCCCTGTGAGATTTTTGAGGAGGCTGAGTATATACAACAGATATTGGATAACCATTTTGATATAGAGATTTCAGAATTGGCACTGCAAAAATAGGCGTGCCCATAAAAATAATTTTTTTTGGCATTTTTTAAACTAATATTCTTTCAGGATTTTTTTTTGACTTAGAAATTTTTTTTATAATCATATCTTTTTTTAATTTTGATAAATGATCTATAATCAATTTTCCATCTAAATGATTTATTTCATGCTGAATACAAGTTGATAATAAACCATCACATTTAAGGTCTCTTTTTTTTCCATCAATATCAATATATTCTATTTCACAGATTTTGGGTCTTTCAATTTCTATAAAAGTTTCAGGAATCGATAAACATCCTTCTTCATAAATTGAAGTTTTATCACTTACCTTTTTAATAGTAGGATTGATAAAACTTAAAGGATTTTTTTTTTCATCTTTTGTAGACACGTCAATAACCAAAATTCTTTTTAGAATTCCCACTTGTACTGCAGCTAGACCGATACCTTTGGAATTGTACATTGTTTCAAATAAGTCATTAATAAGTTTTTTTTCATTAATACCAACTTTTTCTATTGGCTCAGAAATTTTTTTTAGTATTTCATTTGGAACGGTAACGATATCTCTAATACTCATATAAATAATAGATAAACTAATTTTTAAACTTTTAAAGGGAGAACTTTTAGTAGAATTTTGTTTCTTATTAATTCAATATTTAATTGATTTAGTGTGCTTATAATAAAATAGATAGTGTCTTCATCCATTTTTTCTAGATCATCTTGTCCAATAACTTCAACAATTCTTAATAAAGCTGCACCCTTTTCATCATTATTAATCATCACCTGTATATCTGTAGGTATTTCAGAATTATTCATTTCATATAAATCATTGTATTTATCTGAAATTTCAATTCCATCGTATTTTAAAGACTCTAGAAAAATTTGATCTTTTTTTGAAAAAAAATATTTTTTATCCTTTTTTATCTTTTTTAAATAATTATTAACATCTTTTTCAATTTTTGATTTTGAATAGTTTCCATTAAAATAGTTTAAAAGTTTTGATTGATGAAGAACATCTTTATTAAACTTGATTTCACTCTCACTCTTTTTTTTGATTTTTATATTAGTATAATAAAAACTTGTTAAATTATCAGGAACATCTGTAGGTTCTATTTTATCTAAAAATTTTTTTAATTCGTCATCAAAAGCTAAACTTTTATCATCTTTTTCAAAAGAGTTTTTTAATAATTTTAATAGCTTTAATTTTTCTATTAATTCAGATTCTAATAAAATTCTTTGATAGATTAAAGCTCTTCCCTCAATATTAGATAGAGATTTATAAGATTTTTTAACATTTAAAAGTTGATTAATATCAAATTGAAATCGTTTATATATTTCAAATAAATCTTTTTCCGGGTAATTTTTATTATGAGTAGCTTTTTCTAGGGTAGAAATTTTCTCCAAATCTAGAATATCTATTTTTTCATGAGAGCTAAGTAAATCTGAAGAAGAAAGATATTTCCAAATTATTTTACTAGTAGTTTCTTTGGGTTCAAATAAAAATTTTGGATTCGTAATGTGAGCTAAATGAAAATCTAAAATATTTTTTTCAGATATTGCTTCATCAATCTCTGAAGTATAACCCAATAAATAATTTATTTTTTTTTCATAATATTTATCCGAGAATCCTAATTCCTTTTTTAAATCAAAAATTAGTTGAGCTTCGTCAACTCTGTTATTTTTTATCAAACAATAAATATTAAACTTAATAAGATAATCATCATCAATTGGTTTTTGATTTTTTAAATATATTTCACAAGCTTTCTGAATATCGTAACTAGAAATATATTCATCTAATAAAAATTTAGTTAATTTTGGATGAATATTGAAAACTTGATTTTTAACTAAATATTCTTCAATCAAATCTAAATCTGAATTCTTAATCAGCCATTGCGACTTGAATTCTAAAAAATCTTTTTCGGAAATATTTTTTTTAGGTATATACGCATTTGTAAGCATTGATATTTTCATAATATCTGATGCGTCTTTAGATAAATTAATCTTATCTAATTTTTTTAAAATATTTTTCAACTGATCACCATCAGAATTAGACCACATATCAATATCTAAACTATTTTCTTCAGGATCATACAAGCCAAATATTCTTATATTATCAGAATTCAGATCTTCATCTAAGTCTATTGATGAAATTTTTTTATCTGACTGCATATTGAAAATTGTTGACCCAGATTCAGTTGTTATACTGTTATTTTTTTTTTCATTTAAATTTGTATTTAAATCATTACTTTGAATTTTATTTTCATCTACATTCCAAATATCTACAGGTTCATCTTCAGCATGACTATTACCAATTAAAAAAAATAAAAGAATAAGAAAAAAATATTTTTTACTTAATGATTTTAAAATTCTCATTCGGAATAACTTTTTCAATATTTTTTACAGGAGATGGGAAGTCAATTTTATTTAATAAAAAAACAATTCCAATTAAAATTAATATAGCTAAAGACAATTTTACAATTAATCTAACAATACTCATTCTCGAACTTGTTTTTTTTACAAATTGCATATAGTTTTAGTTAATTTCAAATTAAGACATATTTATGTTTTTTCAATAAAGATTTTATGGAATCAAAAAAAAATATCGTTTTTTTAGGGATGATGGGTTCTGGAAAAACTTCAATTGGCAAATTAACTTCAAAAAAACTCAAATTAGATTTTTATGACATAGACGAATTAATTGAAATTAAACTTAAAAAAAAAATTTCAGAAATATTTACTCTTAAAGGAGAAAAATTCTTTCGGAATATTGAGGAAAAAATAACTTTGAAAATACTTAAACAAAAACAAAAAGTGGTTATATCTCTTGGTGGTGGTGCTTTTTTAAACAAAAATATTCAAAAAGAAATTCTAAATAATCATATATCTTTTTGGTTATACTGTGATGATAAGACTTTAATTCAAAGAATTAAAAATAGCCACAAGAGACCTATTGCATCAAATTTAACTAATCATGAACTAACAAATTTGATAAAAAAACGTTCTAATATTTATTCAAAAGCATTATATAAGATTGATTGTAATAAACAGACAAAAATTAAAATTGCTAATAAAATAATAAATTATTTATGAAACCAAAAAAATTAATTATTAAAACTGTTTCTCAAAAATATTCAATTCTTATCGGTCCTAATTTAATAGTAAATATTTCAAAAATAATGAAAAAAAATTTAAATAATTTTGAAAAATGTTTATTTATTGTTGACAAAAAAGTTCCTAAAAAATTTATTTTTTTAATAAAAAAATCATTTCAAAATAAAAATATTTTTTTTGAATATCTTACAATGAATGAAAAAAATAAGAATTTACAAACAGTAAATAAAATTCTTAAAATTTTATTAATAAAAAATTTTTCAAGAAAAGATTGTTTAATTACTATTGGTGGAGGAATAACAGGTGATGTAGGTGGATTTGCTGCTAGTTTATTCAAAAGAGGTCTTCAATTTGTAAATATTCCAACTACGCTACTATCCCAAGTTGACTCTTCGGTAGGAGGTAAGACGGGTGTTAATACGAAATACGGAAAAAATCTTATCGGAAGTTTTTACCAACCAAATTTAGTTATAAGTGACACTAATTTTTTAAAGACACTCCCCTATAGAGAAATTATTTGTGGATATGCTGAAATATTAAAACATGCTTTAATAGCAAATAAAAAATTTTTTAAATATCTTGATAAAAATTTTTTAAGAATTCTTAAATTACATTCTCCTTTTTTAGAAAATGCAATTTATGAGAGTTGTAAGATTAAAAAAGATGTTGTTCAAAAAGATGAAAAAGAACAAGACTTTAGAAAAATTTTAAATTTTGGCCACACATTTGCACATGCATTTGAGGCTACGCTCGGTTATTCAAAAAAACTGAATCACGGTGAAGCAGTTTTATTAGGAGTGTATATTGCTTTAAGTTTTAGTAACAAAAATAAAATTTTAAAAAGAAATGAATACTCATTAATATTAAATCATTTTAAGAAATCTTCATTACCATCAAATATTAATAAATTTTTTTCTAAAAAAAACATAAATAAAATTTTATCATTCATGCAAAAAGATAAAAAAAATATTTCAAAAAAAATAAATCTTATTTTATTAAAGAAAATAGGATATCCAATAATAAATAATAGTTATAAAATAAATTACATCAAATCGTTTTTAAAAAAAGAGCTAAATAATTAATATTTGTAACGAATGAATAAATTGTTTCATTTCATAATCTAAGATTTTATAAATTTTTTTATTACTATTAAGTCTACTAATTTTTTTTAATTGATTAGACTCTATGGTAATTTTGATATGAAATTTATTTGGATCATTTCCCACATGTTTTGTATGAAGAAAAGATTTATCTTCAATCACAATATTTTCAACTAAAATTTCTTTTTGTATTTTTTTTTTAATTATTGCAATTAATTCATTTATATTCATATATATATTGACTATATATCATGAAAAATATTTGTGACTGGAATAATTGTAAAGAAATAGGTGAATATAAAGCTCCTGTTGAAAAAGATAATAGCAAAAAATATAGAATGTTATGTTTAGAACATGTCAAAGAATTCAATAAAAACTGGAATTATTTTTCTGGTATGAATGATGAACAAGTTATTAACTTTTTAAAATCAGATATGACTTGGCACAAACCCACACAAAGTTTCAGTTCCTCTGATAATTTTTTTAAGATCTTATGGAACAACACACTTAAAGATGAGCTTGATAAAGAAAAATTTAAAACTAATTTTAATCACATGCGTCAATTTAAATTTGACCATAAAGATATAAAAGCATTTGGTATTTTGGGCATTTCAGTAGGTTTAAAATGGAATAAAATTCAAGAAAAATTCAAAATGCTTGTCAAAAAATTTCACCCTGATATGAATTCTGGTAATAAAAAATACGAAGAAAAACTTAAACTTATTACATTGGCATATACACAATTAAAAAATACTTATAGAGAAAAAATTGACACCTAATTTAAACATTCAACCTGATATTAAAGTTTCAGTAAAACAAACATTTGGAATTGATACTGAAATGGAGGTTGATGCTTTTTCGAAAAAAAACGAATATGTACCTGAAATTGATAAAAACTATAAATTTGATAGAGACACAACGTTAGCTATTATCTCTGGTTTTGCATTTAATAAAAGAGTTTTAGTCCAAGGTTATCATGGAACAGGTAAATCAACTCATATAGAACAAATTGCTGCAAGATTAAATTGGCCATGTATAAGAGTAAATCTAGATAGTCACATAAGTAGAATCGATTTAATTGGTAAAGATGCCATAGTCTTAAAAGATGGAAAACAAATAACACAATTCAATGAAGGAATATTACCTTGGTCAATTCAAAATGCTGTTGCTTTAGTATTTGATGAATACGATGCTGGAAGACCAGATGTAATGTTTGTGATACAAAGAGTTTTAGAAGCTGAAGGAAACTTTACTCTTCTTGATAAAAATAAAGTTATACAACAAAATAAATTTTTTAGATTGTTTGCAACCTCAAATACAGTTGGATTGGGTGATACGACTGGACTATATCATGGTACTCAACAAATAAATCAGGGACAAATGGATAGATGGAACATTGTAACAACATTAAATTATCTTAGCCTAGAGAAAGAGATGGAAATTATTTTAGCTAAGAACAAAACTTTAAATAATCAAAAAGGTAAGGAAAAAGTTTCAAATATGATAAAAGTGGCTTCCTTAACTAGAAAAGGTTTTATTGCTGGAGATATATCAACAGTAATGAGCCCAAGGACTGTATTGCATTGGGCAGAAAACACAGAAATTTTCAAAGATGTTGGATATGCTTTTAGAGTTACATTTTTGAATAAGTGCGATGAAATAGAAAAAAATACTATCGCAGAATATTATCAAAGATGTTTTGGTGAAGATTTACCTGAATCATTGGTAAATATTCAAATTTAAATGAGTAATAAAAAAGAAACAAATTTAAAAGAAAAACTCAAACAAGCACTGACCTCAACCGCTAGAGTAATTTCAGACGATTTTTCTGTTAAAAAGAAGAATGAACAAAATAAGAGTTCAAACGAGTTTGATTTTTTTAATTTAGAAAATTTTAATTCAAAAAGTGATTTTATAAAAGCTAGAGCAGAGTCAGATACTGCAGCTCTTAAAAAAAAATTTTCTAATGATGAAATTCACAAAAAAAATTTACCAACAAATTTATCATGTAAAAGTCTTTATTCAATTGCAGAGAAAGTTAGGTATGAGTCTTTAGGTTCCTTAATGTTAAAGGGAGTAAAAAAAAATCTTCAAGACAACTATTATCAAATAGTTGGACTAAAAAGAAAAGATCAACTTAAATCTAAAGATGATGTTCCTATAATTGAAGCTTTTGAGCTATATATGCTTAAGAAATTTCACGGTATAAAATTAAATTCTCTAACTAACACAATGTTAAACTTTTGGGAAAAAGATTTTGATCAAGCTATTGAGAAACATATAAATTTCTTAAAGGAAAACTTGGAGGATCAACAAAAGTATTCCTCAAAATTTTCAGAAATACTTCAAAAAATGGATATATTGCAAAATGAAGAAGATGAACAAACTAATGAAGAAAATCAAGATAATGATCAAAATAATTTATCAAATGATGATCAGGAAAATAACTCTGATGAAAAAAAAGATCAAAATAAAGAAGAAGAAACAGAAACTAGCTTAGATTCAGACTATGATATTGATGAATATAAGCTAGACGAACAATTGGTTGATACTGACTCTGATCGAAGCTCGGATGAACAAGTTATTCAGAAGAAAAATTTAAATGATTTAAATTTAGATTATAAGATATTTACCAATCAGTTTGATGAAATAACCAAAGCTGAAAATTTAGAAAATTCAGATGAAGCAATAAAATTACGTAAAAACTTAGATCAACAACTCATAGGGTTTCAAGATGTTATAACTAAACTAGCAAATAAACTTCAAAGACAATTATTAGCAAAACAAAACAGAGCTTGGGAATTTGATTTGGAAGAAGGATTGTTAGATAGTTCAAAATTACCTAGAGTCATTATGGATCCTTACAATTCTTTATCTTTTAAAAAGGAAAAGGATTTAGATTTTAAAGATACCGTCGTGACCTTATTAATCGATAATTCAGGGTCTATGAGAGGAAGACCAATTACTATAGCAGCAATTTGTGCAGATATTTTGTCAAGAACTCTAGAACGTTGTTCCGTAAAAGTCGAGATATTAGGTTTTACTACAAAAAATTGGAAAGGTGGAAAAAGTAGAGAATTTTGGAATAAGAAAGGAAAACCAAAAACTCCTGGAAGATTAAATGATCTGAGACATATAATTTACAAAAGTGCAGATACTCATTGGCGTATATCAAAGAATAATTTGGGCTTAATGTTAAAAGAAGGGTTGTTAAAAGAAAATATAGATGGTGAGGCTATATTATGGGCTTTTAATAGACTAAAAAAAAGAAAAGAAGAAAGAAAAATCCTTATGGTTATTTCAGATGGTGCTCCAGTAGATGACTCGACTTTATCAGTTAATTCTGGTGATTTTTTAGAAAAACATTTGAAAAAAATTGTTAAATATATTGAAGATAAAACAGAAACTGAAATATTAGCTATTGGGATCGGTCATGATGTTTCGAGATATTATAATCGTGCAATAAAAATTACAGATGTAAATGAACTGGGTGATGTAATGATTTCTCAACTTGGTGCACTTTTTGATAAAAAAAATAAATTACACTAAATTTTTAATAGATCACTATTTTTCCACTTTATTATTATTTCTGCACCACTTCTTACTTCAGAATTTCTACAATTAATTGTTGCAAAATTTTTTTCTAATAAAGTTTTTCCAATAAATATTCCTAAACCTAGACCTGTTTTATTTTTATGATTAGGATTAAGTCCTTTCAAGTAAGGCTCTCCTATTTTAGATAAAACATCACTAGAATAACCTTCACCATCATCTTCAATTGTTATTTCGGTAAATTCATTATCACTTTTTAAATTTATAAAAACGTTTTTTGAGCTAAATTTATTTGCATTACCAATAAAATTTCTTAATCCATAAATAATTTCAACAGATTTCGTCATCTTTTTTGAGTTTGAGTCCTGATCAAAATTAAATAAAAAATTTTTTTCACTTGTTTCTTTAAATGAAGATATAATTTCTTTTAAACATTCTTTCATGGTAAAATCTTCATCAATAAATTCATCCTCTTCATGGGGGTTTAAAGACAATCTTCTCAAGATTTGATTACATCTTTCTACTTGACTTGATAATAATTTTATATCTTGAAGTACTTCCTTATTATCTTTAAATTGTAATAAAAGTTCCTGTGAAATAATCTTTATTGTTGACAATGGTGTTCCTAAAGAATGCGCTGCTGCAGCTGCTTGACCTCCTAAAGATAACATTTCATGCTCTTTAGCCATTACCTCCTCCATTTTATTCAATGCCTCTTTTCTTTTTCTTGATTCTGTTCCAAAAATAAAAGCAAAATAATTCAAAAAGACTAAGGATATTATTAAAGCGATAGGTATTGAGTAAAAATAATATTTATCAATATGAAAATGTTCATTTAAAGGTGAAGGTAGATCTTTGTGATAATATGTAAGAAAAATAAGAGTTGATATAGTTATAACTACTAATAATAAATTAGTTCGGATGCCTAAATTTGTTGAGGCGAATATACTTGGGATAATTAAAAAAATCACAAATGGGTTTACTATGCCTCCTGTCAAATAAATTAATGATGCTAATTGGAAGATATCTATATTTAAAAAAACGAAAGCTGATCTACTTGATAGTTGGGTCTTTTTATATAAAAAAATTAAATAAAAATTACTAATGATGCCAATAAAAATTATAAAATTTGATAAAAAATAATCAAAATTGAATTGAAGGTAAAAATAGACAATATTTACTGATATTAATTGACCAATTATAGCTATCCATCTAAGTGAAATATAAGTTGATTTCTTTAAAGAATAGAATTTAGAAGTCTCAAAAAACCCCATTTTTAAATATCAAGATTCTGAACATTTATAGCATTTGAGACAATAAAATCTTTTCTAAGAGAGACATCATTTCCCATCAATGTATGAATTAATGTTTGATCTTTTTTACTATCTTTTGAATATTGAACCTGTAATAAATTTCTAGTTTCAGGATTTAATGTTGTGCTCCAGAGTTCCTCTGGATTCATTTCCCCTAATCCTTTGAATCTTTGAATATTCATTTTTGATTTCTCTATTTCTATTTCTTTAAAAAATTCTTTTGAACTTCTTTTAATTTTTTTAAATTCTTTATTATTTTGAACAATATAATTTTCAAGCTCTTTTTCATCTTTGATATAAATTCCTTTAGACCCTTTGTTAATTTTAAATAATGGTGGTTGAGCTAAATATATGTGACCATATTCAATTAACTTATTAAATGGTCTATTGTTGAAAAAAGTTAATAGCAATGCCCTTATGTGAGATCCATCAACATCAGCATCTGTCATAATAATAATTTTTCCATATCTTAAATCTTTTAAATCTATCTCTTGAGACTTTGGATCTAAGCCTAATGCATTGATTAAAGTAACTATTTCATTTGATGATATCATTTTAGATAACGCTTTAGTTTTTTGGTCATTAATATTTTTATTACCGTTACCATTTTTTTTATTTTTTAAATCTTCAACATAAGTATTCAAAATTTTACCTCGTAAAGGTAGTACTGCCTGATTTTCTCTGTTTCTGCCTTGTTTAGCAGAACCACCAGCTGAGTCACCCTCAACTATAAATAGTTCAGTTCCTTCTTGTTTTCCAATTTGACAATCAGCTAGTTTTCCAGGAAGTCCACTTAGTTCAAGTGCACCTTTTCTTCTAACATTTTCTCTAGCTTTTCTAGCCACATCTCTGGCTAAAGCTGCCTGAATAATCTTAGCTAAAACAATTTTTGCTACAGATGGATTTTGATCAAACCATATTGAGAGTTTTTCATTAATTAAAGTTTCAACAATATTTCTAACTTCAGAAGAAACCAGTTTATCTTTAGTTTGTGAAGAAAATTTTGGATCTGGAATTTTTGTTGATAATACACAAGTAAGACCCTCTTTAATATCATCTCCAGATATCGATAATTTATTCTTTTTTAAAAGATTTTGTTCTGTAGCATATTTATTTACAATTCTTGTTAACGCACTCCTAAAACCTAGCAAATGAGTTCCACCATCCTTTTGAAAAATATTATTTGTATATGCATAAATATCCTCTGAGTAAGTGCCATTCCATTTTAAAGAACATTCTATTTCAACATTATCTTTTTTCCCTTCAACATAAATTGGTTTTTTAAATAAGTGATTTCCATTTTTGTTTAATAATTTTTCTCTTTTTTCGTCCAAATATTCAACAAATTCTAAAACACCACCATCAAATTTAAATTTATAGTTTTTTTCTTTTTTTTGACTATTATCAACTAAGTTTATTTGAATACCCTTATTTAAAAAAGCTAACTCCCTCATTCTCTTTATAAGAATATTTGCACTAAATTTTATAGATGAAAAAATATTCTTAGATGGAAGAAAAGTGATTTTCGTTCCTGTTTCTTTTGATTTACCAATAATTTTTAATGGAGCTTTTGACTCGCCATCATGGAATTCTATATAATATTTTTTTCCATCTCTATTTATCTCTAATTTAAGCTTTTCTGACAATGCATTTACAACTGAAACTCCAACACCATGCAGACCTCCTGAAACTTTATAAGAGTCATGATCAAATTTACCTCCAGCATGAAGTTGAGTCATTATCACCTCTGCTGCTGACTTTTTTTCACCTTTATGAATATCGACAGGTATCCCTCTACCATCATCTTTTACAGTTATAGTTCCGTCTTGATTTATAAAAACATGAATATTCTTACAAAAACCAGCTAAAGCCTCATCAATGGAATTATCCACAACTTCATAAACCATGTGATGTAAACCAGTTCCATCGTCGGTATCACCTATATACATTCCTGGTCTTTTACGGACAGCTTCAAGTCCTTTTAAAACTTTGATAGAATCAGCCTGATAAGAAGAATTTTTTGTCATTAATTTTTTTAAAGAAACTAGA
>CACOKI010000009.1 GCA_902627735.1 uncultured Pelagibacteraceae bacterium
CAATTATTTCAGGTAATTTATTATCTGGTGACATTCCTGAAAAAACTAACCCCTTTTTTTCAAATTGATTTTTAAGATTATTATTAACTTCATATCTATGTCTATGTCTTTCTTTAATAGTCTTTGAATTATAGATCCTATTTATGGCAGAATTATTTCGTAATTTAGCTTCATACAAACCCAGTCTCATTGTTCCACCTAAATCTTTATCTGTTCCCTTAATTATTTTTCCATTCTTGTCCCATTCATCGATTAAGCCTATTACTGGGTAACATTTTTTATCGAGTTCACTCGATCCAGCCTTTTTTATATTCAATTTGTTTCTTGCGAATTCAATAATGGCCATCTGCATTCCAAAACAAATACCAAGAAAAGGTATTTTGTTTTCTCTAGCATATTTTATCGCAGAAATTTTACCTTCTGTCCCTCTTTTACCAAAACCACCTGGTATTAATAATCCAGAAACATTTTTAAGTTTTTTCTTTATTTCATTAGTTTTTAAATTGTCAGACTCTATCCTAATTAAATTAACTTTTACTTTATTTGAAATACCTCCATGTATTAAAGCTTCATCCAAAGATTTATAAGCATCTTTTAAATTTACATATTTACCAATTATTGCAATATCAACTGTTTTTTTTGTATTCAGCAATATCTTAGTTATTTTTTTCCAAGGATTTAAATTTGCTTTTTTTTTTGATTTAATTTTAAAATACTTCAAAACTTGTTTATCAAGTTTTTGTTTAAAAAAACTAATAGGTGCCTCATAAATTGTTCTTACATCTACTGTTTCAATTACGTTATCAATAGGAACATTGCAGAATAATGATATTTTTTTTCTTTGATCTAAAGGTATAGATTGCTGTGATCTACAAATAATTATATCAGGTTGAATACCGATACTTCTTAATTCTTTAACAGAATGTTGAGTTGGTTTAGTTTTAATTTCATCTGATGATTTTAGAAACGGAACAAAAGTTAAATGAATAAATAATGTTTTTGATTTTCCATGTTCATTTGAAAATTGTCTTATAGCTTCAACAAATGGTAAGCTTTCAATATCTCCTACTGTGCCACCAATTTCACATATAACAAAATCTTCATTTGTAATATCTTTTTTTATAAATTCTTTTATTCGATTTGTAATATGAGGTATAACTTGAACAGTTTTTCCGAGGTATCCCCCTTTTCTCTCTTTTTTAATTACATCACTATATATACGACCAGTTGTGATATTGTCTGATTGTCTTGATGAAATATTTGTGAATCTCTCATAATGTCCTAAATCCAAATCCGTTTCAGCACCATCATCTGTTACAAAAACCTCACCATGTTGAAATGGGCTCATTGTTCCAGGATCTACGTTTAAATATGGATCCATTTTTCTTAATCTTACTTTATATCCTTGAGATTTTAATAAATAAGCTAATGAAGCTGAAGAAAGACCTTTACCTAAAGAAGAAACCACGCCGCCAGTGACAAATATATATCGCGCCATGGAAGTATCTTATAGCGAATAAAAAAGTAAAAGAAAAGTATTAATTATTATTTTCTGGAATTGACGGGGTATCTTCAGTTTTTTCCTCAACAGTGTCCAAAACTGAAGAAGTTGGTATCAAATCACCTCTGGATACTATTGTTAATGCTAAACTACAAATTATGAACAGAGTCGCTACAATAGCTGTAGCTTTTGTCATAAAATTTCCTGCAGATCTAGAAAACATAAAATTTTCTTGCGAAACACCAATACCAAGAGCACCACCTTCGGATTTTTGCATTAAAACTAACAAAACCAATATGATTGCTAGTATGATGTTCAATGTTAGTAATATATTTTCCATGTGGCTTAATTATATGTTTTTTTAATTATATCAATAAATTTTTTTGAATTCTGAGATGCACCGCCAATTAAAAAACCATCTAATTTTTCAATAGTTTTTAAATCTTTTATATTTTTAGGGTTTACAGATCCTCCATATAAAACTTTATAATCTTTAAATTTATTTTTAATAAAACTTATCGTTTCATATAATTCATTGATCTTAGGAATTAGACCTGTTCCTATTGCCCAAACTGGTTCATAAGAAATTAAGATCTTTTTTTTGTTTTTAATTTTTTTTAAACCTGAAGTAATTTGTTTATTTAAAATTTTTTTAGTGAGTTTTTTTTTTCTTTCACCCAACGTCTCACCAATACAAAATATTACATTTAAACCAGATTTAATGGCACTTTTAATTTTTTGGTTAATAAGAGAATTGTTTTCGCCATTTCTTCTGTTTTCAGAGTGACCTATAATAACATAACTTGCGCCTACGTTCTTAAGCATAGTTGCGTTGATTGATCCAGTAAAAGCACCTGATTTATGATTTTCGTGACAATTCTGTCCACCTACCATCAAAGGTGTATTTTTTAATCTTTTATACATTGGATATATTAAAGTAGTTGGTGGACAGTAGATTATTTTAACAGATTTTTTATTTTTAAAAATTTTTAAAAATTTAATTACTGGATTTATTGAATTTAATGAATTTAAACCACCAAACATTTTCCAATTTGCAATAAATATCATATATTTATTTGTCATCTGATTGATTTTAATCTATAGGTTTGCTTTTTATAGATCAATAAATTTATAAAGCAATGATAAGTAGTTTTAGAAATTTTGCCAAAACCAAGTTTGCTGGCTTATTAGTTTTCATTATGATCATACCTTTTGTTTTTTGGGGTATGGGAGGGATGTTTAGTAGCGGAAATACAAATAATATCGCTAAAGTTAATGAAAAAAATATATCTACAGAAGAATTTATTGATTATTTAAATAACTCAGGAGTACCTCAAGAATATATAAGAGAAAATTTAGATAAAGAAATTATTCAAGAACTGTTAGCAGGTTTAATATCTTCTACTTTGTTAGATTTAGAAATTGAAAAACTTAATATATCAATTTCAAAAGATACTTTATTAAAACAAATTAAAACTAATAAAAATTTTTTAGATGAAAATGGAAATTTTCAAAGGATAAAATATGAAAAATTTTTATTAGAGAATAATCAGTCTGCTGCTGGATTTGAACTAAGATTAAAAAAAAGAGAAGAACAAAAAAATTTATTTGATTATATTGGTGCTGGAACAATCTCTCCTGAATTTTTATCAAAAAAATTATTTATTGAAGAAAATAAAAAACTTGAAATAGAATTTTTAAATTTGAAAAATTTGTACGCAAAAAAAGAGGAAATTACTGATAGAGAAATAAATGAATTCATTAAAAAGAATAATGATCAGTTAAAGGTTGAATATATTGATTTCAATTATGTAGTTTTAAATCCCAAGAATTTAATAGGTACAGATGATTTTAATCAAACCTTTTTTGATAAAATTGATGAAATTGATATTGATATTTCCAATGAAATCGATTTTAAATTGATTGTATCAAATTTAGACATTGAGCCAATAAGTGTCAAAAACTTTAAATTTTCAAAAGATAAAAATGAAATAGAGAAAAAAATTTTTGAATTGAGAAAAAATAAAATTGATCTATTTGAAAATGAGAATGATTATATCCTCTATGAAATTCAAAACATTGATCAAAGAGAAGCTGACATAAATGATCAAGAAATAAAAAGTGAAATAATTGATATATTAGTGCAAAAAAGTAAGTTCGATTACAATCAGCAATTATTAGAAAGGATAAATAATAAAGAATTTAATAGAAGTGAGTTTTCAAAAATTGGGAAAAACTCTATCCAAAAGATAGAATTAAATTCAATAAGAGATAATAAAAAATTTGAGATCAATTCTGTAAAATTATTATATTCTCTCCCTATCAATTCGTTCACATTAATTAATGACGAAGAAAATAATATTTATTTAGCTATGATTAAAAATTTTAGAAATGAAAATATTGATACGAGTAATGATAATTTTAATGAATTTATTAATAAACAAAATTCAAACAATAAAAAGAGTATTCTAAAATCTTATGATATGTTATTGAGTGATAAATATAATATAACTCTAAATCAAAAAACAATCGAACGAGTAAAAAATTATTTTCAATGATTATTAATCGAAGCTTCAAAGATTTTAAGTTTCGACATAGAAGCAAACAAAATCAGATAATATTTACCTCAAAAAAAGTTAAAAAAGATGAAGAGATTATAAATCTAATAGATAATTTTTTAATCGAGAAAAATAGTTTTATTTTTGAGTCAGTTGAAAAAGGTAAAATTAAAGGTAGATATACTATTTTTGGGAAAAATCCTGATAAAATTTGGGAGTTTAACAATAATAACTCATATCAAATAAAAAATAAAAAAAGAGTTCTATTAAAAGAAAAACCAGAACATTTAATTGAAAAAATTATTGAAGAATTCAAATTTGAAACTCCCAAAAATTTACCAAAAATTTGCTCTTTAATATCTGGTTTTTTCTCGTATGACGCTATTAGATATATAGAAAAAATTCCTAATAACTGTAAAAATGATTTAAAATTACCAGATGTAAGACTTTTACGCCCCAGAACTCTTGTAATTCATGATAATTTTAAAAAAGAGATCTTTTTTATAAACAATATATTTAAAGATGAAAAAATTAATAATTATCAAAATAGATATAATGAAATTAAATCAGAACTTAACAAACTACTTATCCAATCTTCAATAAAAAATCTTCATAATACTGTAAATACTAAGTCAAAAAATATTAAAGTAAAATCAAATACATCTAAAAATAGATTTATTAAAATGGTTAAAAAGGCAAAAAAATACATTCAATTAGGAGATATTTTTCAAGTAGTTTTAAGTCAAAGATTTGAAGCTAATCTAACTAAAAAGCCAATAGACATTTATAAAAAACTTAGGGTCACAAATCCTTCTCCTTTTATGTTTTTCTTTAATTTTAGTGATTTTCAAATAATTGGAGCTAGTCCAGAAATATTAGTTAGATTAAGAGATAATAATATAACTGTAAGACCTATAGCGGGAACTAGACCTAGAGGAAAAAATTCTAAAGAAGATCGATTTTATGAAAGCGATCTACTTAATGACAAAAAAGAACTTTCGGAACATTTAATGCTTTTAGATTTGGGAAGAAACGATGCTGGTAAAGTAAGTAAAATTAATACAGTTAAGGTAACGGAAAGTTTTATAATTGAGAGATATTCACATGTAATGCATATTGTTTCAAATGTAGTTGGTAAATATAATAAAAAATTCTCTAAATTTAAATCACTATTAGCTGGTTTTCCTGCAGGGACAGTCTCAGGAGCACCAAAAATAAGAGCTATGGAGATTATTGATGAATTAGAAACATCTAAAAGAAAAGTTTATGCTGGCGGTATTGGTTATTTTTCTGCAAATGGTGAATTTGATACATGTATAGCTTTAAGAACAGCTGTTGCAAAAAAAAATAAATTCTATGTTCAAGCTGGCGCTGGAATAGTTGCGGATAGTAAACCAATAAACGAATATAACGAAACAATTAATAAAGCAAAAGCTTTAATAAATGCATTAAAATGAAAAAAATAATTTTAATTGATAATTATGATAGTTTTACTTTTAATCTCTATCATTATCTTTCTTCATTAAAAGTAAATGTTGATGTAATAAGAAATGATCAAATTACTTCTAACGAAATTTTGGAAAGAAAATATCATAAAATTGTTATTTCTCCTGGTCCGGGTAATCCAAGTCAATCTGGTAATTGTCTTAAAATTGTAAAATCTTTATACAAAAAAATGCCAATACTTGGAGTTTGTTTAGGTCATCAAATAATAGGACATGTATTTGGATCAAAAATAGTTCAGGCTAAAAAACTAATGCATGGAAAAACTAGTAAGATATTGTCAAAAAAAATAGGTATATTAAATAATCTTCCCAACATATTTGAAGCAACCAGATATCATAGCTTAATCATTGATAAAAAATCATTGTCTAAGGATCTTAAGATAACTGCTGAAACTAAAGAAGGCTTAATTATGGGTGTTCAACACAAGAAATATAATGTTCATGGAGTGCAATTTCACCCTGAAAGTATTAAAACTAAAATAGGTATTAAAATTTTAAAAAACTTTATTAATATTAAAGCTTAATGAAACAATTTATAGAAAAAATAAAAAGTAAAAAAGATTTATCTTTTGAAGAAAGTAAGTCAGCTTTTGAAGTGCTAATGGAAGGTAAAGCAGAAGATCAAGAAATATATGATTTTTTGACACTATTATCAGCTAAAGGTGAGGCTTCAGATGAAATAGCTGGTGGAGTTTATGTTCTAAGAAATAAGTCTAAAAGAGTTAATGTAGAAGATTGTGTAGATACATGTGGTACAGGTGGGGATGGTATGAATACACTAAATATTTCTACAGCATCTGCATTATTACTTGCTAGTATGGGTGTTAAAGTGGCAAAGCATGGAAATAAAGCTGTATCCTCTAAATGTGGATCTGGTGACGTTTTAGAGGCTTTAAATATAAAAATAAATTTAGAACCAAAAGATATTGAAGCTCAAATTTATAAAAATAATTTTGGTTTTATGTTTGCCCCTAATTATCATAGTGCAATGAGATTTGTTGGACCAACTAGGAAAAAAATTGGAAAAAGAACTATTTTTAATATGATTGGACCATTAAGTAGTCCTGCTTTAGTAAAGAGGCAAGTTGTTGGTGTTTTTGACAAAAAACTCCTAAAGATATTTGCAAATGCTTTAAATAATTTAGATATTAAATTTGCATGGATTGTAAATAGTGAAGATGGTTTAGATGAAATTTCACCTTATGCAAAAACGAATGTTATTCAATTAAAAGATAATAAAATTTCTGAAGTTGTAATTAATCCAACAGAATTAAACGTTAATGCAGATAAATTTGAAAATCTAGTTGGTGATGATGCAAAATTTAATGCAGAAAAAATGATTAATATATTTAAAGGTGAGGATAATGATTTTTCTAAAGCTGTGTGCTTAAATGCTGCAGCAGGATTAATAGTAAATGAAACTCATCAAAATTTTGCTGATGCATATAATAACGCAAGAGAACATATTTTATCTAATAAGGTAATCAAACATTTAGAAAAAATTCAAAATGGCTAAAAATATTCTTGAAAAAATAATAGTCAAAAAAGCCAATAAAATAGCTAATTTGAAAAAGACTATCTCATTAAATTCATTAGATGAATTGATTGATAGAAATAAATCATTTATAAATTTTAAAGAAAAAATTGAAGATAACATAAATAATAACAAATTTTCGATTATTGCTGAAATTAAAAAAGCAAGTCCTTCAGCGGGTATAATTATACAAAATTATGATCCTATTCAAATAGCTACAATATATAATTCAAATAAAGCCACTTGTTTATCAGTGCTGACTGAAGAAGATTTTTTTTTAGGAAATCTTTTACATATTAGTAAAATTAAACAAAAAATTAATTTACCAATTCTTTGTAAAGATTTTTTTATAGACAAATTTCAGGTACCATTAGCAAAAAGTTATGGAGCTGATGCAATTTTAATTATATTGGCCGGTGTCAGTGAAAGCCTTGCAAATGATTTATATGAAGAAGCTTTAAGACTAAATATGTCCATCATAGTTGAAGTTCACACAGTTGAAGAGGCAAAGAAAGCTCTTAAATTTAAAAATGCTTTGATTGGTATTAATAATAGAAATCTAAAAACTCTAGAGACAGACATAAATACAACTTTTGATATTCATGATGTATTAGTTAATCATCCCGGTCCATTAATCTCTGAAAGTGGAATTAAAACTAAAGATGAACTCCTAGAATTATCTAACAAAACTTCTATTAAAACTTTTTTAATCGGTGAATCACTTTTGAAAAATTTAGAGAATAATTCAATTTTTTCAGTCCTTTAGTCAAATAAACCCCTATTTTATTAACTTTTTTACTATTGTGAATTATAGAGAACTTTTGTAGAACACATTTTGTACGATATTTGTTCTTATGCTAACAAAAAAACAAAAAAACCTACTTTTGTTTATCAACAAGAAGTTGAGAAGTTCAGGTGTATCTCCTTCTTATGAAGAGATGAAACAGTCATTAAATTTGAAATCAAAATCTGGGATCCATAGATTAATAAGTGCTTTAGAAGAAAGAGGATTTATTAAAAGATTGGCCCATAAGGCTAGAGCTCTTGAGGTTGTTAAATTACCAGAAACTGCATCTGCAAATGATATTTATAACAATTTTTCACCAAGTGTAATTAAGGGTGGCTTGGATGATGAGAAGGCATTTTCAGATGAAAATGAGGTCCCAGTTTTAGGAAAAATAGCGGCAGGAACTCCTGTTGAGGCTATTCAAAATGAAGTTTCTAGAATACCTTTACCGAATAATTTAGAAAAAAATGGTGATTATTTTGGTCTTAAAGTTCAAGGTGATTCTATGATTGAGGCAGGAATTCATGAAGGTGATACAGTTATAATCAAAAGAACGGATACTGCAGATAATGGAAAAATTGTTGTTGCTTTAATTGACGAACATGAAGCGATGTTGAAAAGAATTAGAAAAAAAGGAAAAGTTGTAGCCTTAGAAAGTGCAAACAAAAACTACGAAACAAAAATTTTTGGACCAGATAGAGTAAAAGTTCAAGGTGTATTAGTATCTTTATATAGAAACTTCTAGAAAAATAGTCTAAATAATTAGAATGAAGAAAGTAGCAACTAGATTTGCTCCTTCCCCTACAGGGCCTTTGCACATTGGAGGAGTAAGGACAGCATTATTCAATTGGTTATATTCAAAAAACCATAATGGTAATTTTTATTTAAGAATTGAAGATACAGATAAAGAAAGATCTAAAGATGAGTATAAAAAACAAATTGTACAATCTCTTAAATGGATTGGTATAGATCATGATGGTGAAGAATATATTCAATCAAAAAAAATAGATGACCACATAAAAGTTGCTAATGAATTATTGAAAAATGGTTTTGCTTACAGGTGTTATTGTTCAAATGAAGAAATCGAAGAACAAAAAAAAAGAGCAAAACAAAAAAAAATACCATACGTTTATGATCGAAAATGGAGAGATAAAGATGAAAAAGAGGCTCCAAAAGATATTCATCCGGTCATAAGGTTTAAAAGTAAAATAGAGGGAACATCAATATTGAAAGATTTAGTTCAAGGTAATGTTGAAATAGAAAATAAAACTATAGAGGATTTTGTTATTTTAAGAAACGATGGTACACCTACATATAATTTATCTGCTTCCGTAGATGATCATCAAATGAATATGACACACATAATTAGAGGCGATGACCATAAAATAAATACTTTTAAACAAATACAAATATATGAAGCTATGAAATGGGAACTGCCCTCTTTTGCCCATATCCCTTTGATACATACAATTGATGGTAAAAAGTTATCAAAAAGAGATAAGGCATCAACTTTAGATGATTATTCTAAGATTGGTATAATGCCAGATGCATTAAGAAACTATCTTTTAAGATTAGGCTGGTCTTTTAAAGATAAAGAAATATTTTCATTAGAGGAAAGTATAAAATATTTTAATATAGAAGGAATAGGTAAATCTCCATCAAAATTAGATATGAGCCGAATTCTATCTATGAATGAACATTATATTAAGAATGTAAATGAAAAAGATTTATTTGATCAATTTATAAATTACTGTCAATTATTTAAAAATGGAATTAAAAAAGATAAAAAAGATAAAATCCAAAAATCCTTATCTATTCTTAAAAATAAAGCAAAAACTTTAGAAGATATATTTAATAATTGTAAATATATTGTTGAAGATGAGGTAAATTTCAATCAAGAAGATTTGTCATTAATTGATGATAAAGCAAAAAAAATAATCTCAGAATTTTATAAGAAGTTTAAAGAATTAAATGAGTTGAATAGAGATAATTTGGAACTGATAGTTCAAGAATTAATCAAAACAAATAAAACAAATTTTAAAGGAGTAGGACAGCCCTTAAGAATAGCTTTAACTGGATCAAAATTTGGACCTGGTATTTATGATATAATCATATCACTTGGCAAAGATGATGTAGAAAAAAGGTTAACTGACAAGACTATTTCTTAAAATTATAGCAACTTCATTTGAAGAAGATGTTTTGGATCGAATACCTTCTAAAGTTTTATTACATTGTTCCAATTGTTTTTTTCCAATTTCAGGATTTTTAAGCATATATTTGACTGAATTATAAATTTCTTTTGCATTACATTCGCCTTGTAATAACTCGGGGATAACCTCTTTATCATTTATAATATTTATAATATTTGCATATTTTACATTTACTAATAATTTAAAAATCATAAAATTTATAAAACTAAGCTTATAAATAATTATTGAAGGAACATTTGAATTACAAACTTGTAAAGATACTGTTCCAGATTTACACACAGCAAAAATAGAGTTTGTTAATATTTCTTTTTTTAGATTTTCATCCGAAATAATATCAACATTTTTTAAATCTTTATTTTTAATAAAATCAACTAAGTGATCTTTATTTTCATCTGTTGCATGAAAAACAAAATTATAATTAGATTCATTACTATTCATCATATTTATAAAATCAATTAATATTGGTACGAGAACACTTGTTTCGGATTTACGACTACCTGGCATAATTGATATTATTTTTTTATTTTTAGATATAAAATTATTGATATCAGTTTTATTGGTATTCAAATCTTCGATTAAAGGATGTCCAACAAATGTATTTTTTATGTTTTCATCATCAAAATATTTTTTTTCAAAATCAAATAATAAGAGTATGTGATCTATAAATTTCTTTATCTTTTTTACCCTATTTTTACGCCAAATCCATACTTGAGGAGCCACATAATGAATAGTTTTAATTTTAGGATTCTTTTTTTTTACTATTTCAGCTACCCTCAATGTAAAATCTGGACTATCAACACTAAATAAAATATCTGGATTGAATTTTAAGATCTCATTAACTGTTTGATTAATTTTTTTTTTTATCTTAAAAATATTTAATAAAACACTTGTAAAACCCAAATATGTAATCTCTTTCAATTCAAAGATAGATTTAATTCCTATTTTTTTTAGATTTGAACCACCAACAGACAAGTATTCAATATCACTGTAATTTTTCTTAAGTTTTGATATTGCAGTTGATGCTAATTTATCACCAGATGGTTCTCCTGTTAATACAAAAATTTTTTTCATATTATTGAAATGAAGATTCTATTTTTATTAGCAAACTTAAGACATTTGATTTTATCTAAGAAAATGTTTTTTTTAGGTTTTAAAACTATTCCTTTTAAACCATTTTTTTTACAATCTTTAAGAGTTTGAAGTCCTATTGTCGGTAAATCCATTCTTAAATCTTGTCTTTTTTTAGGATACTTTATTAAAATACCACCAGAATTTTTCTTTGATTTGGAAAGCAACTTTTTTGTTCCTCGATTATCTTCTTTAGAAATTATTTTATTGTCTTTAACCACCAATGCTTGAACGTGATCTAAACTATTGGATTTACTCAAATATTTTATACCTTTATTTATAGATATAATATCTTTCAGTGAAGGTTTTAACTTTGTTAAATTTCCTTTTTTTGCTGCTAATTCAGGATTAAAATAAATTGAGCTAATAACTTTTATTTTTTCATTATTAAGAATTTTAATTATTGCTTTAATAATAGCTGCATCACCCAATTTTGCAGCTTTAATAACACTTGGCATATAATATATGCCTTTTAAATCTAATCTTAATGATGAAAATTTTGGCTTAGCGATTTTTCCTGCAAAAAGAACTTTATTAGATTTTTTTTCTTTTATTAAATTAATTATTTCTCCGAATCTACCAATGCTAATTCTATGGGAATTTTTGTCTTTTTTGAATTTTCCATTTTTAGAAAAATCAATTATAAAATATTTTTTTTTTTTTCTTTTGATCTTGTTAAGTACAATATTTGAAAAGTCTGTATCTCCTAAGAATAATCCAATCATTTTACTTCGAAAAAGGTGTGCATATTGGCCTTTTTTTATCTTTTTCTAAAAATTCAACTACATCTTTAACTAAATCATTAGTTTTAAAATTTGTGTCTAAATTTTTTAGATTTTCTGTTAAATTTTCATTTTTAAATATTTCTTTGTAAGCCTCACTCAACGTTAAAATATCTTTATTAGGTATATTTCTTCTTCTTAAGCCTATTAAGTTTAATCCTTGTAAAATACTTCTGTTACCATGAGCAATACCATAAGGAATTACATCTCTTACAACACCACACATTCCACCAATCATTGCAAATTTCCCAACTCTCGTAAACTGTTGTACTGCTGAATTACCTCCAATTATAACATTTCTTTCGATATGCGCGTGACCTCCTAATGGAACATTGTTTGCTAAAATGACATTATCCTCAACTAAACAGTCATGTGCAATATGAGATGAAACCATAAATAAGCAATTGTTTCCAATTTTGGTTAATCCTCCTCCTCCATCAGTACCTTTGTTTATAGTTACATATTCCCTAATTTTGTTATTATCACCTATCTCTAATTTAGTTTGTTCACCTTTAAATTTTAGATCTTGAGGATCATTACCAATAGAGGCAAATGGATATATATTATTATTTTCTCCAATTTTAGTGTTACCCAAGATACTTACATGTGACTGGATAATTGATTTTTTTCCTATCTCTACATTTGGACCAATTACGCAATATGGCCCAATTGTTACATCAGAACTTATTTTTGCATTAGGATCTATGATTGCGGTCTCATGTATCATTATTTATTTTCCCTTAAAAATTCACGAATATTTTTTGCTGGATAACCCATTACTTTTGTATTGTTAGGGATATCTTTTATAACTCCACTTCCTCCAGCTATATCAACGTTATCTCCTATTTTTAGGTGTCCTGATATACCTGCTTGTCCTCCAATTCTTACGTTCTTACCAATTATTGAACTCCCAGCTATTCCAACTAGACCAGCTATAATTGAGTTTTCTCCTATGTTTACATTATGAGCTATGTGAATTTGATTATCTAAATAAGTATTTTTTCCAATAATAGTGTTCGACATTGACCCTCTATCTATTGTTGCACCACATCCTATTTCACAATTATCTTCAATTATAACTATACCGATATGTGGATATCTAAGATTTGAATTTTTCATAGGAAAAAAACCAAAGCCATGTTTTCCAATTACACAATTATCTAAAATTTTTACATTATTTTTTATTAAACTATTTCTGATAATTGTATTTGAACCAATAGAACAATTTTCTCCCAGAGATACGTTTTTTTCGATTATAGTATTATGACCAATAGAGCAATTTGATCCTATGGAGACATTTTTTCCAATTAAAACATTTTTTCCAAATTTAACTTTATTATTAAATTCAGTTTCACTAATATTTAATACAGTTTCATCAAAATTATCATTTATTGCATTTGGATAGAAAAGTGCAGTTATCTTAGCAGTCGAAACTAAAACATTTTCAACTATTAAAGCTTTACAGTTTTTAGGTAATTCATTTTTTAAATTATTAGTTGTTATACAAAAAGAAGCTTTAGTTTTTTTAGCAATATCTTTATATTTTTTAGAGTGTAAAAAAGATATATCTGAACTTTTAGCGCTAAATAAATCTTTAACATCAAAAACTTTAATATCTTCAGTAAACGAATTATCTTTTAAATTTAAAGTTTTTAATATATCTAAAATTTTTAGGGGTCCTTTATTATTATAAAATGATTTGGACATGATTGCTTTTATCAAAGCAATAAATCTTTTATAGTAAACTAATATTGCTAATTATTTCTTATCTACGATTGTTGCTGACCACATAGCATCAGCCATTTTTTTTCCTTCAACAAAGGCCTCACCTTTGTATTTCCATACTCTTCCATGAGATCGTATAGCTTCAATGTTAAGTTCTAACTTACAATCAGGGATAACAGGACTCCTAAATCTAGCTTTTTCTATACTCATTAAAAAAACTAATTTATTTTCATAAGTTTCCTTATCTATACCATGAGCAGTTAAAGCTGCAGCTGCTTGGCCAAAAGCTTCAACAATCAAAACGCCTGGCATTACTGGTTGGTCAGGAAAATGTCCATCAACATAAAAAGAATCTTTTTTGACATTCATTATAGCGGTCGCAGAATGTAAATTTTTTATATTTATTAACTCATCAATTAATAACATTGGTTCTCTATGGGGTAATAAATTTATTATATCTTTTTTACTGAGTTTATCTTTCATATTTTCTAATCAATTTTTTTTATTTGTTTATCAACTAATTCTAAAATATTTTTTGATATATCTAAATTCGAATTTGAAATTATCAATATTTCTTTTTTTAAAACTAAATCTATTTTATTAGTATTTGCATATTCTATCAGAATTTTATCAATTTTTTTCATAAAGTTTCTTGTTAAATCAACATTTTTTTTATTCATTTCTCTAATTTCTTTATTTTTTTTAATTTGATATTCTTGAACTTCTTTTTGATGAGATAAAACTTTTTGTTCAAATTCATCTTTACTAAGAATATTTTGTTTAGCGAGAATATCTTTTTTTTGATCTTCTAGTTTTTTTTCAATCTTTTTATTTGCTTTAATTTTATTTTCTCTATCTTTAATTGCAATTTCATTAATTTGTTTTCCTACAATTGAGTTTTTGAAAATAAAATCTATATCTATATACCTTACTTTCGAAATTTCACTCGCATTTATCTTAAATGAAAACAATAAAAAAATTAAAAAAATATATTTCAAAAAATTCATTATTAAATGATTAAAAAGTCGTTCCTAAATTAAATCTAAATGATTCTGTTTTGTCAGTGGACTTTTTAGTTAATGGCTGAGAAAAACTAAAACTTAACGGCCCAATAGGCGTAAACCAATCGACACCCAATCCGGTCGAACTTCTTATCTTATTTGACTCATTTATTGAGGAGCTGTAATCAACACCCCAAACATTTGCTGCATCATAAAAAATATTAAAATCAAAAGTTTCTAATGCAGGAAAAATTGGTAAGTTTGCTTGAGCATTTAATGAGGATAAATAATTTCCACCTACAAAATCTCCTCCATCGATAGGGCCTATTTTGCCAGCTTCGAATCCTCTTAATTTGCCAGCGGGTAAATAAAGTCTATCGGATATTCTCACATCATCATCGCCTATCGAATTTGCAGCTTTTGCAAATAATGATAAAGAAAATATTTGATTATCTAAATATTCATAATAAGTATTATATTCCAATCCATTAACAACTGTTTGATTTTCGTCAATATTCACAGGTAATTTTTGAAAAAAATATGTACTGTAACCATCGGTTGGTTGATATGTTTGATTTCTTTGATCATAAAAAAAAGAGTAACTTACCTCCGTATCAAAATAACTTCCTTCTTGTTTTTTTAGAAGACTCGATGCTGCTGATGATGTAGTTAAAGATTCAAAATTTACTAATACACTTGGAGCAAAATATAAGTCTTCTAAATATTCAAAATTAGTTCCTATAGAAAATCCAGTATCATTTGATTTATAACCGTAATCTGTAAGACGGTCTGTTTCTATAGCTTGAAGGGATAAAGTTAAATCTTTATCAGAATTTCCATAATTAGGTTTTGTATATGAAAATAGTCCTTTAATACTTTCTTCACTAAGTGTTAAATTACTATTGAGTTTAATTGCTTTCCCTAAGAAATTATTTTCTTGAACTCCAAAACTTGTTGAGGTTCCAGAAGTACCTACACCTGCACCTAAAGAAATTTGTCCTGTAGGTTTTTCTTCAACATTAATATTAATTGATTTTTCATTTGGGTTATCAGTATCAATAATTTCTGAACTAACATTATCGAAAATATTCATACCTTTTACAGCGTTAATTGATTTATTAAATAATATCTTATTTAATGGATCACCTTCATCAATAATTAGTTCATTTCTAATTACATCTTCAATAGTAATATTATTTCCAAAAATGTTAATATTTTTAACATAAAAATTATTTTCATCTGCAAGTATACTTATCTTAACATCAATTTTATCTCCATCGACAATTTTTTCATCAATTCTAGCATTTACGAACTCATATTGTTTTCGAGATGCAATTTTTTCTATATTGTCCAACATTTTTTCTACAATCTTTAGTGAATATCTTTCACCAGAAAATTTTTTTAATTTTTTTTCAATATCTATAAAATTATTTCGATCGAAATCCTCCGGTAGAATAAGTTCGAAGTTTGAAAAGAAAAACTTTTTTCCACTTTCGATATTAAAGATTATATTAAAATTTTTTTCAGTATCATATTGGACGGTATTATCTAAAACTTGCACTCCAAAATATCCTTTATTTTTGTAAAAATTTGTTAGCAATCTTTTGTCTAATTCCAATCTTTGTTTATTTAATAATCTTTTTGAGCTTATAAATTTCCAAAATTTATCCTCCTCTGAGGTAATAACATTTATAAGTTTTCTTCTTTTAAATTTTTTATCACCAGTAAAAATTATTTTATTTATAAAAGCTTTTTCTCCAAGGTCGATATTAAATACTAAATCTATAGTATTATTATCATTTTCTTTTTTAAGTAATTCAATATCTGAAAAATAATAACCTCCCTCTTGTATGAAGTTTTTAATCCTACGTACTTCTGCGTCTAATTGATCTGCTATATAAGGATTTTTTTCTTTAATAGAAATTAATTTTTTTATTTCATTTAAAGTATCTTTATTTTTTATTCCCTTAACAATTAAATTTTGGACAATAGGGTTTTCTTTTACATTAATAATTAAAACCGTGTTCTCAATTTTGACTTCAACAGTGTCAAAAAAATTGGTTTTATATAATCTTTTTAAAATATTGTTTAGATCATTCGAGTCCAAATCTTCGCCTATAGAAACTTCACTAAATATTTTAATAGTCTCAACATTAACTCTATTATTTCCTTTTATTTCAAAATCTGTAATTTTTTCTGCAAAAGAATTGTTTACTAAAATCCAAAATAAAAAAAAGATCGAAACTAAAATGTTTTTATTAAATATTTTCATCAAGAGCTCTTATACACCATAGATTGAATTTTAAAACGAACGAATTTGCTTAATTCAGTGATATTATCCAAATTTTTAGGCGTAATTTTTTTAAATTTTTTGAATTCTTTAGATTTAATTATTTTGTGGATTGTAGGGACAATTTTTTGAAATGATATTTTATTTTTCAAAAATAATTTTACTACTTCATCGTTAGCAGTTATTAAAATTGTTTCAAATAAAGAAATCTTTCTTGGTAATATTTTTATAAGTTTTAAAGCTTTAAATCTTTTTGTATCAGGTTTGGAAAAATTAAGATTATTTAAGATATTAATATCAATTTCTTTTGAAGATATTTTATTATTTAAATCATTATAGTATAAAGCATTAAAGATTGGTATTTTCATTGAAGTTTCATGAATTAATATTTTTGTAATTCCATTATTAAATTTGATTATTGCATGAACATAAGATTTTGGGTGGATTAAAGCAAAAATTTTTTTGTATTCAAGATTAAAAATATTTTTTGCTTCAATTATTTCAAAAACTTTATTCATCATTGTTGCTGAGTCTATTGAAATTTTTTTTCCCATTTTCCAATTTGGATGTTTAAGAGCTTTTTTAATAGATATTTTAGAAAATTTACTCAACGCCAATTTCAAAAAAGGACCACCTGAAGCTGTAATATATATCTTATCAATATTTTGAGTTTTATTATTTTGTAGCAAAGACCAGATTGAAAAATGTTCGGAGTCTACTGGTATAAATTTTGTATTATATTTTTTTAACTCTTTATTTATTAAATTCCATCCACAAACAATTGCTTCTTTGTTTGCTATTAAAATTTTTTTAGTAAATCTAATTGTTTTTAATGTTGGTTCAAGTCCATTTAATCCTGTTATTGAACTCATAATAAAATCATTTTTTTTTTTAAAGATTTTTTTTAAATTATTAAAATCATTATAGATTTTAAAGTTTGAATTAATTAATTTAAATTTAGCTTTTTGATATGTTTTCAAATCGCGTATTAATATATTTTTTACTTTAAATTCTTTTGCTTGTTTTAAAATTTTAGTTAGGTTTTTATTTGTTGAGAGTAAAGTAATTTCAAAATTTTTTTTATCTTTTCTAATTATTCGTAAGGTATTTTCACCAATTGATCCAGTTGATCCTAAAATTGCTATTTTGTTTTTCATCAGATGAACTTTATTAATATAAAGGTATATGGAAAAGCAAAAATCATTCCATCTATTCGATCCAATAAACCTCCATGTCCTGGAATAATATTGCCAGTATCTTTAATTTTTGATTTTCTTTTAAAAAAAGAAATCACTAAATCACCAAATTGACTAATAAATGAGATGGATAAAACCATAATTATTATTTGTATTCCAATTTTTTCCTTTGACACAGGGAATAATAAATTAGATAAATTGTTTAGATAGATAATAGCTAAAACAATAGATAATAAAAAACCTCCAAACATTCCTGCATAAGTTTTATTTGGACTTAATTTAGTTAATTTAGGCCCTTTTAAAACTTTACCAAAAACATAACCACCAATATCTGTTGCTATACAAATTAAAAGAATTAATAGAAAAATTCGATAGTCGCCCTCATGCCTAAGAGAATAAAAAGTATAAAAAGAGAAAATAATAAAGATAATACCAGGTAAATAATAAGTTTTTTTTAAACTTAAATAATGCCATTCATATAAACTGATTAAAAGTATAAGCGAAATAAAAAAATTAAAAAAAATTGAGCCTTTTATAATAAAAAAAAGTGCAACAGGAACTAATATAATGGAACTTAGTAATCTTTTTTGAAATTCCTTTTTCATTAAATATTTCCAAAATTTCTTTTAATATTTTTAAATTTCTTAATTATTCTATTATAATCTTTTTCGTTAAAATCTGGCCATAACTTTTTTTCAAAAAATATTTCAGAATATGCTAGCTGCCACAAAAGAAAATTACTCAATCTTTTTGTATTTCCAGTTCTAATTAACAAGTCAGGATCTGGAATATCCTTGGTATGTAAATATTTTTGTAAATTTTTTTCATTTATTATTGATTTACTTTTTTTCAGTTCTTTAAATGCATTTAACAGCTCAAATTTTGAGCCATAATTTAACGCCAAATTAATCTGAAGTTTTCTATTTTTAAATGTTTTTTTTTCTGCTGAAAATAAAAGTTTATTTAATTTTTGTGTAAAATTTTTATTTCCAATTATTTTCAATCTTATTTTTTGTTTATGAAGTTCTTCAATTCTATTTATTAAAAAATTTTCTAGTAGACCAAATAAAAAATTTATTTCATTTTTTGGTCTTTTCCAATTTTCTGTTGAAAAAGCATATAGTGTTAGATATCTAATATTATTTTTAATTGTTTCTTTTATAATTTTTTCTACAGTTTTTAATCCTTCCTTATGACCTGCATTTCGTGAATTTTTATTTTTTAAACCCCATCTGCCATTACCATCCATTATAATGGCTACATGTCTTAATGGGTTCATATTGTCATTATTTCTTTTTCTTTAGAAGCGATTTTCTCATCAACTACCTGAACATGTTTGTCTGTTATATTCTGTACATTTTTTTCAAATGACTTTTCTTCATCTTCCCCTATTTGCTTTGATTTCAAAAGTTTTTTTAACTCTTCATTTGCATCTCTTCTTATATTTCTAATAGAAATTTTACACTTTTCTCCCATAGTCTTAATGAGTTTTTTTAATTCTGTTCTTCTCTCTTCATTTAATTCTGGTATTGGTAATCTGATTAGTTGACCATCTATTTGTGGGTTTAATCCAAGTTCAGATTTTTTAATAGCTGCATCAACTAAATTTACATTATTCTGATCCCAAACTTGAATATTTATCATTCTTGGTTCAGGTGTAGTAATACTTCCAATTTGATTTATTGGCATTTGTTGACCATAAACATCAACCTTAACTAAATCTAACATTGCTGAATTTGCTCTTCCAGTTCTCAGAGAGGAAAGTTCTTTGGAAAAAACTTCAATTGCTTTATCCATTTTAAGGCTATGTGACTTTTCATCAAACATTTTATTCGCCTATTTTAATTCTGCTAAACTCCTTAATCTTTAAATCATTTATAGCAAGTTCTTTAATGATATCTTTTACTTTTTTTTTTGGTTCCATAACCCATGCTTGAGTCATTAAAGCATTCTCTTCTTTAAATTTATTCATCTTACCTAAACTAATCTTTTTAGCAATATCTTCTGGCTTACCAGAATTTTTTAATTCTTCTTTTACCAATTCTTGTTCTTTTTCCAATATTGCTTGATCTATTAAACTAGATTCTAAAGCTAGAGGATTTGATGCAGCTATGTGCATTGATAATTGTTTACCAAAAATTTTTACTGCATCAGAATTGTCTTTTGTTTCTAATGAAACTACAACAGCAAGCTTAGCAAGGTTATCTTTTACTACAGTATGTAAATATTGAAAATTAGTAGATGCAGAATTTGAAATTGTTTTAGTTTTACCTATTGTAATTTTTTCACCAATTTTAGCAATTAATGCAACGAGAGAATCTTCAACAGTGTCACCATTTTTCATTTTTGTTTTTTTTAACTTTTCAATATTTGAGTCATTTTGATTATTTAAATCACTTATTTCTTTAACAAAATCTATAAAATTATCATTTTTAGCAACAAAATCGGTTTCACAATTTACTTCTATTATAGATGTTTTTTTTTCATCACCACTTATTGCAACAACACCTTCTTTAGCATCTCTTGACATTTTTTTTGAAGCCTTTGAAATTCCTTTTACTCTTAAAATTTCAACAGCCTTATCTAAATCTCCATTTGACTCTTTTATTGCTAGATTGCAGTCTTTAAAGCCTGCACCAGTTGCTTCTCTTAATTTTTTTACCTTTTCAATGTCAGTCATTTTAATTAAGTTTATTTTTTTTTGATTTTGAAAATTTTGTATCTAATTTTTCTCTATCAATTTCTTGAATTGTCTTAGTAGTTTTCTCTTTGTTATTATTATGCTCTTTTGTCTTTATAGGTTCCATTGATGGACTATCTTTTTTTGCAGAATTAATAGTTTCTTTTATTAGATTGCAATATAAATCTATAGATCTTCTAGCATCATCATTACCTGGAATTGGGAAATCAATACCATCAGGATTTGAATTACTATCAAGTATAGCTATGATTGGGATACCTAATTTGACGGACTCTTGAATTGCAAGTGATTCATAATTAGTATCAATAATAAAAACCAAGTCAGGTATTTTTTTCATCTGAGCAATGCCACCTAATGATCTTTGAAGCTTATCTTTTTTTACACTCATTTTTAAAAGTTCTTTTTTAGTAAAACCTCTATTTTCAGCAACTAAATCAACCTCAAGTTTTTTTAATTTTTTAATAGAATTTGAAATGGTTCCCCAGTTTGTTAACATTCCACCAAGCCATCTATAATTTACAAAATATTGATCTGTTTCTTTTGCAACTTCAGCTATAGCTTCTGAAGCTTGTTTTTTTGTTGATACAAATAAAATTTTTCCATTATTTGATATTACTTCATAAACTTTTTCTAGTGCAATTTTAGTAAGTTCTAGTGTTTGGGTTAAATCAATTATATGAATAGAATCTCTTTTTCCAAAAATATATTTTTT
Source organism: uncultured Pelagibacteraceae bacterium (assembly GCA_902627735.1). Taxonomy (GTDB): domain Bacteria; phylum Pseudomonadota; class Alphaproteobacteria; order Pelagibacterales; family Pelagibacteraceae; genus Pelagibacter. The sequence goes on from CACOKI010000009.1 coordinate 21,631, forward strand.
CATTTTCGGATTCCATCTTAATGTTTTATGACCAAGATGTACGCCTGCTTCAAGTAGTTGTTGTATTGTTATATTTGGTATCTTCATATTTATTCCCGGTTGAGCCACCACAGTAATTTCCATTTAAGGACCGGAGGTATAAAACCAATAACTGTGTGCGTATTAATTTAATTTTGAAAGTTATTTACAAATATTTTAAGTGATTAACAAGTAAAAATTAATCAATTATTGCTGAAATTTCTTTATTTCTTAATAGATTTAATGTTTTTCTATCAATATTTCTCTTATTTTCTAGCTTAAATTTAAGATTATTGTCACTATAAGATAAATTTATATTTATTAAAGTGTCACCATCTTCGTTCAAACAATTGTAAATTTCTGTCAATTGTTTTTCGGACTTTATTTTAAATGTAATTTCTTTAATAGGTTTATTCATTAAATCAGTTAAAGAACCAATTTTTTGAACATTTAATCTTTTAAATCTATTATTTTCATCTGAAATCGATTTATTAATTGTCAAAATTAAAGAATTACCTTCCTTTAAAATTTCGCGATTGAGATTCAAAATATCCGAAAAAATAAAAAGTTCAAATACACTTGATAAATCAGTTAATTTTAAAACTGCATATGAGTTTCCTTTGGCAGTCTTTCTTTCTTGTATTTTTAATAAAGTAGCCGCGATATTTGAATCTATTAAATTCTGATCATTATTGAATGTTTGATAATCTGTAATTCTATAATCATCAAAAATTTCTTTAAATTGATTTAAAGGATGATCAGAAATAAAAAAGCCTACTGACTCAAACTCTTTAGATAATCTTTCCTCAAACTTCCAATCATCTGAAGGAGATATTATGTTTTTATCTTCATTATTATCCTCACTAAATAAATCAATTTGATTTACTGATTTATCTTCAAATATATTTTTCGATTTAGTTATTAAATTAGGAATTGAATTAAATAAAGATTGTCGATTTTTATTTAAGCTATCAAAAGCACCCGCTTTTACTAATCCCTCTAATTGAAGTTTGTTAATATCTTTTGGATTTACTCTACTAATAAAATCATAAATTGATTTAAATTTACCATTATTTACTCTTTCTTTTACAATATTCGATATTGCTTCAAATCCTACAGCTTTAATTCCTCCTAGAGCATAATAGAATTTATCCCCTGTTTTGAAATCTGCATAACAATTATTAATGTCAGGTCTAATAACTTCTATATCTAGTCTTTTTAGTTCTTCATAAAATTCACTTAATTTATTTTGATTTGAAATATCCATAGTCATTGAAGCAGCTAAAAATTCTTTTGGATAATAGGTTTTAAGAAATGCAGTTTGATAAGAAATTATAGCATATGCTGCAGCATGACTTTTGTTAAATCCATATTCTGCAAATGGTTCAATTTTTAAAAAGATACCAGCTGCTATGTCTTTGCTAATGCCATTTTTAACTGCTCCCTCTATAAAATTTTGTTTTTGTTTCTCTAGTTCAGCTCTTTTTTTTTTACCCATAGCTCTTCTTAAAATATCAGCTTGCCCGGCTGTGAAGCCTGATAATTTTTGAGCTATCTGCATTACTTGTTCTTGATAAATAATTACGCCATACGTTGGTTTCAAAATCTCCTCTAATAATGGATGAAGATAATCTGGTTTTTTTTTGCCGTGTTTACAATCATTGTAAGTAGGTATATTGCTCATAGGTCCTGGTCTATAAAGCGCAACTAATGCAATTATATCTTCTATATGATTAGGTTTCATTTGTGTTAATGCTTCACGCATTCCTGTACTTTCAATTTGGAATAATCCAACAGTTTTTCCTGATGACAATAAATCAAAAACTTTTTGATCATCAAAATCAATATTTTCAATATTAAATTTTTTATCATTTTTTTTTACAATTTTTTGTGTATTATTAATAACAGTCAAAGTTTTTAATCCTAGAAAATCAAATTTAATTAGACCTGCATTTTCAGCAGAATACATATCAAATTGAGTAGATGGTAATAATAAATCTGCTGATTTATCTTTATATAATGGAACTACTTCAGTTAATTTTTTATCCGCAATTACCACACCAGCGGCATGAGTTGCTACATTTCTATTTAAGCCTTCTAATCTTAACGATAAATCTGTAAGTTTTTTAACTCTTGGATCTTCGTTTATTAGTTTTTGTAATCTAGGTTCACCAGCTATACATTCTGTCAAACTTTGAGGTCTTGATGGATCAAAAGGTATCATTTTTGATATACTATCAACAAAACCATAAGAGAGTCCTAAAACTCTTCCAACGTCTCTTATAACCATTCTTGCCTTTAATTTTCCAAAAGTAATAATGTGTGCAACGCTATCTTTATATTTTTTTGTAAGATATTTAAAAACCAAATCCCTTTTTTCCTCACAAAAATCAATGTCAAAATCTGGCATTGATATTCTGTCAGGATTTAAAAATCTTTCAAAAATTAAATTAAATTTTATTGGATCAACATCTGTTATTGATAAACACCACGCAACTAAAGACCCTGCACCTGATCCTCTTCCTGGTCCCACAGGTATTTCATTTTTTTTCGCCCATTTAATATAATCAGATACAATCAAAAAATAACTAGAGTATTTCATTTCAATAATGATATCTAATTCATGATCTAATCTATCTTTATATTTTAAATAATCTTTATTAGATGATAAATCTTTAGACTCAATTTTTAAAATCTTTTCAAATTTATCTTTTAATCCATCTAAAGACTCTTTTTTTAATACTTCATCAGCGTTTCCTCCCTTTTCAGAACTAATATTTGGTAAAATAGGTTTAGAAAAAAAAGGCTTAAAAGAGCATCTGTAAGGAAAATTGTAATTATTTTCCAAAGCCTCAGGTAAATCATTAAATAACTCGGACATTTCAGTGTCACTTTTAAGATAATGCTGATTAGTAAGTTTTAGTCTATCTTTTTCACTAACGTAAGTTTTATTTTTGATGCAAATCAAAGCATCATGGGCTTCATACATATTTTTATCAATATAAAAAACCTCATTAGTAGCTATTATTGGTATTTCAAGTTCTAACGATTTATCTAAATTAAATTTTTCAAATCCTAATTCATTAGAATCACCGTGACGCTGAATTTCTAGATAAAACCGGTCTCCAAAATTCAATTTTAATTTAGAATATAGTTCTTTTATTTCTGAAAACTTACCTTTTTCAAATAATACTCCAAATAAGCCAAAAACAGTCCCAGAAAATATCGCAATATCATCATTTTTATTTAACAATTCTTCAAAATTAACATGGGGTTCGGAGAGATCGTCATTGTTTAAAAATGACATTGAAGATAATTCAATTATTCTTTTATATCCTATTTCTGACAAAGCAAATAATGGCAACAATCCTAAAGTATCTTTATATTTGAACTGTATTTGAGTTCCGACTATTGGTTGAGTGCCTGTTTTGGATATTTTTTCAGCAAATTCTAATGCTCCACATAAATTAGAGGTATCACATATAGCTATGGATCTTATTCTATTTTCTTTTGAAAAATCTTTCAGTGAATCAATTTTAATTGCACCCTCGCAAATAGAATATTGAGTATGAATTTTTAAATGGTTGAATTTATTAATTTTAGACTCAGGCATTAATGGTTTTTATATTACCATTAACCATTTCCAATAAGCAATCTGCCTTATTTGCAAAAAATCTATTATGGGTTGCAAATATAATTAATCGATTTGAATTTATTTGATTTTTTAGAAGTTCAAAAATTTCTTTTGCAGTCTCAAGATCTAAACTGCCCGTCGGTTCATCTGCCAAAATTATTTGGGGATCGTTTATCACAGCTCTAGCAATTGAAACTCTTTGTTTCTCTCCACCTGATAACTGTGAAGGATAATGATCTGATCTATTTAATAGACCTACTTTTTTAAGCAAATTTTTTGCTTTTAATAAAGAAATCTTTTTATTGTTTCCAGCAGCAAGACTAGCTAAATAAATATTTTCTAATGAGGTAAAGTCAGGTAACAAGTTATCTTGTTGATATACAATGCCTATTTTTTTAGCTCTTAAAATATCATTTTCATTTGATTCACTGAAATTGATTAAATTGTTTTCAAATTTAATTGTTCCTGAGTTTGGCCTATCAATTAAAGAAAGTAGATTTAGTAAAGTGGATTTACCAGATCCAGAGGGACCCATTAAAGCATAAATCTTACCTTTCCTAAAATTGTAAGAAATTTTTTTTAAAACGTTTATCTTTTTTGATCCTTCAAATGATTTATTTAAATTTGTTAATTGGATAAGATCATTCATATTTTAAAGCTTTTACCGGGTCTAGTTTTGCAGCTTTGAATGCTGGAAAAATTGATACCAAAATTGTAATTGATATTGAACATAAAGAAATTAAAAAAATTGATGATGGATTTATTTCTGAGGGCATTGAACTTAAAAAATATATTTCCTCTGGAAACAATCTTATATTAAAAACATCACTTAAAAATTGTCTTAAATTTTCAACATACATCGAAAAAGTAACACCTAAAATAATTCCAAAAATTGTTGCAGAAGTTCCAATTATAACACCAATCATGAAAAAAATTTTTACAATGGATTTATTAAGAACACCTATAGACTTAAGTATTGCAATTTCACGAATTTTATTTTTAACCAAAATTGTTAAACCAGAAATAATATTAAAAGCAGCAACAATTATTATTAATGATAAAATAATAAACATAACATTTCTCTCAACTTTTAAAGCAGAAAATAAAGAACTGTTCATATCTGACCAACTATAAATAAATTCATCAGGGAAAACTTTTTGAACAATTTCTTTTTGTTTTTCTATATTTTGAGGGTTTTTTAAATAAATTTCTAAATTTCTATCTGAATTTTTTAAGTTAGAAAATTCCTCTAATGTATCCAAGTTCATAAAAACTACATTACTATCAAAATCAACTAGTCCACTTTCAAAAAGAGATACAACTTTAAATACTTTTTGCTTAGGTAAACTCCCAATTATTGTATCTATTCCTGACGATGACATTAAAGAAATATTATCTCCTATTTCTACATCAAGAATAAAACTTAATTCTTTACCTATTGAAATATTATCGTTTTTTAAGTTTTTTTTATTACCTAAAAAATTTTTATTATTAATTATAGATAGTTTTGAAAAATCATTGCTTTTATAACCTCTTAAAATTATTCCTTTTGAGTTATTACTATTAATTACTATAGCCTCAGATGTGTTACTAGAAATTAAATCTTTACTTACTGAATTTAATTCAGGGCTGTTTAATTTATCAGGATTGATATATTTACTTTCATAGGGTTTAACAGTGATATGAGGATTAAAACCTATAATCTTATTAATTAGTTCAGTTCTAAAGCCATTCATTACCGACATAACAATTATAAGTACAGCTACTCCAAGAGAAATTCCAATGAATGAAAAAATAGAAATTATATTAAGAAAGCCATCTTTTTTTCTAGCTTTTAAAAATCTAAATGTAATTTCTTTTTCAAGTTGCGAAATCAATTTTTTACTTTTTGTTCAATTATTATATTGATGATATCTTTCAACTTAAGTTTTTGAGACTCTTTTCCAGTTTCTTTAAACTCTAATAAATCACCATCAGTTTGTTTACCAATTATTATTTGATATGGTGCGCCAATTAAATTCATTTTTTTAATTTTTGAAGAAAAATTCTCATCAGTATCATCTATAATCGCTTCAATATTATTTTTTTCTAATTCTAAATAAATATTATTTGCTTTATCAAGTGCTGTATTGTCATTTTTATTTATCATAGGAATTATTGATAAGTCGTATGGTGCAATAGAAATTGGCCATTTCATGACCTCATTTTTTTCATCATATTTAGCCTCAATTATTGCCCCAACTAATCTTGATACTCCAATTCCATATGATCCCATTTTGACAAAATCTTTTTTTCCACCTGGTAAGTCAACAGATGCACCCATAGGCTTTGAATATTTATCTCCAAAATAAAAGATATGACCCACCTCAATACCTTTTGTGGTCAATCTGTTTTCATTTGAAACTTTTTTTTCAAATTCTTCTTTATTGAACTTTTCATCTGTAACAGAATAATATTGCTCAAATTTTTTTCTCATATCTTCTAAAGATTTTTTTTCTAATTTTGTATCTTTGGTATCTACTTCAAAAATTCTTTTATCTGTAAATATTTTGCTCTCCCCGGTCTCAGCTAAAATTATAAATTCGTGTGAAAGATTTCCACCAATAGGTCCTGTGTCAGCCGCCATAGGAATGGCTTTAAGATCTAATCTTTTAAATGTTTTTAAATAAGACAAAAAAAATTTATTATATGAAAAAAAAGCCTCTTCATCATTAATATCAAAAGAATATGCATCTTTCATATAGAATTCTCTACATCTCATTATTCCAAATCTTGGTCTAATCTCATCTCTAAATTTCCACTGAATGTGATATAAAAGTTGTGGTAAAGATTTATAAGATTTTATTGATGATCTAAATATATCCGTTACTAATTCTTCATTGGTTGGTCCATATAAAATTTCTCTATCCTGGCGATCTTTAATTCTAAGCATCTCTTCTCCATAATCTTCATATCTTCCACTTTCTTTCCAAATTTCTGAAGATTGGATTGTTGGCATCAATATTTCTTGAACTCCAATTCTATTTTGTTCTTCTCTGACTATTTTTTCTATTTTTTTCATCACTTTAAAACCAAGAGGTAACCATGAATAAATTCCAGCTGACGATTGCTTAATCATACCGACTCTCAACATAAGTTGATGAGATTTAATTTTTGCTTCGGATGGATTATTTTTTAAAATTGGAATAAATGATTTGGATATATGCATGTTAACTGATTATATTTCTTAAGTTCAAATATTCAAACTTCATTAATATATAAATTATGATGAATAAAATAGTTGTAATTCCAGTACAATATATGAATTTCTTTAACATTTTGGGATTTTCAGGTGATCCTGGATCTTCGCCTTCTACTTTTATTGTTTTAACTCTGTTTACGTCAATTGGTAAGATTGCAAAGAAAATAATCCACCAAATAATTATATAGATTATTGCTAATCCTGTTATGCTCATTATATTTTAACTAAATTTATATTTGTAAATGGTTTTTTACCTGTTTTTTCTTTAGTAAATTTCCTACAAGCAATTTTTAAAGCATCTATTAAATTGTGTTCTTGACTTTTATTACCCAATTTAAATGTTTTTGTTGTTTTTTCTATCTCTTCCTCTAACCCAAAAATATATTCATCTGTTTCATAAATTGGTAATCCTTTAAATGATATTATAGGATTGTTATGAATATTTCCTTTAGGAGTTATTAAAATTGTAATATCTAAATAACCATTTGCTCCCAAATTTCTTCTATCTCTTATCGATTGGGAGTTTTCCTCTACACTTACAATCCCATCTAAATATAATTTGCCACTAGGTGCTTTGTCATAAACTTCTGGTTTCTCTCCTGGAAATAACTTTACTACATCTCCATTTTCAACTTGAACTGGATACGGAACCTGCATTTCTTTAGCAAAATTTATATGTTCAATCATATGTCTGTGTTCACCATGTACTGGAATAACACATTTTGGTTTGACCCATTGATACATATCTTTCAAATCTTCTCGATTTGGATGACCAGAAACATGAATAAACTCAGTTTCTTCAGAAATTACTTCGACACCATCTTTCACTAATTGATTGTGTAATTTATATAATTTTTTTTCATTACCTGGGATTATCTTTGAGGAAAAAATTACTGTATCTTGCTTCTCAATAAAAACATCAGGGTGAGTATGATTAGCAATTCTCATCATAGCACCCATGGGTTCACCTTGACTACCTGTACACAAATAAACAATTTTTTCTCTAGAAAAATTTTTTGCATCCCTTGGATCGATAGGTTCAATTGTATCTTTTAAATACCCACATTGTCTTGCTGCTTTATAAATTCTATGCATCGATCTTCCTACTAAAGAAATTTGTCTTCCAGTTTTTTCTGCGCAATAAAAAACTGTTTCCATCCTTGCTACATTAGATGCAAATGACGTTACAATAATTCTTTTTTTTAAACGATCCATTATGTTAAATAAATTTTTTCTTACATCTAATTCTGAACCTGATCTACCGGCACTAAAAACATTGGTAGAGTCACAGATCATTGCTAAAACACCTTCGTTACCAATCTCTTTCAACCTTTTCGAGTTAATTTCATCACCTATTAATGGATTAGGGTCAACTTTCCAATCACCTGTATGTAAAATAACTCCTCCAGGTGTCTTAATTCTTAAACCATTAGGTTCTAGTATTGAATGAGTTAATGTAATAAATTCAACATCGAATGTTTCAAGCGAAATTTTTCCATTTAATTCAACTATTTTTAAATCTTTTGTAATATCAATATTTTTTTCTTTAAATTTTTCCTTTATTAATACTGCTGTAAATGGTGTAGCGTAAATTTTACAATTCAATTTTGGCCATAAATGTGCGATTGCTCCAATATGATCCTCATGAGCGTGAGTGAGAACAATTCCAAGTAAATTTTCTTTTCTCTCAACTATAAATCCTGGATCAGGATAAATAAGATCGATGCCTGGAACAGTGTCATCAGCAAAAGTAACACCAATATCAACCATTATCCATTTATGATCTCCTGGAAAACCATAACCAAAAAGATTCATATTCATTCCTATTTCGCCTGATCCACCGAGTGGACAAAAAAGTAATTCTTCTTTCATTATTTTAATAGTTCAGAAATTTTTATTAAACCTTTTAACGTTATATCTTTATCGTGCTTAACTTTTGATTTTATTGAATTCTTAAATAAATCAGAAAAACCACCTGTAAAAACTAATTTAAAAGATTTCCTAGTTTCCTTCTTAATCAAATTAATCATATTGTCAATCAAACCAGCATAACCCCAAAAAAAGCCTGAACGAACAGCACTCAATGTATCAATACCGATAACTTTTTTAATTTTTTTTAAATTTATCTCAGGAATTAAGGATGCTTGATTAGACAAAGAGCCTAGTGAAATTTTTACCCCTGGAGCAATCACACCACCTTTATAAGTCTTTTTTATCACAACATCGAATGTTGTTGCTGTTCCAAAATCTAAAATTATAAAATTATCCCTATTATTTATTAAACTTATTGCATTCGTTAATCGATCAGATCCGACTTGCTTGAAATTTACATTAATTTTAATTAATGATCTTAAGTTTAAATCTTTAATTTCAAAACATTTTATAAAAGTTTTTTTTTTAAAATATTTTTTTATTAAGAGAAATTTCTTTGGAACAACGCTACAAAATAAAATTTTTTCTATTTTATTAAAATATTTTTCAATTTTTTTAAATCTAATATTTAAGATATTGTTATTAATGTCTTTCGATAAAAAATTAATCCTTTTAAAAACTTTGCCATTTGGATAAGTCAAAAAAATTTTTGTTTCAGAATTTCCAATATCACCTAAAATATACATAAATTATACTTTATTTAATTTCATAAAATTTAGACAGTTTATTTTCAAAAATAATTTTTAGATTATTTTCTAAATTTTTTTTTGACAATTTTTTATTTATCAAATAGTTAAGGTTAGTTGTGGGATAACCTTTTATATTAGGACTTTTAGTTAAATTTACACCGATTCCAACAATTAAATATTTTACGCCTAATTTATCAACAGTTTCTTGCAAAATTCCACTGATCTTTTTTTTTTTAATAAGTAAATCGTTAGGTTTTTTATAAGTAATTTTTTTCTTATAATAGATTGATATTAATTTTTTTACGAGTAAGCAATTGAGTTTTGTTAATTGCTTAATAGATAAATCTATATTTTGTAAGCAATAAAAAAAACTTACAAATAGATTGCCTTTGTATGAAATCCATTTCTTACCATATTGACCTCTACCTTTATATTGTGAGTCCGCTATAATCATCCCATTTTTAATATTTGTTTTTTTTATTATTCTTAGTGCTGTATCATTTGTGCTCTTAACTTTTTTAAACTTCAATATTTTAAATTTCATCAAATTATGTTGATATTGGAAACAGCATCTACTAGCTGACTTGGGAATATAAAATATAGTAAAATGATCAGAGTTGAAAATGTTAAAGAAAACTTTAACCCTAGACTGTGATCTTTGTCATAACTTTCTTTTTCTTTATCAAAATACATAATCTTGATAATTCGCAAATAATAGAATGCTGCAACGACTGTTGCTAAGAGACCAACAATGGCTAAAAAATACATCGATTGTTCTATAACAGACTTAAATATATAAAATTTAGCAAAAAAACCTGCAAGTGGTGGAATTCCTGCTAAAGAAAATAAAATAATAAGTAGGGAAAGTGATAACATAGGATGATTTTTTGATAATCCTGATAAATCATCTATTTGCTCATAATAAACATTATTTCTTTTCATCATAAGTAAACATGAAAAAAATCCTAAGTTCATGATTATGTAAATAATTATATATATTATTGAACTTTGAACACCATCATTTGATCCTGTTGCTAAGCCAGCTAAAGCATAACCTACGTGACTAATTGAACTGTAAGCGATTAGTCTTTTTAAATTTTTTTGACCTATCGCAGCAATAGCTCCAAAAAGCATTGATGCAATAGATAAAAATACTAAAATCATTTGCCATTGTTCAATTAAATTTAAAAAAGGAACAAATAAAAATCTAATAAAGACTGTTAAAGCTGCAATTTTTGGAACAATAGTAAAAAATAATGTTACAGATGTAGGTGAGCCCTCATAAACATCGGGAGCCCACATGTGAAAAGGCACTGCTGATATTTTAAATGCCAAACCTACTAAAATAAAAACTATACCAAAAGTTATAGCATATTCATTTGCATTAAATTGATTGGCAATTACATCAAAATTTGTTGAACCAGTAAAACCATAAATTAATGAACATCCATATAATAATAATCCTGAAGACAATGCACTTAAAACAAAATATTTTAGTCCTGCCTCAGATGATTTCAATTTATCTCTATCAAATGTTGCGAGAACATATAAAGCAAGTGATTGCAGTTCTAATCCCATGTAAAATACGATTAAATCATTTGAACTAATCATTATCATCATTCCTAATACAGAGCTCAAAATTAAAATTGGATATTCAATTTTAAAAATTTTAAAAGCTCTTAAATAATTTGGTGAAATCAATAAAACTACAAAAGCTGCTAACAAAGTAACTATTTTCATGAATGATGATAAATAGTCTATGATAACGCTTTCATTAAATAGTGTTATTTGTTTAACGCTTAGAGTTTCATTGAATGTTATTACAGCAGTTATTAATAAAATTAACAATGAAAGGTTTTGAATAATTTTTGAGCTATTTTTTTTAAATACTCCCAAAATAAGTAAAAACATTATTGATAATGAGATAAAAATTTCTGGAAAAACTAATTCAATATTGCTCATTATGGTTTGCTCACTATTTTAAAATTATAATTATCAATTAAATCAGAAATAGAAACTTCAATTGTATTTATTAGAGGATCAGGATAAAAACCAAAATATAATGTAGGTATTGCTAAACATGAGAGTATGAAAATTTCTGATTTATTCAAATCAATCATTTTTTTTAAATCTGAATTAATTAACTTTCCAAAAATTACTCTTTTATAAAGCCAAAGCATGTATGCAGCGCCTATAATAACACCTAAACTAGCTAATACTGCTACTAAAAAATTATCTTTAAAAGCTGCCATTAAAATTAAAAATTCACCAACAAAACCACTTGTTCCTGGTAATCCCAATGCAGCTAAAGTAAATATCATAAATAAAACTGAATATTTAGGAACAATAGTTACAATACCTCCATAAGTATTTATAAGTCTTGAATGCATTCTGTCATACACTACACCAACGCACAAAAATAATGCTGCCGACACAAGGCCGTGGCTAATCATTTGAATAATACTTCCTTCAATCCCTTGTTGTTGAATTGTAAAAATGCCCAAAGTAACAAAACCCATATGGGCAACAGAAGAGTATGCAATCAATTTTTTCATATCCTCTTGCATTAGAGCAATCAAAGAAGTGAAAATGATTGCTATTACACTTAAGCTATAAATCAAAGGTGTAAAAACTTCTGAGGCTGTTGGAAATAATCCTAGAGAAAATCTTATAAAACCATATCCTGCCATTTTTAATAAAATTGCAGCTAATAAAACTGATCCAGCTGTAGGAGCCTCAACGTGAGCATCAGGCAACCAAGTATGTACCGGCCACATTGGTGTTTTAACCGCAAATGAACTAAAAAAAGCTAACCATAAAAGATTTTGATATTTGGTATCTACTCCAATTTCATAAAGTTTAACTACATCAGTAGTGCCTGTAATCCAATATATTGAAATTATTGCTACCAACATTAGAACAGATCCTAAAAGAGTAAATAGAAAAAACTTAAAAGCAGAGTATACTCTTCTTGAACCACCCCAAATTCCTATAATTAAAAACATGGGAATTAATCCAGCCTCAAAAAATAAATAGAAAACTACAAGATCTAAAGAACAAAAAACTCCAATCATGAAAGTTTCCATGATTAAAATAGCTATCAAAAACTCATTTAACCTATCATTAATTGAATTATTTACTGAAATTATACAAAGAGGTGTAATAAATGTTGTAAGAATTATAAAAAGTATTGAGATTCCGTCTACACCAACTTTATAATTTATTAAACCTTCAATCCAGATTCTATCCTCAACAAATTGAAACTCAGAAGTAGTTTGATCAAATAAAAACCATAAATAAATTGATAAGAAAAAATTTACAAGAGACGTAAATAGTACAACATACTTTACAGTTATCTTGTTATCATTTCTACTTTTAGTAAAAAATAAAAAAAGTGCTCCAATTAAAGGTAAAAGTATAAGAGATGAGAGAATTGGAAAATCCATTATTTTAATATTAAAAAAGTTAGAAGAGCTGAAAAACCAAGTAACATTACAAATGCGTACTGGTAAATATACCCGCTTTGAAATTTATTTGCTCTAATAGAAAATCTTTTTATAATTTCTGAAATTCCATCAGGACCAAAACCATCAATGAGTTTAACATCAAAAATCTTCCATAGAAATAATCCAAATTTTTTTGAGGGTTTTACAAATAAAATATCGTAGAGTTCATCAAAATACCATTTGTTCAATAAAAATTCATACAATGGTTTATTAACGTTTACAAATTGCGAAGGTAAATTTTTATTTTTTACAAATAAGTAATATGCTAAGGGTATTGATAAAACTACTAATGTAGGTGTTAATAATAAAAACCATAATGGCGGATGCTCAATACTCAAAGGTTCCAAAAAGAAAATAGACTCTTTCCAAAAATTATTTATTTCTTGGCTACCGATAAATAATTCTTTAAAAACAAATCCTGCAAAAATTGCTCCAATAGATAACAATATTAAAGGTATCAACATTACTAAAGGAGATTCATGAGTTTCTTCAATCTTAATTTCTTTATTGTTATATTCTCCATGGAAAGTTTTAAACATTAACCTCCATGAATAAATTGAAGTCAAAAAAGCAGTGAAAATTCCTATACCAGCTGCGTAGAAACCAGTTGTTGTTCCACTTAAATATGCAAACTCTATTATCGCATCTTTAGAGTAAAAACCTGATAACATAGGAAAGCCGGTTAATGCTAAAGTTCCAATTATCATTAATGTATAAGTGAAAGGTAATTTTTTCCATACTCCACCCATATTGTTTATATTTTGTTCATCCTTAAAAGCATGAATAACCGATCCAGATCCCAAAAATAACAATGCTTTAAAAAATGCGTGGGTAAATAAGTGAAACATTGCAACGTTATAAGCACCTACACCAGCTGCAAAAAACATATATCCTAACTGGCTACATGTAGAGTAAGCAATTATTTTTTTTATATCATTTTGAACTAAAGCTACACTTGCTGCAAAAAAAGCAGTGCTCATTCCGATAATGGTTATAATATTTAAAGCTAATTCAGAATATTCATAAATAGGAGAACATCTTACAACTAGGAAAACCCCAGCAGTTACCATAGTAGCAGCGTGAATTAATGCTGAAACAGGAGTTGGTCCTTCCATTGCATCAGGTAGCCAAGTATGAAGTAAAATTTGAGCCGATTTACCCATTGCTCCAATAAATAAAAGTAAACATATCAAATCTATTGCTTCAATTTGGATACCTAAAAAGATTAACTTTTTGTCTATAATTGTTGGAATCTGATCAAAAACTTCTGAATAATTAACTGTGCCGAACAAATAAAAAATTAAAAAAATACCAAGAGCAAAACCAAAATCTCCCACTCTATTCACTACAAAAGCTTTGATTGCAGCAGCGTTTGCAGTTTCCTTTTTAAACCAAAACCCAATCAAAAAATATGAGCAAAGACCTACACCTTCCCACCCAAAAAATAATTGAATGAAATTATCAGCTGTCACCAACATCAACATCGCGAAAGTAAATAACGATAGGTAGGCCATAAATCGTGGTTTATGTGGATCATGAGACATGTAACCGATCGAGTAAATATGCACCAAAGCAGAAACAAAAGTCACAACTACTAACATTACGGCTGATAAAGAATCTATTTTCATAGACCAATTAACTTCTAGTGATCCAGAATTTATCCATTTAGCAATGATTATATTTTCCTCATACTGATTAAAAATTACTTCATAGAATACAACTGCTGAAAGAATAGCCGATATCGATACAAGTAAGCTTGTAACAATTTCAGAATTTCTATCTCCTATATGTTTACCGAAAAAACCAGATACTATTGAAGCAATTAATGGTAACGCTATAATTGATATTTCCATTTTATCCCTTTAATTTATCTATTTCTTCAACACGTATAGTTCCTGCATTTCGGTAATAAACTACAATTATTGCTAGGCCTATTGCTGCTTCAGCAGCAGCAACAGTTAAAATAAACAATGTGAAAACTTGACCTGATAAATCACCAAGATAAATTGAAAATGAAACTAAATTAATATTTACAGCTAATAGTATTAATTCAATACTCATTAGAATCACAATAATATTTTTTCTATTTAAAAAAATTCCAATTACCCCAATACTAAATATTACTGCACCTAAGGTAAGATAATGTCCTAGGCCAACATCAATCATCAATCTTCACTCCCTTGTTTGATGGTACTTCTAAAACCTCTATACCTTCGGATCTTTCTCTAGAAATTTGTTTAATATAACTTTGTTTTTTAACTCCTTCTCTTTGTCTAAAAGTAAGAACTATTGCACCTATCATTGCTATCAATAAGATCATTCCACTTATTTGAAAAATATGAATATAATCTGTATATAAAATTTGTCCTAGAGAATGTGTGTTGCTTATGTCATAAGAACTCTGAGAATTACTAGCACCAGATAGTTCTGGTTTATATTTCCATCCACCTATAACTATAATTAATTCAAAAAATATGATTGAGCTAATTATTAAACCAACAGGTATATGATTAGAATTATCTTTGGAAACAAACCATTGATTTTTTTGTTGAGCAACATTTAACATCATGACTACAAATAAAAATAAAACTGCAACAGCCCCCACATAAACAATAAGCATTATCATCCCCAAAAATTCTGCACCAATCATTATAAAAAGACATGAGATACTTATAAAATCCAAGATTAAAAAGAAGACTGAATGTACGGTGTTTTTTGAAACAGTTACCATAATTGCTGAAATGACAGCAATAATAGAAAATACATAAAAAAATATTGCATGTACTATCATAGAATTATCTATAAGGATTATCTGATTTAATATTTGCTGCTAAAATATTCTCCCACCTATCTCCATTATCAAGTAATTTTTCTTTAGTATAATATAACTCTTCTCTTGTTTCTGTTGAA
The DNA here is from genome assembly GCA_902627735.1 of uncultured Pelagibacteraceae bacterium. GTDB lineage: Bacteria > Pseudomonadota > Alphaproteobacteria > Pelagibacterales > Pelagibacteraceae > Pelagibacter. Next base: position 37,561 of record CACOKI010000009.1, read on the forward strand.
AATTCAAAATTTGGACCTTGTACAATTGCATCAACTGGACATGACTCCTCACATAAACCACAATATATACATTTCATCATATCAATATCGTAACGAGTTGTTTTTCTACTACCATCAGATCTCTCAGCCGACTCAATAGTAATCGCTTGAGCAGGACATACAGCTTCACACAATTTGCAGGCTATACATCTTTCTTCACCATTAGGATATCTTCTGAGAGCATGTTCCCCTCTATATCGGGGACTAATTTTTCCTTTTTCAAATGGATAATTAATTGTTTTTTTTGATCTAAATAATTCTCTTAACGCAATTAATAATCCAGTAATAAAATCAATCATTAATATTGTTTTAAAAAATCTTGTAATTTTCATTTAAATTGTAGGTAAAAGGTTAAAGTAAAATAAATAGCTGGCTGTCAAAACAACATAAGTCAAAGATAAAGGAAGAAATATCTTCCAACCTAATCTCATTAATTGATCATAACGATACCTTGGAACTATTGCTTTAACTAGTGCAAATAAAATGAATAAGAATAGAATTTTAAAAATTAACCAAAAAGCACCTGGAATTAAATTAAATGGATATAAATCAATCGGTGAAAGCCATCCTCCTAAAAATAATATTGAACCTAAAGCACACATTAATAAAATATTTGCATACTCGCCTAACCAAAACATAGCATACATCATTCCAGAATACTCGGTTTGATAACCTGCAACTAATTCAGCCTCAGCTTCGGGTAAATCAAATGGCGGTCTATTTGTTTCTGCTAAAGCTGATATAAAAAATATTACAAACATGGGAAATAGTGGAATTACAAACCACATATTTTCTTGTGCTATTACAATATCTGTCAAATTTAAAGATCCAACACACAATAAGACATTTATAATAATAATACCTATTGAGACTTCATAAGAAACCATTTGTGCAGCTGATCTTATTGATCCTAAAAAAGGATATTTTGAGTTAGATGCCCAACCACCCATAATAATTCCGTAAACCCCTAGCGATGAAACTGCAAATATATATAAAATTCCTACATTTATATTAGCTAATACATATGTTTCACTAAAAGGGATAACAGCCCATGCGATTAGTGCTAATGTCATCGTTATTATTGGTGCAAGAATAAAAATAATTTTATTTGAACTAGCTGGAATAATAATTTCTTTAAAAATATATTTAAGAGCATCAGCTAATGATTGAAGTAAACCAAACGGACCAACAACATTAGGTCCTTGTCTTTTTTGAACAAAAGCCCAAACTCTTCTATCTAACCAAACAATCATAGCAACAGAAACTAAAACAGGCACAAGTAAAAATAAAATTTTATAAGTTTCTTCAAAAATTATATTTAAATATTCCATTATTAACCTTCTGTTCCTGTCTTTTTAATCTCCAATTTAGAATTATAACAATCCAACATTGTTTTTGAGGCTCTAGCTATTACGTTAGAAAAATAATAATCTTTTATTTCTATATTTAAATTTTCCTCATAAAAATCATTTGGATTAATATTATTATTATTGGGCTTTTTAATTTCTTTTTTTAATTTTAAATAATTAAACATACTGCTTTCAACTTCATCTTTATCATTGAATAATTTTCTATTATTAATTGATTCAGCTAATAGATTAATTATTTCCCAATCCTCTTTAGACTCACCTGGAGGATATGATGCCTTATATCCTTTTTGAATTTTTCCTTCTAGATTAGTATAATGCCCATCTTGTTCAGTGTAAGCAGCACTAGGTAAAATAATATCAGCCATCTCAGCACCTTTATCACCGTGACTCCCTTGATAAATTACAAACTCATTTTTTTTTGTAAATTCTAAATTATCTTGACCAAGTAAATAAATTAATTCAAATTTATTATCTCTCAAATCATTAATTATATCTTTATCTTTATTAAAAATATCTAAATCAAAATTTCCTACAGTAGCAGCATCAACTGATAATGCATTTAAAGGATTCCAATCTTCTGTTAGTTTATTATTTTTTAAAATAAATTTTTTTAAAGTATAAAATAAAAAACTTGACGATTTTAATCTAAAAAAAGACTCACCTAATATTATAATAGGATTTTTTGATTTTAAAATTTCTTTTGAAATATCATGATTACCTTCAAAAATATCTTTAATTGTTTGTGTTTTGCCATCTAAACTTTGATACGGATAAGTTAAATCACCTACATCATTGGTAGAAAAAATTTTTACGTTATTATTTAAATATGCTTTTCGAATTCTTGCATTCAGCATAGTTGCTTCAAATCTAGGATTAGCACCAACTAATAAAATAAAATCAGAGTCCTCAATTCCATTAATTTTAGAATTAAATATGTAGTTTTCTCTATTAGAGTTATCTAAAAATCTTTTGAAAATCCTAGACTCATAATTATTATTACCAATCGTTCTATTAAAAAATTCCCTAAAAATAAAACCTGTTTCCATATTCACAAGATCCCCTACAAATCCACAAATTTTATCTTTATTAGTATTTTCAATCTTTGATTTTATTATTTTGAAAACCTCATTCCATGAAGCTTTTTCAAATCTATTATTATATTTAATATATGGTGTGTCTAATCTTTGATTTAGTAAACCATCACAAGCATATCTTGTTTTATCAGAAATCCACTCTTCATTTATATCTTCATTAGTAATTGGTAAAACTCTTTTTACCTCCCAATCATATGTATCTACTCTGATATTTGAACCGACTGCATCCATCACATCAATGGTTTCAGTTTTTTTCAATTCCCAAGGTCTTGCCTCAAACACATAAGGTTTTGAAGTTAACGCACCAACTGGGCAAAGATCAATTACATTGCCAGATAATTCAGATTGAATTGACTGTTCTAAATATGTGGTAATTTGCATATCCTCACCTCTGCCAATGGCTCCTAATTCTGGAACACCAGCAACTTCAGTTGCAAATCTTATGCATCTTGTACAATGAATACATCTTGTCATTTGCGTTTTGATTAATGGACCCATATTTTTATCAGGTACCGCTCTTTTATTTTCACTGTATCTAGATTTATCTACACCATAATACATTGATTGATCTTGCAAATCACATTCTCCTCCTTGGTCACAAACAGGACAATCTAATGGATGATTAGCCAATAAAAATTCCATCACACCTTTTCTAGCCTTTTCAACTTTTGGTGTATTTGTTTTTATTACCATTCCTTGTGCAGCAGGCATTGCACATGAGGCAATAGGTTTAGGGGATTTTTCCATTTCAACTAAACACATTCTGCAATTGCCAGCTATTGATAATTTTTCGTGATAACAAAATCTTGGGATTTCAGCTCCCGCTTTTTCACAAGCCTGAAGGACGGTTAAACCCTCTTCAACTTCAACTTCAATATCGTTAACTTTTAATTTAAGCATTTTTATCCAATAAATGTTGATCAACTAAATATGGAATATTTTTATTTTTTTTAATTATTGGATCAAATTTATTTCTTTTTTTAATTTCATCCTTAAAATGTCTTAATAAACCTTGCACAGGCCATGATGATCCCTCACCGAATGCACAAATTGTATGACCTTCAATTTGTTTTGTAACATCACCTAACATTTCAATTTCATCTTTTGATGCCTCTCCTTTAACCATTCTTTCAAGCATTCGCCACATCCAACCTGATCCTTCTCTGCATGGAGTACACTGTCCACAACTTTCATGTTTATAAAATCTAGCTATTCTTGCCATACATTTTATGATGTCCTGGTCCTTATTAATTACAACTACACCTGCTGTTCCTAGTCCGCTTTTTTCTGCTGCTAAAGAATCAAAATCCATTGTTAAGGTTTCACATTTTTCCTTAGGTATTAATGGCATTGATGATCCACCAGGAATTACTGCTTGTAAATTATCCCAACCACCTACTACTCCTCCTGCATGAACTTCTATTAACTCTTTTAATGGAATATTCATTTCTTCTTCTACGTTACATGGAGAATTAACATTTCCTGATATACAGAAAATCTTTGTACCAGTATTTTTCTCTCTACCCAAAGATGCAAACCATTTCCCACCTCTTTTTAAAATTGTTGGTACAACGGCTATAGTTTCTACATTATTAATTATTGTTGGACAGCCATAAAGTCCTATTAACGCAGGAAAAGGTGGTTTTAATCTTGGCTGGCCTTTATTTCCCTCTAAACTTTCAAGTAACGCAGTCTCCTCACCGCAAATATAAGCACCTGCTCCATAATGGATATAAATATCTAAATCCCATCCAGTTCCAGCTGCATTCTTTCCAATTAAATTTTTTTCATAAGCTTCATCAATAGCAGCTTGAAGTTTTTGTCCATCGATAAAATATTCACCTCTAATATAAATATAACAGACTTTTGCCTGAACTGCGTAAGAAGCAATTAAACAACCTTCAATTAGTTTGTGTGGCTCAAATCTTAATATGTCTCTATCTTTGCAAGTTCCTGGTTCAGACTCATCAGCATTAATAACTAAGTAATGCGGTCTATTTCCAACTTCTTTTGGTGCAAAAGACCATTTTAAACCTGTAGGAAAACCAGCACCACCTCTACCTCTAAGTTGTGAATTTTTAATTTCCTCAATGATCCATTCTCTGCCTTTAGCAATTATCTCTTTAGTTTTGATCCAGTCTCCTCTCCTTTGACATGAAATTAAATCTGATCCTAAATCATTATATAAATTTTGAAAAATTCTATCTTGATCTTTAAGCATTTTTTAATTCCATTAATGTTTTTCTGTTATTTTCTGGTTCATTATTTGTTCTGCCTTTATATGAACCTGGTTTCGGAGTTTCACCTTTTAAAATTTTATCTAAAATCTCGATAGTTTTTTCTTTATTAAGATCTTCATAATATTCATCATTAATTTGCATCATGGGAGCAGACACACATGAACCTAAACATTCCACTTCCATCCAAGAGCAACTTTTATCAGCTGATAGTACAGATTCAGTTTTTGAAATTTTTTCTTTGCACGCCTCTACTAATTTATTAGCACCTCTTATCATGCAAGGAGTTGTTGTGCATACTTGAACAAAATATTTTCCAACTGGTGATAAATTATACATTGTATAAAAGGTTGCAACTTCATAAACTTTTATGTAGGGCATGTTCAAAAATTTCGCTATATATTTCATGGCAGCTAAAGGTATCCAATTATCATTTTGTTTTTGTGCTATATAAAGTAACGCCATCACTGCACTCTGTTGTTTGCCTTTAGGATATTTGGCTATAATTTTTTTTGCAGCATCAAGTGATGAAGTATTAAACTCAAATTTATCCGGTTGATCTTTAGCAGGTCTTCTTAAACTCATCTATCTACCTCCCCAAAAACAATATCTAAAGAGCCAAGCACTGCAGGAACATCTGCAAGCATATGACCTCTAATTAAATAGTCCATTGACTGTAAATGAGAAAAACCTGGAGCTCTAATTTTACATTTATAAGGTTTATTTGATCCATCAGATATTAAATAAACACCAAACTCACCTTTAGGAGCTTCTACTGCAGTATAAATTTCGTCTTTTGGTACACGATAACCTTCAGTAAATAGTTTAAAATGGTGAATTAAAGCCTCCATTGATTGTTTCAAATCTTTTTTTGGTGGGGGGCTAATTTTACCATCTAAACTTTTAATAGGACCTTTTTCAATTTTAGATAAACATTGTTTAATAATTGATACACTTTCTTTCATCTCTTCTATTCTACAAAGATATCTGTCATAACAATCTCCGTTTTTTCCAACTGGTATTTTAAATTCTAATTGTTTATAACAATCATAAGGCTGTGATTTTCTTAAATCCCAAGGAATACCCGAACCTCTTATCATTACTCCTGTGAAAGAATAATCAAGCGCGTCTTCTTTTGTGACAATGCCTATATCAACATTTCTTTGCTTAAAAATTCTATTATCTGTTAATAAATTTTCTAAATCATTTATAACTTTAGGAAATTTTTCACAAAAATTACCAATATCATCCTCTAGTCCTGCTGGTAAGTCTTGATGAACGCCTCCAGCTCTAAAATAATTTGCATGCAATCTTGAACCAGAGGCACGCTCATAAAATGTCATTAAAGTTTCTCTTTCCTCAAAACCCCAAAGTGAAGGTGTTAAAGCCCCAACATCCAAAGCTTGAGTTGTTACATTTAAGATATGACTTAAAATTCTACCTATTTCACAAAATATAACTCTTATAAATTGTGCTCTTATTGGAACTTCAATCTTTAAAATTTTTTCTATAGCTAAAGCAAACGCATGTTCTTGATTCATTGGGGCTACATAATCTAAACGATCAAAATATGGAACTGCTTGCATATATGTTTTATTTTCAATCAATTTTTCAGTTCCTCGATGAAGTAAACCAATATGAGGATCTGCTTTTTCGACAACTTCTCCATCAAGTTCAAGAATAAGCCTTAATACACCATGTGCTGCTGGATGTTGAGGTCCAAAATTTAAATTTAAGTTTTTAATTTTTTTTGTCATTATTTTCAGTTTGCTCTTTAATATATTTTGTACCTTCCCAAGGACTTTTGTAATCAAAATTTCTATAATTTTGTTCTAATTTAACAGGTTCACTAACTACTTTACTATCCTCCTCACTATACCTAACTTCAGAATGTCCTGTTAAAGGAAAATCTTTTCTTAATGGATGACCCTCAAAACCATAATCTGTGAGGATTCTTCTTAAATCAGGATGATTTTTAAAATTAACTCCATACATATCAAAAACTTCCCTTTCCATCCAATTTGCAGAAGGAAAAATCGAAGTTAATGAAGAGATTACTTCGTTCTCATTAATTAAATAACTTAAGATAATTCGTTGATTAAACTCATGACTTAAAAATAGGTAAACAATCTTAAATCTTTGAGCTTGTTCAGGATAATCTACAACTGTAATATCTATGAGTTGTCTAAACCTCATGTCTTTATGGGTTTTAATAAATTGAGTGACATCTATTAAATTTTCCTTATCAATTTCTAAAAAAATTTGGCTATGTTTAATCTCAGATTTTTTAATTTTAGTTGTTAATTCTGAATTAATTTTTTTTTCTAAATCTAATAAATTGCTCATTTTTATCTCTCAAAAGATCCTTTGTTTCTAATTTTTTTTTGTAATTGCATAATTCCGTACAATAATGCTTCTGCTGAGGGTGGACATCCAGGGACATAAATATCAACTGGCACTATTCGATCACATCCTCTTACAACAGAATATGAATAGTGATAATAACCACCACCATTGGCACAACTTCCCATAGAGATTACATATCTTGGCTCTGGCATTTGATCATAAACTTTTCTTAGGGCTGGAGCCATTTTATTTGTTAAAGTTCCAGCTACTATCATTACATCCGATTGTCTTGGTGAGCCCCTAGGTGCAGCACCAAATCTCTCTAGATCATATCTTGGCATAGCTGTTTGCATCATTTCAACAGCGCAGCAAGCTAACCCAAAAGTCATCCAATGTAATGAACCTGATCTTGACCAATTTACTAAATTTTCTAATGAGGTTGTTATAAAACCTTTTTCGCTAAAGTCTTTAGCTAACTGTTTAAATTCCTCGGGTACTTGATCTAATTTATTACTCATTTTATTTATATTCTATTCCCAGTCCAATGCACCTTTTTTCCATTCATAAATGAAGCCAACTGTAAGTATGAATAAAAAAATCATCATTGACGTAAACCCTAAGATACCGATATTTCCAAGAGAGATTGCCCACGGAAATAAAAATGCAATTTCAAGATCAAAAATTATAAATAATATTGCAACCAAATAAAACCTAACATCAAATTCCATTCTTGAATCTTGGAACGGTTCAAATCCACACTCATAAGCTGATAACTTCTCTGGATCAGGATTTTTTGGCGATAATATAAAATTT
>CACOKI010000010.1 GCA_902627735.1 uncultured Pelagibacteraceae bacterium
TCTTCAATTCTTGAAAAGTCAATTCATTTAGTCCTTTTTTCTTTTTTTCTGCTAAGTTAACTATTGCAGCTGTCTTTTGATATGCTCGTCTAAAAGGCATAGAGTAATTTTTGACCAAATGTTCTGCTAGATCAGTTGCGGTCATATACCCTGTATTAGCAAGTTCCAACATTCTTTTTTTATTTGGACTTAGATTGTTTAAAATTTCAATTAATATTTTTAAACAATTATTAAGGATTTCAGTAGATTTAAAAATAATTTCTTTGTCATCTTGTAAATCTTTAAAATAAGACAATGGCAATCCTTTTAAAATTGTAAGCATTGAAAAAAAATTTCCATATACTATTCCCGTCTTCCCTCTTAAAAATTCAAGAGGGTCTGGATTTTTTTTCTGAGGCATTATTGAAGAGCCTGTCACAATTTTGTCTGAGAGTGTAATCAAATTAAATGCATCTGAGTTCCAAATTATCAAGTCTTCCGCAATTCTTGAAATATGCATTGAACAAACAGAACAATTATATAAATAGTCTAAAACAAAATCTCTATCTGATACTGTATCAATAGAATTATTAGTAGGGTTTTTAAAACCCAATTTTTTAGTTGTATAATTTCTATCTATATTAAATGAAGTTCCAACTAAAGCTGAGACACCTAAGGGATTCTCATTTAAACCTTGCGCGTTATTTAAGAATCTTTTTTTGTCTCTATTTAACATTTCAACATAAGCCATTAAATAATGTCCAAACGATAAAGGTTGAGCATTTTTAAGATGAGTGAAACCTGGCATAATTGTATGAATATTCTTTTCTGCTAAATTTAAAGTAACTTTAATTGTTTTATTTAAATTCATATTTATATCTTTATTGGCAGATTTAATCCAAATTTTGAAATCTGTTATAACTTGATCATTTCTAGAGCGAGCAGTATGAATATAACCTGCATCTTCACCTATTATTTGAAATAATCTTTTTTCTATGCTCATATGAATATCTTCATGTTTTTTATTAAACTCAAATTTTTTTTTTTGAATTTCCTTTTCAATCTTATTTAGCCCATAAATAATTTTATTTTTAATTTTGAAAGAGATTATTTTTTGTTTGAAAAGCATTTCTACATGTACAATTGATCCTTTGATATCCTCTTTATAAAGCTTTTTATCAATATCAATTGAACTCCCAATTTTTTGAAAAAGAGATGAGGAGTTATTTTTAATTCTTGTATTCCAAATTGCTGTATTGTTTTTATTTTTTACCATGATAATTACTTATATCTATTAAATATGAAATTTTTAATAATATTTTTTTTTTTAACAACCAGTGTTTATGCAAATGTAGATCAGGTTATTGAAAATCTTGTAATAAACAAAGAACTTAAAAAATACGATAATTTAACCTTTTTAGATGCTAAAAAAAAAGAATTAAATTTAGATGATTTTCGTGGAAATCTGATTTTACTAAATTTTTGGGCAACCTGGTGTGCACCATGTAAAGAGGAAATGCCATCTTTAGACAAACTATCAAAGGAAAAAAATTTAAATAATCTAATTATTTTTCCGATTAATGTTGGACAGGATAAAGTTGAGAAAGCTGAAAAATTTTTTCAAAATTTAAAAATTAAAAATTTAGATATATATTTTGATAAATCTATGATTATGGCTAAAAATTTTGCATTAAGAGGAATTCCAACTTCAATTTTGTTCAATAAAGATGGTGAAGAATTTGCAAGAATTATTGGATCTATAAATTTTAATGATAAAAATTTTATAGAATGGTTAAGTTCTTATAACTAATTTTTAAAAAAATAAGCAAATCCAACCAAAACTATAATTGCAATAAATTGAAGCAAAACTCTCAACTGCATTAGTTTATTGGAATATTTTTTACTTGTTTCTCCACCTTTAAATAAAGTGCCAATTCCCAAAATAAGAATTATTCCTACAATTATTAATAATGAAATAGACAGGATTTTTATAAATATTTCAGAAACCATAAATGTATTGTAGGTTGTTTTTAAAATAAAAAAACATAAATAAACATATATGACATTTTGTCTAGACTCTGTTCAAATAAAGCCAGAAAAAAACAAAGAAATAAAAAATGCTATAATTCTACTCCATGGATATGGAGGGGATGGTAATGATATAAGCATGTTGTCATTAAATTGGAAAAGACATTTGCCAAATACGATTTTTATTTGTCCAAATGGTCCTGAAAAATGCTTGATAAACCCATCTGGTTATCAATGGTTTGATTTAACTCGAGAAAATTCTGAATATATTTTAGAAGAATCAAAAAAAAGTGAAGAAAAATTAAAAGAGTTTATAGATCAAATTAAAAAAGAATATAATTTATTAAATAAAAATATATGTTTGTCTGGTTTTAGCCAAGGCTGCATGATGTCTATTAATTTAGGCCTTACTTCAGATGACGAATATACTTGTATTGTTGGTTTTTCAGGAAAAATAATTGATGAGAAAGATTTAGAGTCAAGAAAAAAAATTTCAGCAAATATATTATTGACGCATGGTGAAAATGATGAAATTGTATCGCCAAATTTTATGTTAGCCGCAAAAGATTTTTTTATAAGAAATAACATAATCAATGAAACTCATTTAATTAAAAACTGCGGGCATTATATTCCTGTGGAAGCTTCAAGTATAGCATTGAGTTATATTTCAAAAAAATTTGATAACTCCTAAATATTGAAATAATATTTTATTTAAGTTAAACTTGTTTAATGAATAACTTTGTTGAACAAGAAGTTTCTTTAGAAAAATGTCCTGCATTAGTATTAAATGCTGACTATAGACCTTTAAGCTATTATCCTTTGTCATTATGGTCTTGGCAGGATACTGTTAAATCTGTTTTTTTAGATAGAGTAGTTATAGTAAGTTCTTATGATAGAGTGATAAGAAGCCCGTCTTTTAATATGCAACTACCTAGTGTCATAGCTTTAAAAAGTTATATTGTTCCACAATCAAAACCAAGTTTTACAAGATTTAACGTTTTTTTAAGAGATAAATTTTCTTGTCAATATTGTGGAAGCGGAGATGAACTTACATTTGACCATTTGTTACCAAGATCAAAAGGTGGAGAAACGAATTGGGATAATGTGGTTACTGCATGCTCTACCTGCAATGTTAAAAAAGGAGGAAAATTATTAAAATCCTCTGGAATGAAACTTTTTCAATATCCTTATCAACCCTCTACAGAAGATCTTCATCGTAATGGAAAAAATTTTCCACCAAATTATTTACATAAAAGTTGGATGGATTACTTATATTGGGATGTAGAATTGGAAGCTTAAGTTCTATACTTTTTCCGAAATACGAATTGCTATTTTAGAGCCTGTTTTAATTATTTTATCCATAATAGAATATAGCCCTTTTTTCGAAGCACCTTCCTCATAAGCGATATCTTTATGATCTAATTCATCTTGTCTAAATTTAGTAATTTTTTTTTTTAATTCTTTTTCCTCAGGGCCTAATTGACTTATTTGATCTTGGTAATGTTTATCTATGACTTCTTCAACAGAAGCAGTACAAAGCATAGCTGCCTTTTTTCCGAGAATTGTAGAACCGAAGCCTAAACTTACACCTAGCAGATCCCATAATGGTAAAAATTTTGTTGGTTTAATATTTCTTTTTTTTATTTCTTTTTCAAAAAATTGACAGTGCTCTACCTCATGTTCTTTCATGTCTTCAATTGTTTTTTTTAAATCATCATTTTTTACAATTGTATTTAAAGCTAATAACTGGCCCTCATAAATTTTGACAGCACCTCTCTCGCCAGCATGATCAACTCTAATAAATTCTTCAACTCTATTATTTGTTTTTTTCATATTTAGTATAAATTTTTGTAAAGGTTATAATAAAAAATATACTTATTACAATATTAATAGTAGTTAGTGATAATCCTAAAATCCTAAATGTCACATCTTTACAGCTTATAGTCTTTTCACTCAATATATTTAGTAATTCTTCTTTACTAATATTTTCGGAAAAATTTTTCACACCACAAACGGTTGACTCTTGGAAAAAGCCTTGTTCTATACCTAAATGATATAATGAAATTGTAAAAGAAAAAATAAAAGTCAGTATTAATAGCAAAATAAAAAAACTTTCATTTTTTTTCATCATAAATATCAATGATATCAAAATTATACTTATCCAATAAGGGATTCTCTCTATCAAGCATAAATTACATGGCTGGTGGCCTAGAACATGTTCTATAAAATAAGCAGAAATCAAAGCAATTAAACTAAACAGAAAAATTATTCTCAAGTAAATTTCAGCTTTAAGATTAAACATGAGATTTAAAAATTTGATAGATTATAATGCTAATAATAACAATTAATATTCCAATTATTGTAAACCATTTTGACCCATGCTTGTCCATGTATTCATTAAATAAATCGCCAAACTTATAAGAAAGATATGACACGATGAAAAATCTTAATCCTCGGGAAATTAAGCTGATTAAAACAAACATTAAAAAATTAAAACCTATCAGGCCACTTGCAATTGTAAAAACTTTATATGGAAGAGGAGTAAAACCAGCTAAAAAAAGTACCCCTAGCCAAGCATAAAAACTATCACTATTAACTAAGCTTTCTTTAATCCTAGATAACTTATCCTCATAACCATAAAAACTCATAATGTGTGTTCCAAATTCAAAAAAGAATGCACCAATTAAATAACCAAGCATACCACCCAAAACTGAAAAAATTGTAGTTATCAGAAAGATTTTAATGAAATCATTTTTTTTAGATATTACCATTGGAATAACCATCACATCTGGAGGAATAGGAAAAAATGAACTTTCAACAAAAGAGACTATTGCCAAATAATATTTGGAACTTTTGTGAGCTGCTAAATTTAAACATTTTTTATAAAGATTATTAAACATTTTTTGGTTTTAATATAAATTTAGTTCTTATACTATTTAATAAATTATTAAACAATTAAGGGGCGAATGGCGGAACTGGTAGACGCGCACGACTCAAAATCGTGTTTCGCAAGAAGTGAGAGTTCGATTCTCTCTTCGCCCACCAAAATATGGAATTAAATAAAATTAATAGCTTAGTAGAACTTTTTTTTAAAAAATATAAAGAAAATAAAGAACTAAAAAATCAACTATTTCTAAAATGGTTGAAAACAAGTAATGATGTTTTTTTTACCTGGGAGCAAGTAAAAGATAAAATTTGTTTACTATCTGATTATTTAACTGAGAGATTATCTAAAGGGGATAGATGTGTTTTATTATCTGAAAATCGACCAGAGTGGCTTATAGCAGACATAGCAATTATGAATGCAGGAGGAGTGACAGTTCCATTATTTACCACATATTCAGAAAAAGATTATGAATACATAATTAATGATTGTAAGCCTAAGATATGCATAGTTTCAAATGATATTCAATTTAAAAAGATTGAAAAATTTATATCAAGTGAAACAAAAGTAATATCATTTGAAAATTTTAATAAAAAAATTGAGAGTATTGAAAATATTTTTGAAAAAAAACTTAAACAAGTATCAAGCAATATTTCAAATAGTTATAATTCTGAAATAATTAGAAAAGATCTTGCTTGTATTATTTATACATCAGGCACAACTGGAAACCCCAAAGGTGTAATGCTTAGTCATGGAGGAATTTTATCAAATTGTGAAGGTGCAAGAGAAATTTTAGATACATTAACCAAAGATCAATCACCAGTTTTTTTAACCTGGCTTCCATTATCTCATTCATATGAACACACAGTTCAGTACGTTCAAATCACTCTTGGAGCAAAAGTTTTTTATGCAGAAAGCCTAGAAAAACTATTACCCAATATGTCGATTGCAAAACCTACAATAATGACAGCAGTGCCAAGATTTTATCAAAATTTATACAGTAAAATTCTCTTAAATTTTTCTAAACAAAAAGGTTTTAAGAAAAAGTTGATTAAAAATACTATTTTAATTGGAACAAAAATTTTAAATAATGAAAAACTTGATTTTAAAGAAAAAATAATCAATTTTTTTTGTGAATTCTTAGTTAGGAAAAAAATTAAAAATCAGTTTGGTGGTAAATTAAAAGCATTTGTCTCTGGGGGAGGAGCATTAGATCAAAAAATAGGTGAGTTTTTGAATTCAATTGGTTTGCCAACTTTGCAAGGATATGGGCTAACTGAGACTTCACCAGTTGTAAGTTGCAATATTCCTGGAAAAATCAAAATTGAAACTGTTGGACCTCCCTTCAAAACTAATCAAGTAAAAATTGCTGATGATGGTGAAATTTTAGTAAAAGGTGAAAATGTTATGCTTGGTTATTGGAATATGGAAAAGGAAACAGAGAATATGATTAATAATGGTTGGCTACATACTGGAGATATAGGAGAAATAACTAAAGAGGGTAATTTAAAAATAACTGATAGAAAAAAAGAAATTATTGTTAATCTCGGCGGTGATAATATTTCTCCATCTAAAATTGAAAATTTATTGTGTTTAAATGAAAATATTAAACAAAGTTTTGTATATGGAGATAAAAAAACATATTTGGTTGCATTAATAGTAAGTGAGAAAGAAGAAAATAAAAAAGAAATTGAATTTTATTTAGAAAATTTGAATAAAAGTTTATCTATAGTTGAAAAAGTTAAAAAATTTATCATGATAAAAGAGGAATTTACCATTGAAAATGGAATGTTAACTCCAACTTTAAAACTAAAAAGAAAAAAAATTTTAGAAAAATATAAAAAGGATTTAGAAAAACTTTATTAATTTACTTTATTAAATTGGTTATTTTACGCGTAAACACTTACTTTTTTTACATATTAATTATAAAAATAAAAAAAAATTATTTTTGTTTTTTTAAAAAATTTAAATTTAAATTTAAGAATTGACATAACGCATATAAAAAAATAAAAATAACATAACAGCGAATCAAATTGATTCGTTTAACTAAAAAAAGGGAGCTAAAGATGCCTAAGAGAAGAAAAAAAGCTAAGAAAGCAAAAAAAGCTAAGAAAAAAGCTAAAAAAAGAAGAAGAAGATAATAAATTAGTATTCTTTTTTAAAAACGCTTCTCATAACTTTTGTGTGAGAGGCGTTTTTTTTATTCTTCTATATTCTCATCACTTTCAGTTATTGGTTCATCAACATTAAGATCAGGTGTCGGAGCTTTTTCTACTTTTGTAGTTGTTTCTTTATTCTCTGGACTCAGATTTCTTTTTAAAGCTTTATCTAATTTTTTTTGAGTATCCTCTAAAGAAATATTTAAAATTATTTGAAATTCAGACAATAATCTTTCATATGCTTTTTCAAAAAGTTGTCTTTCACTATAAGATTGGTCAACCATAAGATCATCACCTTTATTTAAATCTCTTACAACTTCAGCTAATTCATAAATTTTTCCAGATGAAATTTTTGCTTCGTATTCTTGTGCTCTTCTACTCCACATTGATCTTTTAATTTTCGGTTTACTTTTTAAAATAGATATACATTTATTTACCTGGTTAATAGTTGCGAGCGGACGCAGATGTGATTGTTTATTTACTGGAACCATCCCATTAGCTTTATCTTTTTCAAATTTTATAATGTAGGTTTCAACATCAATTCCACCAATACTAATTTTTTTAAATTCAGTAATTTGTCCTACGCCATGTTTTGGATAAACTACATAATCTTTGATTTTATACTCTCGTTTTTCTGTTTCTTGTTTTTTTACTTTTTTAATTTCAGGTTTTATTTCATTAGATTTTGAGATACGTAAATTTTCTGTTTTTATTTCAGATTTCTTTTCTACAATTTTACCTATTTTTTTTGTGACTTTTTTTTTTAATTTAGGTTTTGATGTTTTCTTTTGTCTATTTTTTGAAGAAGTAACCTTTTTTTTTGATACTTTTTTTACACTTTTCTTTTTTTTATTTTTATTAAATGTTTTCTTTAAAATATTTTTCAAACTTATTTTGCTCATCTTTATATTTTTCATGATCCGAAGGTGGATCTTTTTTTACATTTATATTTGGCCAGATCTCAGAATATTTTTTATTGATTTCTAACCATTTTTCACTCCCTGTTTCTGTATCTGCTTTGATAGCATCAACAGGACATTCGGGTTCGCAAACGCCACAATCTATACACTCATCAGGTTTAATTACAAGCATATTTTTCCCTTCATAAAAACAATCGACAGGACATACCTCTACACAATCGGTTAGTTTACATTTAATACATTTGTCATTAACCACGTAAGTCATTGTGAATATTCTTTTTTGATTTTATTTTTAATATCCCCCATAGTTATATTGTCAACATACAATAAACCAGCAAGTCGTCTCATTAAGCTTGTTTCATAAACATCGGCTTCATTATTGGAATAGATAATTCGCCATAAATTTTCTATAATTTTAATTTTACTATTAATATCCATATTTTTAACTTCTTTAGTAAATTCTAAAATTTGATTAGAGTCTGCCTCAATTTTTTTTCCATCCTCAATAATTTTATCTATATTCTCATTATTTGCGCCTATTTCTAAAAGCGTTTCCTTGATTATTTTTTCTTCATCTAGTGAATAATTTTCATCAATTTTTGCTGCATGAATTAATAATGCTGAGACTTTTATTAAATTATCATTTTTAATGTTTTTGTTATCTTTATTGAAGAACATAGTTCTAATTTAACTGTAAATCCTTCAAAATATTAAAAGGATTTTCTTTTGTATTTTTTTTATTAAAAGTTTTTTTTGTTATTTTTTTTGGAATATATTTAAAATATATTTCATTTTTTTCCTCTTTAATTTTATAATTCATACTTTTTAAAAGATTTACAAAGTTCTCTTTGCTACACCCTAAAAGATTTAACATTTCAGGTATCATTTTTATCTCTTTTTTTTCCTTGATATCAGAATTAATTATTTGAACAAATAATCTTTCAAGTATATCTATTCTGATATAATAATTATCAAATTTTTCAAAACCACAAAGTAACATAAACTTTTGATTTAAATTTTTATCATCTAAAAAATTCAGACCAAATTTTGGTGGAATTAATTTAAAATACTTTTGATGATAATTTTTCCATAACAAAGTTCTTAGCGATACAGCTTCTGGTTTAATTAGCTTAAATAAAAAAATATGATATCTACCAAATTTAACCCCAAGATCTCTTAGAATTTTCCTGTCATTTTGTTTTAAATCTTTTACATATTCAAGTACATTTTCTCTTTTAAGAACTCCATTACTTTCATATAGTTGATAAGCTAAAGCTTTAATTGAAGAATTATTGTCTTTTAAATTTTTTAAATCGATAAGACTCTCAAGTACTTTTTTAATTTTATTTTTTAACCACACATCAATGTAATTCATTAATTTTTTTTTTTGATTTTCATCTAAAATATCGTCTACAATTAATTCAAAATTTGGACTTAAATAATCTTTTCCAGATGTTAGTTTTGCTATTGGAGAGGTATTCCAATAAATTTTAAAATCATCATGCAATTCAATTAATCCTGATTCAATTATCATTTGAATTCTTCTCTCAAATTCTGGTCCTATTGATTTTCTAGCAGCTTTTTTTAAGGATTTAATGTCTGTCTCTAATGCATTTTTTTTTAAATCTAGCTCTAATTTAAGTCCATTAATTTTACCTATAAACTGATCATCAATCATAACTTTATTGTTATCTAAGATTTTCATATCAAATTCCATATCTTGTTTTAAACCTCTTGCGAGTATACTTGCTCGTTTATCAATGAAAGTTTTCGTAAGTTCCTCATGAAGTCTATCTGAAAGTTTATCTTCTAATAATTTAGTTTTTTCAATCCAATAATTTTGATTTTCTACCCAATTATTTTTATTAGAAACATATGACCAAGTTCTCACATTTGCAATTCTATTCGATAAAGAATCAACATTTCCCTCTAATTTATTAAGTTTTAATAGTTGAAGATGCATATAATTTTCAGTTATTTTTCCTTTTTTTTCATTTAGGAATTTAAAAACATTGGCTATTACCTCAAAATGATTTCCGTAAGTTTTTTTGACAAAATCTGGTATTTGGCAACATTCCCAAAGAAGTCTTAATTTTTCCTCGTTCAATTTCATATTTTCAAAATTTTTGTCTCTTAAAAAAAATTTGAGAGCCTTTTCATCCTCACATTCATGTATTTTTCTTAACCATCCTTTATTTGGTTTTTCATCTAATGACTTGATAAGAGTTAATGGATTTTTAAAATTTAGATTTGAATTCCTCCAAAATAAATATTGTATTTCCTCAAATCTATGATTTTCAAGCAAATCAACTTCTTCTGCATTAATTTCTTTACATTGACCAGTAATTCCAAAACTTCCATCATTTAAGTATCTACCTGCTCTACCTGCAATTTGACCTATTTCAGACAAGTTAAGTTTTCTTAACTTTCGTCCATCAAATTTTTTTAAATTTGAAAAATACACATGATTAAGATCCATGTTTATTCCCATTCCTATTGCATCCGTAGCAACTAAAAAATCAACATCACCTGATTGATATAATTCAACCTGAGCATTTCTAGTTTTTGGACTCAATGATCCCATGACTATTGCAGCACCACCTTTCTGTCTTCGAATTAATTCTGCTATTGCATAAACTTCTTCTGCTGAAAAAGCTATAATTGCAGTCTTTCTATTAATACGAGAAATTTTTTTATGACCTGAGTATGAAAGTTTTGATAATCTATTTCTATTAATAAATTCTATATCATCCTCTAATTTTGATATTATACTTTTTATTGTATTTGAGCCCATAAACATTGTTAATTTACTGCCTCTCATATTTATTAAACGATCTGTAAAAATATGACCACGTTCATGATCTGCGCACATTTGTATTTCATCTACCCCAACAAACTCTAATTGTTTATCAATTGGCATTGACTCAACGGTGCATAAGAAATATTTCGCATTAGTAGGAATAATTTTTTCTTCACCTGTAATTAACGCTACTTTATCTAACTGAATTTTTTTGATTACTTTGTCATAAACTTCTCTAGCAAGTAACCTCAATGGAAAACCTATCATTCCACTGTCAAAAGCTAACATCGTTTCAATGGCCAAATGTGTTTTTCCTGTATTCGTAGGACCTAAAACTGCTGTGATTTTATTTTTCGTCATTTCTATCTTTGGTATATTCTTTTTTTTACCTACCAGATATAGTTAGTGCTAAAGAACAAAAATAGACTAAAACATGACCGAATCGGAGGAAAAAAAGTTCTCATTTTCTTAATTAATTAAATTTATTTTATCACAATTTAGTTTTTACAAAACATTAATTCTAATAAGAAATTATCCACCTGGTCCTAAATCAGAAGGCTTAACTTTTAGAATCTTCCAAACTCCTGAAGCAGAAGTGATAATTTTATTTTCACACTTTAATTCACAGAACACAAACACTAAAGTTTTTGTTTTTTTAAGAATTTTTACATGCCCAATTATTTCATCACCTAATTTTGATGAACCTATAAATTTTAGATCTAATGAAATAGTTACACAAGGAGCATTGTCAGCTGAGCGGTGTGCTGCGGTTCCTGCCCCTGCATCTACTAATGCAGATAAATATCCACCGTGAGTAATACCTGCAGCATTTAAATGATTTTCATTTATTGTAGATTTAAACTCATATTCTATCTCTGAAATATTTCTAAACATAACACCACCATTATGTTTCATAAAACCCTGTTTTAAACTTATTTGCTCAAATTTCTTAGACATAATTGTTTATAGTATAAAAGTTAAAATTAACAAAATTATGAAAATAATTATAAAAAAATATATAACAGACATTTGAAGAGAAGCATTTATTAACCATTTAAACATATATATTACACTTATGGTGCGCCTGCTAGGAGTCGAACCCAGAACCTCCTGGTCCGTAGCCAAGCGCTCTATCCAGTTGAGCTACAGGCGCGTTTTTAAATTTTTATTTAATTATAGTATACTAATTTTTAGTGTATTTTAATGCTAAGATAAATTTAAAATTTTATGGTTGATAAATCAAAAGAAGTAGTTATCGCTAGCGCAATTAGAACACCGATAGGTGCTTATAAAGGATCATTAAAAAATATACGTTCAGATCAACTTGGATCTATAGTCATAAAAGAAGTTTTAAAAAGATCTAAAACTACTGGAGAAGAAATTGATGAAATAATAATGGGACAAGTATTAACTGCAGGAGCTGGACAAAACCCAGCAAGGCAGGCTGCTATAAATGCTGGTATACCAAACTCCAAACCTGCACATATGATCAATCAAGTATGTGGATCTGGACTTAGAGCAGTTGTGTCAGGATATCAATCAATCAAATTAGGTGAGTCATTAAATGTAATTGTTGGTGGCCAAGAAAATATGTCGATTACTCCTCACTCAATTTTTTATAGAGATGAAAGAAAATTTTCTGAGGATAGATTATTGGATACGATGCTTAAAGATGGATTAATAGATGCATTTAATAATTATCATATGGGCGTTACAGCAGAAAATGTAGCAAAAAAATTTGATATATCAAGACAAACCCAAGATGAATTCGCATTAAATTCACAAAAGAAAACAGAGAAAGCAATTAACAATAATAGATTTAATGATGAATTAATTAAAGTAGATTTAGATGGCAACCTATTAGCTTATGATGAGCATCCAAGGTTAGATCTAAAAATGTCTGACTTAGAAAAATTAAAAACAGTCTTTAAAAAAGATGGAACTGTTACACCTGGAAATTCTTCTGGAATAAATGATGGTGCTGCTGCTTTACTCCTAACTACTTTTAAAGAAGTAGAAAAAAGATCAATTAAGCCATTAGCCAAAATAGTTTCATGGGCATCAGTCGGAGTGGATCCGTCCTTAATGGGATTAGGCCCTATAGATGCCGTGCGTCTGGCTGCCAAAAAAGCAAAATGGAAATTAGATGAAATTGATTTGTTTGAAATTAATGAGGCTTTTGCTGCACAAAGTATTGCGGTAATCCAAGAGCTAGGTATTGATCAAAATAAAGTAAATGTAAATGGTGGAGCAATTGCTTTAGGTCATCCTATTGGGGCATCGGGTGCAAGAATTCTAGTTACACTCATACATGAAATGAAAAGACAAAAAATAAATAAAGGTTGCGCAACACTTTGTATAGGTGGTGGAATGGGAATAGCTTTATGTGTTGAGCGAATTTAAGAATTAATTTTTCCGTATTTCTCTTCTAATAAAATTTTTTGTATCCATATTTTAGCATCTATATAAGTGCTAACTTTTGGCTGAATAAGTGTTTTTAATAACTTTTTAATCATTTTTGAAGCATACAGTTAAAGAGTGTCAAAAAATTGAGCAGAATGTGTTAAGATTTGCATTTAACAACTTTTTTATAGTGTATAAAACATAAAAATGACTGAAAAATTATTAGTCCCGGACATTGGCGATTTTGAAAATGTTGAGGTAATTGAATTACTGGTTAAAGAGGGTCAAGAAATTAAAAAGAATGACCCTGTGGTTACTATAGAAAGTGATAAATCTAGCGTTGAAATACCATCAATTTTTTCTGGAAAAATTGATTCTATATTTGTAAAAGTTGGAGATAAAGTTTCTAAAGGTGATTTAATTTTAAACATATCAAGTGATGATAAAAAATCCTCTTCTTCACAAGAAGTCCCGAAAAATACTGAAAATTTAATTCAAGAAGCAGAAAGTTCGTTAAAAAAAAATCAAGAACAAAAAAAACTTACTCAAAAAAAAGTTGAGGAAAAATCTGAAACAATACAGATTACAAATCATGGAGATATTGATCCATTAGAGACAAGTGAGTGGTTAGAATCTCTTTCAGATGTTATAGAAAAAGATGGAAATCAGAGAGCTCATTATTTAATAAAGGAATTAATTAATAAAGCTTACATGGAAGGAGCTAATATTCCTTATACACAAAATACTCCTTATATAAATACGATCCCTGTAAGTGAAGAAAAAAAATCAAATGGAGATCAAAATATAGAGAGAAGAATAAGATCTTTGATAAGATGGAATGCTGCTGCGATGGTAGTGCGGGCAAATAAAAAATTTCCTGAACTTGGAGGTCATATAGGAACCTTTGCGTCTGCTGCTACCTTATATGATGTTGGAATGAATCATTTTTGGAGAGCCAAAAATAATAAATTTGGGGGAGATTTAATTTATTTTCAAGGTCACAGCGCTCCTGGCATGTATGCTAGAGCATTTCTTGAGGGAAGATTGAATGAAAAACAATTAGATAGTTTTAGACAAGAGGTTAATCCTGGTGGCTTGTCTTCTTATCCTCATCCATGGTTAATGCCAAAATTTTGGCAATTTCCAACTGTTTCAATGGGCTTAGGACCAATGCTTTCTATTTATCAAGCTAGATATATGAAATATTTGATTAACAGAGGTCTAATTAAAGATGAAGGCAGAAAAGTCTGGGCATTTCTAGGTGATGGAGAAATGGATGAGCCAGAGTCTCTTGGAGCAATAGGTTTGGCTGCGAGGGAAAAATTAGACAACTTAATATTCGTGGTAAATTGTAATCTTCAAAGATTAGATGGACCAGTAAGAGGTAATGGAAAAATTATACAAGAATTAGAAGGAATTTTTAGGGGCGCAGGTTGGAATGTCATTAAAGTTATATGGGGTTCTTACTGGGATCAACTATTAGCAAATGATAAAACTGGTCATTTAGTAAAAACAATGAACGAAACAGTTGATGGTGAATACCAAGCCATGAAAGCAAGAGATGGAGCTTATGTAAGAGAAAAATTTTTTGGAAAATATCCAGAAACAAGAGAATTAGTCTCTAGTCTTTCAGATAAAGATATCTGGAGGTTAAATAGAGGTGGTCATGATCCTCATAAAGTCTTTGCCGCATATGACAAAGCATCTAAAAATATTGGAAGCCCAACAGTTGTAATTGCTAAGACTATTAAAGGTTATGGTATGGGTAAAAGTGGAGAAAGTGTAAATACTACACATCAAACCAAGAAATTAGATGTTGATGACTTAATGTATTATAGAGATAGATTTGATGTTCCTTTGACTGATAAACAGGTCAAAAATATTGAATATTATAAACCTGATCAAAATTCTCCAGAGATTAAATATGTTAAAGAGAGAAGGCTTCAATTAGGTGGATTTATTCCAGAAAGAACTACTTATGCAAAATCAATTAAAGCTCCCCCTAAAGATATTTTTGACAATATGAAAGTTTCAACCAATAAAAAAGAAATGTCTACTACGATGGCATTAGTCAGAATGTTAACAAATCTTCTGAGAGATAAAAATGTTGCACCTAGGTTGGTACCTATTATTCCAGATGAGGCTAGAACATTTGGTATGGAAGGTTTTTTTCAAAAAGTTGGAATATATGCTCATGAAGGTCAAAAATATGAACCTGAAGACTCTGCACAATTGAGCTCTTATAGAGAGGAAAAAAGTGGACAAGTTTTAGAGGAAGGAATTACAGAAGCAGGTGCAATGTCATCTTGGATTGCAGCAGGAACTTCATACACTAACCACGATATTGAGATGATACCTATTTATCTTTTTTATTCGATGTTTGGATTTCAAAGAATAGGGGACCTTGCATGGGCGGGGGCAGATAGTCAGTCTAGAGGATTTTTAATTGGTGCTACAGCTGGAAGAACAACACTAGCAGGAGAAGGTCTGCAGCATCAAGATGGTCACAGTCATCTTATAGCATCAACAATTCCGAATTGTATTTCTTATGATCCAACCTTTCACTATGAATTAGCAGTTATTTTTAGAGATGGGTTAAAAAGAATGCATGAAAAAAAGGAAAATATTTTTTACTACATTACAACTATGAATGAAAATTACCCTCATCCTGCTATGCCCAAAGATAAATCTTGTGAAGAAGGGATTTTAAAAGGAATGTATAAAATTAAAGAATTTAATAAATATAAAAAAACTAAAATTCAATTTTTGGGATCTGGTACGATTTTAAGAGAAATGATCGCTGGAGCTGAATTACTTCAAAAAGAATATCAAATAGATAGTGAGATTTGGAGTGTAACAAGTTTTAATGAGTTAAGAAGAGATGGTTTAGAGGTAGAAAGATATAATCTTTTAAATCCAGATAAGGAACCAAAAAAGTCTTATATTGAAAAATGTTTAGGTAAAACAGAAGGACCTATTTTAGCTGCTTCTGATTATATGAGAATGAATTCAGATCAAATTAGACCATATATTGATAAAAGTTTTTATTCTCTTGGAACAGATGGATTTGGACGAAGCGATACAAGAAAAAATTTAAGAAATTTTTTTGAAGTTGATAAGGAGCATGTTGTTACTTATGGATTAAGCGTATTAGCCAAAGAACAATTAATTGCATCTAAATATGCAAAAGAAGCTATTAAAAAGTATAAAATTGATCCAAATAAACCAATGCCAACAAAATTATAATGTCAGAAATTGAAATAAAAGTACCTAATATTGGAGAATTTAAAGATGTCGAAGTAATAGAAGTTTTAGTTTCTGAGGGTCAAACACTAAAAAAAAATGATCCTTTAATAACAATAGAGAGTGACAAATCAAGTGTGGAAATTCCTTCAAATCTTGATGGTAAAATCAAAACTTTAAAAACAAAGGTGGGAGATAAAGTTTCAGAGGGTGACTTAATTTTAATTTTAGAAAAAATTAACGAAATACAAAAAAAAGTTGAAAAAAAGCCAGTAATTAAAAAGGAGATTAAAAAAACTCAAGAAATAAAATCAGAGGCTCAAAGAATATCAACTGATAAAAATAAAGTTTTTAATATATCATCTGCAAGTCCAAAGGTTCGAAAGTTTGCAAGAGAACTTGGGGTAGATATTAATCAAGTTGTAGGCAGTGAACGCAAAGGTAGAGTTATTGAGAGTGATGTAAAATTATTTGTAGCTTCAAAATCTAATAATTTAGTTAATAATGAGAACAAAAGAAATGAAAAGATAAAACAAGAATATTCTCATTCAGAATTTGGAGAAGTAGAGATAAAAGATATACCAAGAATTAAAAAATTATCATCAAAATACTTGATGAATTCTTGGACAAATATTCCTCATGTAACCAATCATGATGAAGCAGATATCACAGAGCTAGAGGAATTTAGATCATCGCTTACCGATATATATACTGGAGAAAAAAAAAAAATTACACCTTTAGCTTTTATCGTCAAAGCTTTGACTGCTTCATTGAAAAAATTTCCTAATTTTAATAGCTCTATCGACGATATTGATACTGGAAAAATGACTATTAAAAAATATTATCATATTGGAATAGCTGTGGATACTCCGCACGGTTTAATGGTTCCTAAACTAAGAAATGCAGACAATAAAAATATTAATCTTATAAGTTCTGAACTTAAAAATCTTAGTGATCAATGTAGAAATCTAAAAATTGATAAAAAAGAATTATTTGGTGGATCTATGACAATAACAAGTTTAGGTGGAATTGGAGGATCGTTTTTTACACCTATTATAAATTTTCCTGAGGTTGCGATTTTAGGAATTGGAAGATCTGAAAAAAAACAAGTTTTCTTAGATGGAAAATTCGTTACAAGAACTATGTTGCCTTTATCATTGTCTTACGATCATAGAATTATTGATGGAGCAGAAGCCGCTCGTTTTAATAACGAGTTAAAAGAAAATTTAGGAAAAAACTTTGCTTACAAATTAGCAGTCTAAAATAAATTATGTCAAAAACAGTCTCATTATTTAGTGCATTATTATGCACATTTATTTGGGGAACCACTTTTATTGCCCAGGATACAGGTATGGATAATATAGGTCCTTTTACTTTTAACGCTGTAAGATTTTTTGTCGGATTTTTGGCAATTTTACCTCTTGCATTTTTATTTGAGTTAAAAAAATTTAAATCAGAGTTCAAATTAGACTTTAAAACATTTGCTACACTTTCCTTTTTAATTGGGTTATCACTTTTTTTAGGTTCAGCATTACAACAAGTTGCTCTTTTGTATACAGATGTTGCTAACGCAGCATTTTTCACAATTTTTTATGTCCCTATGGTACCAATTATAATTTTTCTATTTAGAAAAAAATCAATACATTGGAGTGTATGGCCCTCTGTAGTCCTCTGTTTAATTGGTGGTTATCTACTTACGAATTTTCACGATGCAACAGTAAGACTTGGAGATACACTTGTTGTATTAGGCGCTTTATTTTGGAGTACCCATATCATTTTTACTGGAATAATAGTTACAAAATATAATTTACCTTTAACTTTAGGTGCTATTCAAACTTTATTAGTAGCGTTATTCTCTTTTGTGATTGGAATTATTTATGAAGAATTTATAATCGAAAATATTTTAAACGAAATTGATTCAATTTTATATGCAGGAATTCTTTCAGGAGGATTTGCTTTTGTTTTACAAATTTACGCACAAAAAAATATTACACCAGCTCCAGCAGCAATAATTTTTTCATTAGAAGGTGTTTTTGCAACAATTGCAGCATGGTTTTTATTAAATCAGATATTAGGAATTAATAATTTATTAGGATGTTTTTTTATACTATGTGGTGTTTTATTATCTCAATTACTACCTTTAATAAAACGATCAGTTTAAAAATAAATTATAGATAATAAAATAAATGCAATTATTAATCTATAAATTACAAAAACATTTAATGAAAATTTATTTAAATAATTTAAAAAAAATTTTACTGTTATATACGAAAATAGAAAAGACAAAACTATAGCAATAATTACTAATAAATTGATTTCTAAAGTTTCTTTCTGTATATCTTTTAACCCAAGAAAACTTGCTCCTGCTAAGGCAGGGATAGAGAGCAAAAATGAAATTTTACCTGAATCGACTCTGT
The DNA here is from genome assembly GCA_902627735.1 of uncultured Pelagibacteraceae bacterium. Classification (GTDB taxonomy): domain Bacteria; phylum Pseudomonadota; class Alphaproteobacteria; order Pelagibacterales; family Pelagibacteraceae; genus Pelagibacter. The sequence continues at coordinate 18,834 of CACOKI010000010.1, forward strand.
TGAAGTTTAAAAATCTTGCAGCAGTCATTGTAATGCCCGCTCTACTCACACCAGGTACTAATGCAAGTATTTGAAATAATCCAATAAATAGAATAGCTTTTATATTAAGATTTGAGGAAATATTTTGATCAACTTGTCTCTGATCAGCAAAGTATAAAATGATTCCAAAAAATAATGTAGTCCATGCTATGATTTTAATATTTCTTAAAAGATGTATTAATTCAGTCGAATGTAGTATGTACCCAAAAATAATAAGTGGTATAGAACCTATAATGATTAGTTTTAATAATTTTTGATTATGTTTTATGTTAAATAAATCTTTTCTAAAAAAAAATATTATTGCTATTAAAGAACCTAAATGTAAACTTATGTCTATTAAAAGTGAGCTTGCTTTAAGATCATATAGACTAGACACTATTATCAAATGAGCTGATGAACTTATTGGTAAAAATTCAGATATTCCTTGAATGGCTGATAGAATAATAATTTCTATAAAATCTTGGAACATATTAGTGTGGTAGCTCAAATAATAACCTTTTAAAACAATTCGATTTAATCATATTAGGTATGCAAAAAATAAAAATTCGTTATTTTAAGCTTATTTTAGCAAAATATAGGTAATAAATACTGACCTAAATAATTCTTTTACTAATAAAAACAATGTATATTTTGCCTTAAATCTAAAAAAAATATGACTGATAAAATGCTGAAATTTGTAAAAATAGGTCAACAGACTCCACCTAAAAGAGTTGTTGAGACTAGAAAAAATGACTTTAATGAAATTTATGACGATTTTATAAAGCAAAAAGCCCAAGAACAATCAAGTAGATGTTCTCAGTGCGGAGTACCATTTTGCCAAGTGCACTGCCCTTTAAGTAATAACATCCCAGACTGGCTGAAATTAACAGCAGAGGGAAGGCTAAAAGAAGCATACGAATTATCTCAAAGCACAAATAATATGCCGGAGGTTTGTGGAAGAATATGCCCACAGGATCGTTTGTGTGAGGGTAATTGTGTAATTGAGCAGTCAGGCCATGGAACGGTAACTATTGGGTCGGTAGAAAAATACATTACAGATAATGCATGGGAAAAGGGCTGGATTAAACCAATTGATGTAAAATATGAAAAGGAACAAAGTGTTGGCATTATAGGAGCAGGTCCAGCAGGTTTGGCAGCAGCAGAACAACTTAGAAAACATGGATATAAAATTACTGTTTATGATCGTTATGACCGCGCAGGAGGTTTATTAATTTACGGGATTCCGAGCTTTAAATTAGAAAAAAATGTAGTCGAAAGACGAACAAAACTTCTTAAAGATGGTGGTATAGAATTTTTGCATAACTTTGAAGTTGGTAAAGATGCCACATTAGGACAGTTAAGAAAGAAACATGATGCAATTTTGATTGCAACAGGAGTTTATAAGCCAAGAGAGATAAACTTGCCAGGAAACGATTTAGAAAATATTTTTCCAGCTATGGAATTTTTAACAGCATCAAATAAAAAAGGATTAGGAGATAAAGTTGAATTATTTGATAAAGGAATTTTAAATGCAGAAGGAAAAGATGTTGTTGTTATTGGTGGAGGAGATACAGCCATGGACTGTGTTAGAACTTCTGTAAGACAAAAAGCCAATTCAGTTAAATGTTTATATAGAAGAGACAAAGAAAACATGCCAGGATCTGCAAGAGAAGTTGCAAATGCTGAAGAAGAAGGTGTTGAATTTGTGTGGTTATCGAGTCCAAAAGAATTTAAAGGTACTAATAAGATAGAAAAATTAATTGTAAATCAAATTCAATTAGGTGAACCAGATGATTCAGGAAGAAGAAGACCTGAAATAAAAGTGGGTTCTGAATTTGAGATGAAAGCTGATATGGTTATTAAAGCTCTTGGATTCGATCCAGAAGATCTACCTTATTTATTTGATGCAAAAGAATTACAAGTAACAAAATGGGGAACTTTAAAGACAAACTTCAATACAATGGAAACTAATTTAAAAGGTGTTTTTGCTGCTGGAGATATAGTTAGAGGTGCATCGCTCGTTGTATGGGCCATTAAGGATGGTAGAGACGCAGCAGCTGCTATGAAAACTTATTTAGAAAATAATCAATTAAAAAAAATAAAAGTAGCATAATGGATAATTATAAAAAAAATCTAAAACTATTAAGTGAAAATCATGTTTATTCAAAAGAAATGGAACATGATGCTTGTGGCGTAGGTGTAATTGCTTCAACCGAAGGAAAGAAATCTAGAGAAATTGTTGAATATGGGATTCAAGCCCTAAAAGCTGTATGGCATAGAGGAGCTGTAGATGCTGATGGAAAAACTGGTGATGGAGCAGGTATACACGTTGAGATTCCTAAAGATTTTTTTATAGAAAAGATTGAAGTTACAGGTCACGATTATGATAACTCTGAAATTTGTGTTGGAATGATTTTTTTGCCCAGAAATGATTATTCTTCACAAGAGAGTTGCAAAACTATTGTAGAAAGTGAATTAACTAAAAATAATTTTAGCATTTATGGGTGGAGACAAGTTCCAGTAAACCCTAAAATTTTAGGTGTAAAGGCATTTCAAACCATGCCAGAAATAATTCAGGTTCTATTTAAATCTAATGATCCAAACTTAATAGATAAAAATTTAGAGAGAAAAATATATGAAACACGAAAAATAATTGAAAATAAGGCATTTGAGTTATCATTGAACAACTTTTATATTTGTTCAATCAGTTCAAAATCAATCATTTACAAAGGGCTTTATCTAGCCGAAGCAATATCAGACTTTTACTTGGATTTGAGAGACAAAAGATTTATTTCAAGATACGCAATATTTCATCAAAGATTTTCAACCAATACAGCACCAAGTTGGAGTTTAGCTCAACCTTTTAGAGCTATTGCTCACAACGGAGAAATTAATACTTATAAAGGAAATAAAAATTGGATGAAAGTTCACGAACAAGAAATGAGCAGTCCACTTTTTGATGATGTAGAAAATTTAAAGCCAGTAATTCAAAAGGGTGTTTCAGACTCAGCAGCATTAGATAATGTTTTTGAACTACTTAACAAATCTGGTCAATCTGCACCTTTGGCAAAATTAATGTTAGTGCCTGATGCTTGGTCAAAAAAAAATAAGACTCTTCCAAAAAGCCATCAACAGTTATTCAATTTCTTAAATAGCACCATGGAGCCTTGGGATGGGCCTGCTGCTATAGCGGCTACAGACAACGAGTGGGTTATTGCTGCTAATGATAGAAATGGTCTTAGACCTCTTAGATATGCAATTACTAAGGATAAAATGCTTTTTGCAGGTTCAGAAACAGGAATGATAGAATTAAATGAAAAAAAGATTTTGTCGAAAGGTAGATTAGGCCCTGGTGAAATCATTGGAGTAAGAATTGAAAAAGGGAAAATTTTTTCAAACGATCAAATAAAAGATTATTTGGCTAAGGAGTTCAAACACTTTAATTCACAAATAATTGATTTAGATGAAAAATTAATTATCTCAAATGAACAAAATAATTTTGAAGGAGAAAATTTAAGAAGAAGACAATATACATTTGGAATAAGTTTAGAAGACTTAGAGCTTATTCTACATCCGATGGCTGAAGATGCAAAAGAAGCAACAGGTTCTATGGGAGACGATACTCCCTTAGCTGTTTTATCTGATAGATATAGACCACTTTATCATTTTTTTAGACAAAATTTTAGTCAAGTAACTAATCCTCCAATTGACTCGTTAAGAGAAAATAAAGTAATGAGTTTAAAAACTAGATTTGGAAATTTAGGTAACATTTTAGATTTTGATACATTAACCAAAGAAAATATTTATGTCTTAAACAGTCCAATTTTATCTAATTCACAATTTAATAAATTTATAAATTTTTTTGGTAAAAATTCTATAAATTTAGATTGTACATTTTTACAAAATGAAAATCTAACAAATGCTATTACAAGAATTCAAAAAGAGGCTGAAATAGCAGTAAGACAAGGTGTTAAACAACTTGTTCTTAGCGACAAGGATCTTTCTTCAGAAAAACTACCTATACCAATGTTGTTATGTGTAGGAGCCATAAATACTTTTTTGATTGAAAAAAAATTAAGAGGATATGTCTCAATTAATGTTCAATCTGGAGAGGCTTTAGATACCCATTCATTTGCTACACTAATAGGTGTTGGTGCTACTACAGTAAATCCATATTTAGCGTTTGATAGCTTATATCAAAGATATTCTAAGAAACTTTTTGGTCAGTTTAGTTTTGATGAATGTGTTCAAAGATATATAAAATCAGTTAATGCTGGCCTTTTAAAAATAATGTCTAAAATGGGAATTTCAGTTTTGAGTTCTTATAGAGGTGGTTGTAATTTCGAAACTGTGGGACTTAGCAGAACCGTTGTTAATGATTATTTCCCTGGAGTTACATCAAAAATATCAGGTATTGGTTTAACTGGTATTGAAAAAAAAATAAGAGAAATCCACAAAGAAGCATTTGAAAGTACAGAAACAGTATTACCAATTGGTGGTATTTATAGATATAGAAAAAATGGTGAAACTCACCAATATCAGGGAAATCTTATTCACTTGTTACAGAGCGCAGTAAGCTCTAACTCTTATGATGCTTATAAGAAATATGCTGAAGGTATATATAATTTGCCACCAATAAATTTGAGAGATTTGGTAAATTTTAGAAAAAAGAAATTAGGACCGTCAATAGATTTATCAGAGGTCGAACCTTTAGAAAATATTTTAAAGAGATTCGGTAGTGGAAGCATGTCTCATGGAGCATTATCTAAGGAAGCACATGAAACTCTAGCAATAGGTATGAATAGAATCAAAGGAGCATCTTGTAGTGGTGAGGGTGGCGAAGATGAAAAAAGATTTAAAATTATGGATGATGGAGATAGTGCCAATTCAAGGGTAAAACAGATTGCCTCTGCAAGATTTGGAGTAACAGTAAATTATTTGAATAATTGTAATGAAATCGAGATAAAGATTGCTCAAGGAGCAAAGCCTGGTGAGGGCGGTCAATTGCCCGGGTTTAAAGTTACAGATGAAATAGCTCGATTAAGACACTCAACTCCTGGAGTAACATTAATTTCTCCACCCCCACATCACGATATTTATTCAATTGAAGATCTAGCTCAATTAATTTACGACTTAAAACAAATAAATCCAAAAGCTAGAGTTGGTGTAAAATTAGTTGCATCATCAGGCGTTGGAACGATTGCTGCAGGAGTGGCAAAAGCAAAGGCAGACATAATTTTAATTTCAGGTCACAATGGTGGAACCGGAGCAACACCACAAACAAGTGTTAAATATGTTGGTATTCCATGGGAAATGGGACTTACAGAAGCCAATCAGGTTCTTACTTTAAATAATTTGAGACACAAAGTTACTTTAAGAACAGATGGAGGTATTAAAACTGGTAGGGATGTTGTTATTGCTGCTATGATGGGAGCAGAGGAATACGGAGTTGCAACAACAGCCTTAGTTGCAATGGGATGTATTATGGTAAGACAATGTCATTCAAATACTTGTCCAGTAGGTGTTTGTACACAAGATGAAAAATTAAGAGAGAAATTTTCTGGTACCCCTGATAAAATCGTTAACCTATTTACCTTTATAGCTTCAGAGGTAAGAGAAATTTTAGCAGAATTAGGTTTTAAATCTTTAAATGATGTTATTGGAAGAACAGATTTATTAATGCAAGTAAGTAAAGCTTCACCAAATTTAGATGATTTAGATTTAAATCCTTTATTTGTTCAAGCAGACCCAGGGAACAAGAAAAGATATTGTGAATCCCAGGATATAAATGAAGTCCCTGAAACATTAGATCAAGAAATTTGGCCTGATATAGAAAAGTCTTTAGATAATTCTGAGAGGGTTGAAAAAGAATTTGTAATTAAAAATACAAATAGAGCAGTTGGTACAAGAATTTCTCATCATCTTTTTACAAAGTACGGTTATGAAAAATTAGATGAAAATTTTCTCACTTTAAACTTTAAAGGTTCAGCTGGTCAATCTTTTGGAGCCTTTTCAGCGAAAGGTTTAAAACTAAATCTTAAAGGAGATGCAAATGACTATGTTGGAAAAGGACTTTCTGGTGCAACTATTTCAATAAAGCTTTCTGATGAAAGTAATTTGATTTCAAATGAAAATACCATTATTGGTAACACAGTTTTATATGGAGCTACCTCAGGTAAGTTATTTGCTGCAGGACAAGCCGGAGATAGATTTGCAGTAAGAAACTCTGGTGCTGTAGCAGTTATAGAAGGATGTGATTCGAATGGTTGTGAATATATGACCGGTGGAACAGTTGTTATTCTTGGTAACGTTGGAGATAATTTTGCTGCTGGTATGACAGGTGGAATGGCTTTTGTTTATGACAAATCAGGAGAGCTTGAAAAAAAAATAAACTCAGACTCCGTAGTATCACAAAGTGTTGAAACAAATTATTGGATTAATTTTTTAATGAAATTAATCAAAGAACATTACGAAGAAACAGGATCTCAAATATCGAAAAAAATAATTAGCAATTTTGCAGAAGAGATAAAAAATTTTGTACAAGTTTGTCCAAAAGAAATGTTAAATAAGCTTAAAAATCCAATCAGCTTAAAGTCAAAAATCAAACAGGTTGGTTAATAATTAATTTTAATTCTTTTTGTAAAATTTTTAACCATTTAGGTGAGGATAAACTATGATCACCATTTTTGACTAAAACTAATTTTTTCTTTGAATTAACGAACATATTTAAAACTTTTTTTGAGTAACTGACTGGGACAGATTTATCTTTACTACCATGAACCATCGTTACATTGATTTTTTGATGAATTTTTCTATGTAATACTTTATTTTTTCTTCCATCTTTAATAAGTTGAAATGTAATAGGATATTCATAATCTCCATGTTTGAGATTAATTATTCCATTTTTTTTTATTTCTTTTTTCATTTTTTTTGAAAATTTTTTCCACATCAAATATTGTAAAAATTCTGGAGCTGAACCTATTCCAATTAAACCAGAAATTTGATCTTTAAATTTTAAAATCTGATTTAAAGAAATCCATGTACCCATGCTTGAACCAATTAGTATCATTTTATTTTTTTTAACAATTTTTTTTATTAAATATGAAGTTTCTTTACTCCATTTTGAAATATTGCCATTTATAAATTTGCCAGAGGATTTTCCGTGACCAGAATATTCTAAAGCTAAAAAACCTAATTTATTTCTTTTTGCAAAATTAAAAAAAACTTTAGGTTTTTTTCCTTCAAGATCTGACATGAAACCATGAAGAAAAACAAGATAAAGGCTTTTTTTTTGAAAAATCTTTAAATATCTTATCTTTTTATTTTTTGTTATTTTAAGGTAACTGAATTTTGTCATAAAAGTTTATATCTTATATCTAATATTATATAATAATACTGAATGACATCTAATTTAAAAGTTTTACAAGTAATCCCAAAACTGGGATATGGTGGAGCAGAAACAGGATGTTATGATCTGGCACATTATTTACCAGAAAATAATTGTAAATCATTTATTGTAACAAGCGGTGGTGAATTATTAAAATATGTTGATAAAAAAAAAGTGAAATTAATTAGACTACCAGTACATAGTAAAAATCCTTTATTGATGATATTAAATTCGATTATATTAATCTGTATCATTTTAATTTTTAATATTTCAATCGTTCATGCACGTAGTCGAGCACCTGCTTGGTCGTGTCTCTTAGCAACAAAAATTACCGGAAGAAAATTCGTAACAACTTTTCATGGGACTTATAATTTCAAAGGAAAATTTAAAAAATTTTATAATTCAGTCATGGTAAGATCAAATTTAATAATTGCTGGTTCAAATTTTATTTTTTCACATATAAAAGACAATTATGCTGAATTTATAGATATTAAAAAAAAACTGTTAGTTATATTTAGAGGTATTAATGTAGATTACTTTGATCCTTCTACAAAACTAGAAATTGAGGAAAAAAAACTTCTTCAAAAATGGGATATTAAAGATAATAAAAAAATTATTTTGTTACCAGGGAGACTTACTGGATGGAAGGGGCATGAATTATTTCTAGAATCAATTAACTTAGTAAATATAAAACTTGGATATGAAGCATTTTATGTTGTGATTTTAGGAAATGATCAAGGAAGAAATTTATATAAAAAAAAATTAATAGAATTAACCGAAAAGTATAGAATGACAAAACAAGTAAAATTTATAGATCATTGTAATGATATGGCTCTAGCATATAAAGTTTCAGATATAATTATTTCAGCATCAATTGAGCCTGAAGCATTTGGAAGAGTTGCTGTAGAAGCGCAATCAATGCAAAAACTTATTATTGCAAGTAATATTGGTGGCTCAAATGAGACTATTGATGATGAGAAAACTGGTTTATTATTTAAATCTGGTGATGCTAAATCTTTATGTGATAAAATTATTCAAGGATTTACTTTGGATGAAAGTACATTAAAAATCATGGGCAATGAAGGTAGAAAAAACATCATAAAAAAGTTTAATGTTGAAAAAATGTGTTTTTCTACTTATTCAGAGTATAAAAAATTATTTAATTAGATGCCTATAATAACTTTACCAGACGGAAATAGAATAAATTTTCCAAAAAAAGTGAGTGGCATCGAAATAGCTGAAAAAATAAGTAAATCTCTTGCTAAACAAGCACTTATAATGAGTGTTAATGGAGAATTAAAAGATTTATATTTTAATATAGATAAAGATAGTTCAGTTAAAATTTACACCGCAAATGATCCAGAGGGATTAGATGCAATCAGACATGACACAACTCATATAATGGCAATGGCTGTCCAAGAGTTATTTCCTGGTACAAAATTAGCTATTGGTCCAGCAATAAAGGATGGTTTTTATTATGATTTTTATAGAGAAGAACCTTTTACTCCTAACGATCTTGAAAAAATAGAGATTAGAATGAAAGAAATAATCGAAAAAGATGAAAAAACAAGAAGGGAAGTCTGGGAAAGAGAAGAAACAAAAAAACATTATTCTAAACTTGGAGAAAAATATAAAGTTGAGCTTGTTGATATGATTCCAAAAGATAACGAGGTTTCCATTTATTATCATGGTGATTGGTATGATCTTTGTAGAGGTCCACATTTATTATCAACTGGAAGAATTGGTAAATATTTTAAGCTAACAAAAGTAGCTGGTGCTTACTGGAGGGGAGATTCAAAAAATGAGATGTTACAAAGAATTTATGGTACTGGCTGGGCTTCCCAAAAAGACTTAGATAATTATTTAAAGAGAATTGAAGAAGCAGAAAAAAGAGATCATAGAAAATTAGGAAAAGAAATGGATTTGTTTCATTTTAGAGAAGAAAGTCCTGGATCAGTATTTTGGCATGAAAAAGGATGGGCTTTATTTCAAAAATTAATTAATTACATGCGAGCACGGCAAGATGCAGCAGGTTATAGAGAGGTAAACACACCAGAAGTATTAGATAGATTGTTATGGGAAAAATCAGGACATTGGGAAAAATATGGAGAAAATATGTATACATCAAAAACCCCTGATGAAAAAGTTTTTGCTATTAAGCCTATGAATTGTCCAGGACATATTCAAGTTTTTAATCAAGGTTTAAAAAGTTATAGAGATTTACCTTTAAGAATTACAGAATTTGGAAAAGTTCATCGTTATGAACCTTCAGGAGCACTCCATGGACTTTTAAGAGTAAGAGCATTTACTCAAGATGATGCTCACATTTTTTGTTCAGAGGATCAAATTACTAGCGAATGTTTAAATGTTACAAATTTGATTTTAGACATTTATAAAGATTTAGGTTTTAAAAATGTAGTTTTAAAATATGCTGATAGGCCTGACGTCCGAGTTGGAGATGATAAAGTATGGGATAAAGCTGAGGCATCATTATTGGATGCTGTTAAAGCTACTAAATTAGAATATTCTATAAACAAAGGTGAGGGTGCATTTTACGGTCCAAAAATAGAATTTGTTTTAAGAGATGCAATTGGCAGAGACTGGCAATGTGGAACAGTTCAGGTTGATTTAAACTTACCTGGAAGATTAAATGCTTCATATGTTGATAAAGATGGAACAAAGAAAGTTCCAGTGATGCTACACAGAGCTTTGTTTGGTTCACTTGAGCGATTTATCGGAATATTAATAGAAAATTACGCAGGAAAATTTCCATTTTGGATTTCTCCATTACAAACAGTTGTGATACCAATTTCAGAAGATTTCGAGGACTATGCAAAAAATGTATCGGAAAAAATCAAAGAAGCTGGCATGAGTTCAATTGTTGATTTAAAAAATCATAATTTAAATTATAAAATAAGAGAACATTCATTAGCAAAAATACCGGTTTTATTAATTTGTGGTAAAAAAGAAGTTGACAGTAACTCTGTAACCATTAGAAGATTGGATTCTAACAAACAAGAAAATATGGAACTAAATTTATTCTTAAAAAAATTCTCTGCTTTAAACAAAGTATCCCAAAATTAAGTGGCAGAATTTAAACAAAATTATTTTCAAAGAAAAAATAAAGATCGTGGACCGAGATCTAATAATAGAATTTTGTCACCAGAAGTTCAGGTAATATCTAGCGATGGGGAAAATTTAGGTATTTTGAATACAAATGACGCCATAAATAAAGCAAAAAATGAGGGACTTGATTTAATTGAAATAGCACCAAATGCCAACCCTCCTGTTTGTAAAATAATGGATATGGGTAAATTTAAATATGATGCACAAAAAAAAGCTAATTTAGCAAAGAAAAAACAAAAAATAATATCCTTAAAAGAAATTAAGATGAGACCAGTAACTGAAACACACGATTATGAATTTAAAGTTAAAAATGCAAAAAAATTTATTGCAAAAGGTGATAAGGTTAAATTTACTATAAGATTTAAGGGAAGAGAACTTCAACATTCCCACTTAGGAAATGAACTAATGAGTAAAATTAAAGAGGATATGAAAGATATAGGAAAAGTAGAATCACATCCAAAATTTGATGGAAAACAAATGATAATGGTAATTCAACCTCTATAAGGCCTTAATATAGGTTGTAAATTTATATCTTTCTTTGTATAAAATCGCTCAATTATGCCAAAACTTAAAACAAAAAGCTCAGCCAAAAAAAGATTCAAAATATCTGCTAGAGGTAAAGTAATTATGGCTCAGGCTGGAAAAAGACATGGCATGATTAAAAGAACAAATTCGCAAATAAGAAAATTAAGGGGTACGACAACAATGTCTAAACAGGATGGCAAAATTGTTAAATCGTATATGCCTTACAGTATCAGAGGTTAAGATGGCAAGAGTAAAAAGAGGTGTAACTAGTAAAGCAAAGCATAAAAAAGTTTTAAAAGCAGTAAAAGGACAATGGGGCAGAAGAAAGAATACAATTCGAGTTGCTAAACAGGCAATGGAAAAGGCTATGCAATATGCTTATAGAGATCGAAGAAATAAAAAAAGAGATTTCAAATCACTTTGGATCCAAAGAATTAATGCAGGTGTAAGAGCTGAAGGGCTTACATATTCTAAATTTATAAATGGGTTAAATAAAAGTGGTATAAAAATAGATAGAAAAATTCTTGCTGAAATAGCCTATGATAGTCCAGAAGCCTTTAAATCTATTGTTCAAAAAGCTCAATCTGCATTAAATTAATCTTCTCTATTGTTTTATTTTTCTGAAGAAATAATCTGTAAAAATGTCAGATCTAAAAAAAATAAGAGATGAATTTTTATCTAAATTAAGATCTAAACTAGATCTTTCACAAGTTAACCAACTCAGGACTGAGTTATTTGGTAAAAACGGTTTAATAACAAAACAATTTAAAAAAATTGGATCAATTTCAGTCTCTGAGAGAAAAAAATATGCAACCGAACTTAATAACATTAAAGATGAGTTGCAAAATTTAATTAACTCAAAGATAGGTGAAATTGAAATTTCAGAGGTAAATGAAAAATTAAAAAAAGAAAAAATTGACGTATCTTTACCGGAAAGATCAATTACAAGAGGTAAGATACATCCTGTATCACAAACTATAGATGAAATTTCATCAATATTTTCAGAAATAGGCTTTAGTGTTGAGGAAGGTCCAGATGTTGAAAATGAATTTAATAATTTTACAGCACTGAATACTCCAGATCATCATCCGGCTAGAGATATGCATGATACCTTTTATTTAGATGAGAAAAAACAAAAGCTATTAAGAACACATACATCACCTGTTCAAATAAGAACAATGATTAATAATAAACCGCCATTTAAAATAATTGCTCCTGGAAGAACTTATAGGTCAGATAGTGATCAAACACATGCACCAATGTTTCATCAGGTGGAGGGCTTACACATCGATAAAGAAATAAATATGGGGCATCTAAAAGGATGTCTTAATTATTTTATAAAAGAATTCTTTGAGGTTGATAAAATTAAAATGAGATTTAGACCGAGTCATTTCCCATTTACTGAGCCATCAGCAGAAGTAGACATAGGTTACAAAATTAAAGATGGAAAAATTGTTATAGGCGAAGGTGATCAATGGCTTGAAATTTTAGGATGTGGAATGGTTCACCCTAATGTCTTAAAAAATGTGAAAGTTGATCCAGCTAAGTATCAAGGCTATGCTTTTGGAATTGGTATAGATAGATTAGCAATGCTAAAATACGGAATTAATGATCTTAGAGCTTTTTTTGATTGTGATCATAGATGGTTGAACCATTTTGGATTTGATCCTTTAGATGTGCCAACAAATTACAGAGGCTTAAGCAGATGAAGATCACATTCGATTGGCTGAAAGATCATTTAAATACAAGCTTAAAAGAGAAATTTCTTATAGATCAACTTACTAATATCGGATTAGAAGTAGAAAGTATAGAAAGCTTATCTGCAGATAATAAATTATTTAAAGTAGCAAAAATCATTAAAACAGAAAAACATCCTAATGCTGATAGGCTTAAAGTTTGCGAAGTTGATATAGGAGAAAAAGATATAAGAAAAGTTGTTTGTGGTGCAAAAAATGCTACCGCAGGATTAATCACAATTTATGCTCCTCCCGGTGCAACTATTCCTAAAACTAAAACCAAATTAGTAATAGCTAAAATTCGAGGTGTAACATCTTATGGAATGTTATGTTCTGAGTCTGAATTAAATTTATCGAATGAAAGAGAGGGAATTGTAGAATTACCAAAATCTAAATATCATAAAAGTGTTGGTAAAAATTATTTTCAAAATAATAATCCAAATTCTATTGATTTATCTGTTACCCCTAATAGACCAGATTGTTTAGGTATTAGAGGGATAGCTAGAGATCTTGCTGCTTCTGGTTTTGGAAAATTAAAAAATTCTAAAGAACAAAAAATTCAATCTAAAATAAAACACACCTTGAGTGTTAAAATTACAAAAGAAAAGGGTCAAGGTTGTAGTGTTTTTGGTAGTTGTTTAATTACTAATGTTAAAAATACAGAGAGTCCTAAGTGGCTTAAAGATAAACTTATTTCAATTGGTCAAAAACCAATTTCAGCGATAGTTGATATAACTAACTATGTTATGCTTGATATTAATCGACCACTTCATGCATATGATGCCGATAAAATTGAAAAAGGTATAATTGTTAGAAATTCTAAATCTGGAGAACAATTTACAGCTTTAGATAACAAAAATTACAAAATGGAAAATGGTATGTGTGTTATAAGTGACAGTAAAGGTGTTTTAGGTTTAGGAGGAATAATAGGCGGTACAAGATCGAGTACGGAACTTGATACAAAAAATATATTATTAGAATCAGCCTATTTTGAACCAAAATCAATTAGAAAAACTGCAAAAAAATTAAATCTTGATACAGATGCAAAGTTTAGATTTGAAAGAGGAATAGATCCATTGTCTATTGAAGATGGTTTAAATAAAGCAGCATTATTGATTAAAGAGGTATGTGGTGGTGTAATTAGCAAGATAGATGTTCAGAGAATTGAAAAATTTAAAGCTAAGACAGTTAAATTTGATCCAAACTTATTCGAAAAAGTAACAGGTCTTGTAATTTCTAGGAAGAAAATTTTAAAGATTTTAGAAGATCTTGGTTTTAAACATAAAAAAGAAAAAAAATATCTAAAATTAACAATTCCATCATGGAGACCTGACATTTCCCAACCTATTGATATAATAGAAGAATTAGCAAGAATACATGGATATGATCAAATAAAAACTATTGAACCAATAAAAAAGAGGCATAAACCTACTTTAAACAAAACACAAAAATTATTTCATTTTTTACAACGAGCAATTGCTTCAAAAGGTTATGTCGAAGCAATCACATGGTCATTTACAGACTCAAAATATAACAATTTATTCAAAGAAAACAAAAAAGAAATTAAAATTATCAATCCATTAAGTTCAGAAATTGGTGTTTTAAGAAATTCAATTTTTTCAAATTTAATTTTTTACATGCGAAAGAATTTAAATAGAGATATTAAAGATTTATCTTTATTTGAAATTGGACCAATATTCAGTGGTTCAAATCCAGGCGAACAAGAAACTGTTATTGGTGGACTGAGATCTGGAAAAATGTCAAGATTATCATGGATAGAAGATGATAGAATTGTAGATATATTTGACGTTAAAAAAGATATTATTCAAACATTAATCGAGGCTGGATATGATAGATCTAAAATTCATATAGATGACACAACTCCCAATTATTATCATCCTGGAAAATCGGGAAGAATTTTTATAAATAAAGAAAAAGATAAAATCGTTGGTTATTTTGGAGAAATCCATCCAAATATAATCAAGAAAATTGAAATTAAAACGGAGTCACTTGTAGGATTTGAGATTTTTGTCGATAATCTAAAAAGACCTAAAAAATTATTAAGAGATCAAAAAAAGGTTTATCAAGTGTCAGATTTTCAAAAGTCAGAAAGAGATTTTGCTTTTATAATTGATAGAAACTTTAAATCACAAGAATTAATAGAAATTATTTCAAGTATTAATCCAAACCTTATAAAAAATGTAGATATATTTGACGTTTATGAAGGCGAAAATATTCCCGTTGATAAAAAATCAATTGCAATAAATGTAGGCATCCAATCGTTAGATAAGCCTCTCAATGATGAGGATTTAGAGAAAGTGAATAAACTGATAATTGATACCGTTGAAAAAGAAACTGGTGCCAAAATAAGATCTTAAATTTTAATGACAACTATTGATAATATAAGAAATTTTGCAATTATAGCTCATATTGATCATGGGAAATCAACAATTGCGGACAGAATAATCCATCACTGTGGTGGATTAACAGAAAGAGAGATGAAAGCTCAAGTTTTAGACTCAATGGATATAGAGAGGGAAAGGGGAATAACTATAAAAGCACAAACAGTTAAATTAAATTATAGAGCTAAAAATGGAAAAGATTATATTTTGAATATAATTGATACTCCTGGTCATGTTGATTTTAGTTATGAAGTAAGCAGATCGCTTTATGCATGTGAAGGATCAATATTAATTGTTGATAGTACTCAAGGAGTTGAGGCACAAACTTTAGCAAATGTTTATCAAGCACTAGATACTAATCATGAAATAATCCCAGTGTTGAATAAAATTGATTTACCTGCATCCGATATTACAAAAACAAAAAAACAAATAGAGGATGTTATAGGTATTGATACAGAAAATGCTGTTCCTTGCTCAGGAAAAACTGGAGAAGGAATTGATAATATTTTAGAGCAAATAATCAATAAATTACCTGGACCAATAGGAAATGCTAATGAAGACCTTAAATGCTTATTAGTCGATAGTTGGTACGATACCTATCTTGGTGTTGTAATATTGGTAAGAGTAATAAATGGAAAAATAAAGAAAAATATGAAAATTAAAATGCTTTCGACCAATCAAGATTATATCGTTGAAAAAGTTGGAGTTTTTACCCCTAAACCTAAAGATATTATCGAACTTAATTCTGGTGAGATCGGTTTTATTACAACAGGAATAAAAGTTTTATCTGAAACAAAAGTAGGAGATACAATCTGTGATGCTGCTAAAGTCTTAGCTGACCCTTTGCCAGGTTTTAAACCAAGTAAGCCTGTAGTTTTTTGTGGATTATTTCCTGTAGACAGTTCTGAATATCAAAAATTAAAGGATGGTTTAGCTAAATTACAATTAAATGATGCAAGTTTTTCATTTGAACCAGAATCATCATCAGCTCTAGGTTTGGGTTTTAGATGTGGATTTTTAGGATTACTCCATCTTGAAATAATAACTGAAAGATTAGAAAGAGAGTTTGATGTTAATTTACTTACAACAACTCCAGGAGTTGTCTATAAAATAAATTTAAATAAAGGAGATACTATTGATTTACAAAATCCTTCAAGTCTTCCAGATCCAACGTTAATCAAATCAATTGAGGAGCCATGGATTAAAGCTACAATTATTACACCTGACGAATATTTAGGGTCAATTATTAAATTGTGTCAGGACAAAAGAGGAATTCAAAATAATCTAGGCTATTCTGGGAATAGAGCAGTCCTGGTTTATGAACTGCCTTTAAATGAAGTGGTATTCGATTTCAATGATCGTATAAAGTCAATGACCAGTGGTTATGCTAGTTTTGATTACGAAATAATTGGTTACAGAGAAGGTGAACTTGTCAAACTTGGAATATTAGTAAATAGTGAACCAGTTGACGCTCTTGCAATGATGATACATAAAGATTTTGCTCAAAAAACCGGCAGAGAAGTTTGTGAAAAACTTAAAGATTTAATTCCAAGACATAATTTTATGATACCAGTGCAAGCTGCTATTGGAGGTAAAATAATTGCAAGAGAGACAATTAAAGGTTTTAAAAAAGATGTTTTGACCAAAATTCATGGTGGTGGTGCTACAGATAGAAAAAGAAAATTACTTGAAAAACAAAAAAAAGGAAAAGCAAGATCCAAACAATTTGGTAGAGTTGAAATACCTCAGGAGGCATTTATAGGCGTATTAAAAATTAACAAGGAAAAATAATTATCTAATATTTTTTAAAATATTAGATATAATTTTTTGAGAAGAAATTTTATCTGAATTGAAAAATTTAACTTTATTATAAATAGTTTTACTAGATTTATTTGTATGTTTTGGATAATAAATACTAAACACTTTCTTTTTTAATGCAGCACCTATACAAATTGGACCTGACTCATTTCCAATAATTAATGAGCAATTATTCATTATTGTAATTAATTCATTAAAGTTTGATTGGTGTGTAAAAAATATTTTTTTTTCATTTTTAAATAAATCTAATATTTTTTTAAAAGTTTTAACTTTTGAGGGATCAAAATTGATAAAAATCTTATTAGTAGATTTTTTTTTAAAAATTTGTTTAATCAATTCAATATAATAAATCTGGCTCCAATTATTAGAATCATGTCTTGAGTCAATACTTATGAATATATTTTTTTTTGATATTTTATTTTTCTCTAATTTAAGTAAATAGTTTTTATGGAATCTTATATTTGGTAATTCAATTTTTGATTGTTTAATTATATATTTAGATAAATCCCTTGTATTATCTTTTTTAAAATAAATTTTTTTTTTAGAGTTTGAGAAAATTAAAGGAATTATCAATCTTCTAGTAGGCGCGGTAAGGATGCATATGTCGGATTTAAAGGAATTTATTTTTTTATAAAATAAAAAAGAATTTTTTATCTGATTTTCTCTTTGAAAACTTATGTATTCAATTTCTTTTATTGATTTTTCGTTTTTAAGTAAATTTTTAGCTTTATTAACTTTGTTAGTGATTAGATTAATTTTAGAATTATATTTTTTTGATAATCCTCTAATTAACGGTATATGAAAAATTAAATCACCTATGCCTCTATAAGGAATTACTAAAACTATTTTCATATAAAATTGATGTTATTTTTGACTTTAGTTTAAAATAACCATAAAAAGACCAAAATAAACTTAAAAATCAATTTTAATGAAAAAAGTATTAATTACTGGTGGTGCGGGTTTTATAGCTCATCATATTATTGCAAATATAATTAAAAACACAGACTGGAAAATTGTAACAATTGATAGATTAGATATTTCTGGCAATCTGAATAGGCTCAACGAAATTTTAGAACAGTTTTCAGTTGAGGATAAAAAAAGATTAAAAATTGTTTTCCATGACTTAAAAGCAGAGATTAATTCTCAGATAGAATCAGCAATCGGTAAGCCAGATATAATACTTCACTTGGCGGCAGCTAGTCACGTAGATAGATCGATTACATTTCCAATGGAGTTTGTCCAAGATAATGTAGTAGGCACAGTTAATTTATTGGACTTTGCTAGAAGACTACCAAAACTTGAGAGGTTTGTATATTTTTCTACCGACGAAATATTTGGAAATGCTCCAGAAGGTGTTTCTTATAGCGAGTATGACAGATATAACTCTACTAATCCATATAGCGCAAGTAAAGCTTCTGCAGAAGAATTCTGTGTTGCGTATGAAAATACTTATAAATTGCCAATTAATATTACCCATACTATGAATGTTTTTGGAGAAAGACAGCATCCTGAAAAATTTATACCTATGACGATTCAAAGAGTAAGAGATCAACAAAAAGTTTTAATCCATGCTAACAAAGAAAAAACTAAAGCAGGCAGTAGACATTATATTCATGCTCAAGATGTAGCTGATGGTTTGATGTTTATACTCAATCTTAAAAATTATAATCATAAAGGAGATTTTGGAAATGCAAAATGCCCTAAATTCAACTTAGTTGGTCCTGAAGAAATTGATAATTTAACATTGGCTCAAACTATTGCAAAAGTACAAAAAAAAGATTTAGTTTACGAATTAATTGATAATCATTCTTCAAGACCAGGACATGATCTAAGATATTCACTTAGTCCAAAATTATTGAAATCTTTAGGCTGGGAACCAAAAATAAAACTTAGTAAAAGAATTGAAGAAGTAGTTGAATGGAGTTTAAAAAATAATCGTTGGCTTTCATAAAAATAAAAAACTGTCTTGCTTGTGGATCAAAAAGAGTAACTAAAATTTTTGATCTTAACAAACAACCTTTAGCAAATTCATATCTAAAAAAAAAAAATATAATAGAAAAAAAATACGAGCTTAAAGTAAATACTTGCCTAGATTGCACTCATTTACAATTATCTATAGCTGTTGATCCGAAAATAATTTATAGAAATTATGATTATGTAAGTGGAACAACACAAACTTATCTTAGATATATGAAACAGTTTTATAATTTTTGCATTAAAAATTCATCTAAAATTGTTTATAAAAATATTTTAGATATTGGTTGTAATGATGGGTCACAACTAGATGTTTTTAAAAAAAAGGGTTACAAAACCTATGGTGTTGATCCTGCGAAAAATATTTTTAAAATTTCCTCAAAAAAACATAAAATATATTGTGATTTTTTTAATAAAAAGATAATAAAAAAAATTAATAAAAAGTTTGATTTAATAATTCTTCAAAATTCGTTTGCACATAACCCAAAACCATTTGATTTATTATCTAATTTAAAAAAACTTATGCATGAAAAAAGCACATTAATTATTCAAACTAGTCAGGCAGATATGTGTAAAAATAGAGAATTTGATACAATCTATCATGAACATATAAACTTTTTTAATGTAAAAAGCATGCTTGAATTAACTAAAAGAGTAAAATTAAAATTGCACAATGTTGAAAAAAAAACAATACACGGTTCAAGTTATTTGTTTGTTATAAAATTGAAATCAAATTCAAATAAAATTAAAAAAATTCTTAAAAAGGAAAAATTTTTAAACTATTCTTATTATAAAAAATGGGCTGATGAATGCTCAAGAAAAGTTAAAATTATTAAAAATAATTTAAGAAATATTAAAAAAGGAAAAATAATAATCGGTTATGGTGCTGCAGCTAAAGCAAACACATTTTTAAATTATTCCAAGATCAAATTAGATTATATTATTGATGACAATAAATTCAAACAAAACAAATTTTGTCCTGGAAGTAGAATACCAATCAAACCAAGAAATTTTTTAAAAACTTTTAATGAAGATATAGGTCTATTACCACTTGCTTGGAACTTTTATAGTGAAATTAAAACTAGAGTTAAAAAAGTTAGACCTAATAAAAAAGATTTTTTTATTCTTTGTTTTCCGAAATATAAATTAGAAAAATAAATTAAATTCTAAAGCTTGATTTTTTATTTAAATAACTATTAAGTAATCCTAAAAATCTATGTTTATAAATTAAGTATTTTTTTTTGTTTATGAAAAAATAAAAATTTGATTTGAAATATGCTGATATAAATTTTCCAATGGTTAAACTATAAGCTTTAAATAAACCATAATGTTTTTTGTTAAAATAGAATAAAGACCACATATAATGCCAATTTCTTTGAATTTCCATTTTCTCTGAATAGGTTGGATCATGAGATTTTCCAGCCAAATGTTTTACGAAAATATTTTTAGATATATAAATTTTTTTATTAAGAAGCTTTAATCTTTTGCATAAATCAATTTCCTCAAGGTACAAAAAAAAATTTTCATCAAAATATCCAGATATTTTACAATTTAAGTTATTAACTAACATCACAAATCCTTTTACATTATCGACTTCCTCGACATCTAATCTATCTTGATTTAAAATTTCGGTTATATTTGTGCTTTCTTTACAGGATAAAATGCCAAGATCATTAATGTCTTGAGCAACTTCATACATTTTAAAAATAACATTAGAATTAATAAAAACATCAGGATTTAAATGGAAAATATATTTAGAATTAATTTGTTTTGCACCAATATTAAATGCGGAACCGAAACCTAAATTTGAATTTGTTAATATACATTTAGTATTTTTTCTTTTTTCAATTTTTTTCTTTAAAATTTTATTATCAGAGTTTTCTACAACTGTAATTTTAAAATTTTCATCAATGTTTGATAAACATTTTTCAATAATATGATCTGATTTATATGTAATTGTTAAAATTTCTATTTCTTGGTATATTCTTTTCATATTAATTACTATTATATTAATAATTAAAAAAAAACATTTTTTAAAAATATTTTGAACTATAAAAAAACACTGACATTTAAGGCATTTAAAAAAAGCAAATACTTTTCATTAAAATATTTTAACTATTTTCCTATTTATGACTCCTTGTTAACAAGATTTAGAAATAAAAAAATAATCTTTGTTGAAATAGGTGTTTTTTCAGGTGGTTCTTTGTTTATGTGGAGAAATTTTTTTGGAAAAAAAGCAAAAATAATAGGAATTGATTTAAATCCAGATATCAAAAGATTTGAAAAATATGGGTTTGATATATTAATTGGTGATCAAAGTAGAGAAGATTTTTGGAATAAATTTTTTAAAAAATATGGAAAAGTCGATATAGTTTTAGATGACGGAGGTCATACAAATTATCAGCAAATAAAAACTGTAAACAGTTGTATTCCAAATATTAAAGATGGAGGAATTCTTATAACTGAAGATATTCATACAAGTTATATTAAAGATAAGTGGTATAATCCTAGTAAATATTCTTTTATAAATTATACAAAAAAACTAATAGATGACATTAATTCTAGATATCCCGGTTTAAAAAAACAAAATTTTTCTTTAAACAAGTATATTTATTCAATTTATAATTTTGAGTCGATCACAGTATTTAATATTGATAGAAAATTATCTAAAATGAATAAAGAAGTGAGAAATAATAAACTAAGTATTAATCCAAAAGAATTTAGAGCTTCTTTAAGTGAAGATAGTTTTTTTTATAAAATAAAAAAATTTTTTAACACTAAAACGAATTTTACATATTTAATTTTTCTAATTAATTCATTTAAATTGATGAAATTTTTTAAATAATTGGAGAGGTGGCCGAGTGGTTGAAGGCGCACGCTTGGAAAGCGTGTAAAGGGGAAACTCTTTCATGGGTTCGAATCCCATTCTCTCCGCCACAACTAATATATTAAACAATTTAGTTGGTTTTTATTTTTTTGAATTTTATAAAAAATTTTATCAAAATTTTCAATTTTTTCTTTTTCAATGTTTTTTTTATCTAATAAAGAAAAAAAGTTATATTTATTTTTTATCAATCTTATAATTTTATATGAATTCTCTTGTTTTATAAAGTTGTGGTCAAATTCAATTATTAATGGCACACTCTTATTCAGAAATTTAGTTGCACTCATTAAAACTTTATTTTCAAAACCTTGTACATCTATTTTTATTAATAATTGATTTAAATCAAAATAATTAATAAAAAAGTCTAGTTTAACGATAGTAAATTTTTTTTTTTTATTCTTGCTTATTTTAAATTTATTATCACCGTAATTGTTTTTATTTAAAGTTAAGGATAAATTTTCATTTTTCTTGTCTGAAATAACGTATTTATAAGTTTTAATTTTATTATTTAATTCATTAAGGATTATGTTTATTTTAAGGATATCATTAATTTTCTCAACAGGCTCTATAGCTATGCATTTTTTAATTAATCTATCCTTTGTGGGGGGTATACAAAATGTTCCAATATTTGCCCCAACATCAATTAGATATTTAATCTTTTTATTTAATAAAGTTTTAGATTTTTTAAACAAATGATAATCATGTGGTCCATTCACATAGGTCTCTTTCGAAATATATTTATCTTTTCCAAAAATTATAAAGAAA
>CACOKI010000011.1 GCA_902627735.1 uncultured Pelagibacteraceae bacterium
TTTTTTTCACAATAGGTAAAAGCTTTTCAATTGTTTCGGAAGATAATTCATAAGTTTTTTCAGGAAGTTTTTTAAATCTTTTCGAGCTCATGCTAATCCTTTACTTCGATTCCCATTGATCTAGCTGAACCAGCAATAATTTTTACTGCTTGCTCTAAGTCTAAAGCATTTAAATCATTCATTTTTTGTTTAGCTATTTCTTCAGCTTGTTTTTTTGTAATTGATGCTACAATATTTCTTCCTGGCTCTTGTGAACCACTTTTAAGTTTAGCAGCTTCTCTAATAAAAAATGATGCTGGAGGAGATTTAATTTTAAAATCAAATTTTTTATCTTTATAAACAGTTATTTCTACTGGAACAGGTTTTCCAGCTAATGATTTTGTTTTATCATTAAAAGCTTTACAAAATTCCATAATATTAACTCCTCGTTGTCCTAAAGCAGGACCAACTGGTGGTGCTGGATTAGCTTGACCTCCCTTTATTTGAAGCTTTATAAATCCACTAATTTCTTTTTTTGCTGCCATTAACTAACTTTCTCCACTTGGTTATATTCTAAATCAACTGGTGTAGGTCTTCCAAATATTGAAACAGAGACTTTTAATCTTGATTTTTCCTCATCAATTCCTTCAACCATACCATTAAAGGATGCAAAAGGTCCATCAACAACTTGTACTTTTTCTCCCACGGTATACTCTATACCAGATTTTGGCTGAGCTACACCATCTTTTATTTGTCCTAGTATTTTTTCTATTTCTTTATCTGAAACTGGAACTGGGATACCTTTTGAACCTAAAAAACCACTTACTCTCTTAATATTTTTTATCATATGGTAAATGTCATTATTCATCTCACTTTTAATTAATATGTAACCAGGAAAATATTTTTTTTTTCTTTGTATTCTTTTGCCTCTTTTAACTTCTGTAACATCATGTGTAGGCACTATTATTTCCTCAAATTTGTCAGAAATTTTTGCTTTATCAGCCTCTTCCTTAATTAATCCAGCCACTTTATTTTCAAAACTTGAATGAGATTGAACGATGTACCAATTTTTCATTAGATGCTTACCTTAAGTAATATTTCTAAAAAAAATTTAAGTACCTGGTCTAGTAATAAAAAAAATAATGACATAACTACAGCCATTAAAAAAACCATTAAAGCTCCTTGTAAAGTTTCTTTACCAGTAGGCCATGAAACTTTAAATGCTTCCTGTTTTACTTCCTGAATGAATTTAATCGGGTTTTTCATATTTTTTTTAATCTTAAATTGGCAGGAGCGGAGGGACTCGAACCCTCAGCCTCCGGTTTTGGAGACCGGCGCTCTACCAATTGAGCTACACTCCTATATAGAGCTTACTCTATAATTTTAGTTACTACTCCTGCTCCTACTGTTCTTCCACCTTCTCTAATTGCAAAGTTTAATTTCTCAGACATTGCAATTGGAGTGATTAATTTTACTGTAAACTTAGCATCATCACCTGGCATTACCATTTCTGTACCAGATGGTAATTCTACTTCACCTGTTACGTCAGTTGTTCTAAAGTAAAACTGTGGTCTATATTTTGTAAAAAAAGGAGTGTGTCTGCCACCTTCTTCTTTTTTTAATACATAAGCTTGAGCTTCAAATTTAGTATGAGGCGTTACTGAACCAGATTTACAAAGAACTTGTCCTCGTTCTACATCAGTTCTCTCAACACCTCTCAAAAGTACTCCGATGTTATCTCCAGCTTCACCTGAGTCTAAAAGTTTTCTAAACATTTCAACTCCAGTACAAACAGATTTTTTTGTTTCTCTAATTCCAACGATTTCAATCTCATCACCTGTTTTAATTACACCAGATTCTACTCTTCCTGTAACAACAGTACCTCTTCCAGAAATTGAAAAAACATCTTCTACAGGCATTAAAAAATCTTTATCTTTTGGTCTGTCTGGTTGTGGAATAAATTCATCTACATTTTTCATTAATTGTAAGATGGAATTTTTTCCTATTTCATCATCTCTTCCCTCTACTGCTGCTAATGCAGAACCTTTTGCGATTGGAGTTTTATCTCCTGGGAATTTATATGATGTTAATAACTCTTTAATTTCTTCTTCAACAAGATCAATCATTTCTTTATCATCAACCTGATCAACTTTGTTTAAGTAGACAACAATTGCAGGAACACCAACTTGTCTTGCTAAAAGTATGTGTTCTCTGGTTTGTGGCATAGGGCCATCAGCTGCGTTAACAACTAGAATTGCACCATCCATTTGAGCAGCACCAGTAATCATATTTTTTACATAGTCAGCATGTCCTGGACAATCTACATGTGCATAGTGTCTTTTTTCTGTTTCATACTCAACGTGCGCCGTTGAAATTGTAATTCCTCTTTCTTTTTCCTCTGGAGCTTTATCAATTTGATCATACGCAATAGCTGTTGCACCACCTGTTTCAGCTAAAACTTTAGTGATTGCTGCAGTCAAGGTTGTTTTACCATGATCGACGTGGCCTATAGTACCGATATTACAATGCGGTTTATTTCTTACAAATTTTTCTTTCGACATTTTTTTTCCTCTTTATTTATAATTTTATTTCTTGGAGCGGGTAAAGGGAATCGAACCCTTACATCCAGCTTGGAAGGCTAGCGTTCTACCATTGAACTACACCCGCACAAACCCAAGAATAACACTCCAGTATTATTTAAAATTCTATTGAATGGTGGAGGGGGAAAGATTCGAACTTTCGAAGACCGAAGTCAACGGGTTTACAGCCCGCCCCATTTGACCGCTCTGGAACCCCTCCCTTCGGGGAAGTGTCCCCTTGTTCAATAAAGCTTCAAACAACAAGCGTTTTATATATTTTATTTGTGCAAATGCAACACGTGATTTAATAGGAAAATATTCAAAAAAACGTGTAAAACATAGGATTATTTATGAATAAATCATCATTTTTCATTGTTGGCCAACACGCTGTTATTGAGGCTCTCAAAAATCCAAAAAGAAAGGTACTGAGAGTTTTTTTAACAGAGGAAAGCAAAAAAAATATACACAGAAAAAGCCCAAATAAAAACCTTCTTAATGATGTAAAAGTTTATTTTAAAACTAAAAAAGAATTAGACAAATATAGCACCAAAGAAAATTTACTACATCAAGGTTATGTCGCTGAGATAGAACACTTGGAAAAACCAATACTTAAAGAGTTTATAAAAAGTAAAAGTAACATTACTTTAGTCTGTTTAGATGGGGTTACAGATCCTAGAAATATTGGAGCTTTAATTAGAAGTGCTACATCCTTTAATATTGATGGAATTATTATTAAAGAGCGACATTATCCAAGCGAAAGTAAACTTATGTATAAATCTTCTAGTGGCGCAATTGAGTATATGAATATTTTTGAAGTATCGAACATAAATTCTACCTTGAAAAACCTTAAAGATAAAAATTTTTGGGTTTATGGCTTTGATAATAACGGTAATAAAGATTTTACAAATATAGAATGGAAAGGAAATAATATTCTTTTATTTGGTTCAGAGGGATTTGGTATGCATCAACATACAACTAAATATGCTGATTTTTTAGTAAAAATAGATATCGATGATAAAGTAGAAAGCTTAAATATCTCAAATAGTGCTGCAATTGTGTTTCATCATTTGAGTTATTTAAAAAAAAATAGTTGATTAATTTTAAAATAATTAATAATTATTGCTCATGCCCTTGTAGCTCAGCTGGTAGAGCAATTGATTTGTAATCAATAGGTCCGCGGTTCGAATCCGTGCGGGGGCACCACTTCACTTACTTTTTAATCAAAATAATTTATGCAAAGACTATTCTTACGACAATAAGTGTTGTCAGATTGTTGTCAAATTGTTGTAAAATCAAATAATCTATTTGTGCTCTTTGAAAAATGCTTTTCTATTTTCTGCTTGAGCAATCATTTTTTTAATTTTTGCAACTGTCATATGACACTCAATATAAACAGTGCCCTTGGTAATTAATTTTCCTAAATCTTTATTAGACATTTCTCTTCTATTAGGTGGTAAAAATCTTAAGTCATTGGCACTTGCAAAAGTTTTTAATGTAGAAGATTTAATTCCAAAATGAACTCCTTGTACGCCCTCTTCAACCCATGTAGCAACTGCAATACCAACTACATTTCCTTTTTGATTAATAATTGGTCCTCCACTGTTACCTTGGTTAATCGCAGCATCGGTTTGAAAAAAAGAATAGTTGTCTCCTGCGCCAGCTAGAGCGGTTACCACACCTTTATGAGTTTTAATTGCTGAACTAATTTGCTTGCCCAATGGAAAACCTGCTACAATAACATCTTCTAACAAAGATACATCTTCGTTTGAAACAGGAAATATTACATTTGGTTTTTCATTTGATTTTAAAATTGCAATGTCATTTACCTTATCAACAGCTAAAACCTTAACCTCTGACTGACTTCCCTTAAAAGTTAACTTGTTTATATCACAACCCTCTATTACGTGATAATTAGTTATCGCATGTCCATCTCTTGAAACAAAGAAACCTGAGCCTGAGCCCGCAGGAACTATTTTGTCATCATCAGGTGTTGATTTGGGCTTTGTCTTTTTTTTTGGTTTTTCTGTTATTTGTATATCAGGTTCTTTTTGTTTTACTCCGTTGATTGAATAGACATAGCAACCTTCAGGATAATTTTTACCTGCTGTACCTGTTTTACATTTGGCGATAGCTATTCCAATAGCGAGGTCAACATCACTATATTCCATTGACTCATATAATATTGGTGAAAGTTTATGTTTAGAAACAACTACATTGTCTGCATAAGTATTTCCACTTAACAACAAACCCAGAACCGCGATCCCTAAAAGTTTTTTCATAATTTATAAAGCATTTCCAATTGCAGATAATATCAAAACAACGGTACCAATTTTAGCTGCTGTTGCATATCCATAAGTTTGACCAGATTTGATCATTTGTTTTTTATATCTTTCAGCAGAATTAAATACTCCCATAACTGAAAGAACTAACCAAACTAAATGAATGATTCCAACAAAATATATTAAACCCTGCTCTGCTCTATTACTAACAAGGACATACTCCCAAACTCTAAAGATTGCATTACCTCCAAAAAAATAACCCCAAAATGTTACCCCTAAACTTTTTGTACCATTAAAGAAGTATTCACCATCGTTTGTAGTTTTAGAATAATTAGATGTTTGAGTTCTGTTAGGTGTATTTGAAGAAGTAGATTTACGTCTTTCAATATCTCTCAATGCATCTTCGGTTTTTACTTTTTGTAATGTATTACCACAAGCTTGACAAGTTTGTGCTCCAATAAGAGTTACAGGGATTTCTAATAATTTATATCTACTATTACAAAACGTTTTTTCACATCTAGCATATCCATAGTCTGGTTTTAGTTTTTTAACTTTAACTACTTTTGTAGGATTAGGCACACCACAACTAGGACAAGTACTTGCCTCTGTTGAAACTTTCTTTTTACATTCTCTACAGGGTTTAAGTGCCATTTAAAATACTACCATTGTTGTCAGATTGTTGCCAAGTCAAAAGTTTTTTAGAAATATTGTTGCAAACAAATGTTTATTTAAACTTTAGCAATTGATTTGTAATCAATAGGTCCGCGGTTCGAATCCGTGCGGGGGCACCACTAAAAACTGTTACTTACAATTATATTCGCCCCATAGTCAGGTATATCACTAAAAAAATTATATTTGGATGAAATTTTTAAGTCGAAGTTATTTGTTTTTTTTATAAATTTTAAATTTGTATTACTTGTTTCGTCAAGTTCTAATACAATTTTTATTTCATCAACTGGAACATATCCTAAAGATAAAAAAAACTCATTATAGTAACCTTTTCCACTTGCGCCAAATCTCTCAAAGTTTGTTACTATTGACCAACCTGTGACTGTAGTTATGTCTAAACCATATCCAATTCTATAATTATGTTTTGATTTGTTATTTGCTTTATATTTATAAACGGTATTTTGATTGTTTAGATAATAAAATTCTGCGTTAGAAGATGGACTTAAATCTCCCACATACTCTAATCTCCCATGATGGATTATTTTTTTTTCTTTTTCCTGTTTTTCTTTATCGAAAAGTACCCCAATTGTTGCCAATGCATTTTTAATATTTTGTTCTTTAAAAATTAATGCATCACTTAAACTGTTACCTAAAGTAGTTTTTTCTCTAAAAGCTTTAAGTTTTGTATATCCAAAGTCTAATTTGATACCAGGATTTAGATTTATTTCTCTATCATGTAATCTTTTTCCAAAATTAACTGACCCATAAATTTGTTGTCCTTCTCTATTTCCTTTAAGAGTATTACCATAAGTAACTCTTGTATGGTCAGTATCTAATAAACTTAACCCAATAATCCCATCTGTAAAAAAATCATCTTCGCCAATTTTTGTTCCATAAAGAGCTAAACTATAAGAATCTGTATCTAGTCCTGTGCCTTGGCCACCAATATCAATATTATCATTTCCATATTGAAAAACATATCCATACATTACATCTCTATCTTCATCTTTAATCCTATCGGCACCAATTGAAATACCATATGTGTGAATATCTCTAGATGAAGTATCTATTGCATGTCTTTTACCTAGACTTACTCTACCCTCACTCCATTGAAACCAATCATCACTATTATAAGTTCTATCTTTTTCCTTTTTAAAAGTTTCTAAAGTGCTAACTAATTTTGCAATTTTTTGATTTGTAAAATCAATTTCAGCATTCAAGTTTGTAAGATTATCTTTATTTTTATGTCTTCTTAACCATTCAGTTCTATGAAACACTGGAAGTATATTATTCCTAATAATTCTTTTAGATAACTCCACGTTAGCTTCAATGATAGCTTTCACATCACCATTAGTTGATGCATCAAGACAAGTTATAGTTCCAGCACAATCAAGATCATATTCATAAATTACATTATCATCTGAACTGCTTCCGTCATCTCCAGTAACATATAGTTTCGTAAAATTAGATGAAAATTTAAATCCTCGCATCTCACCTGTTTGTGAGCTAATTGAAAAAGTAGTCTCATGTGTAATTGTGCTTATATCCCATGCAGTGGGCAGTTTATATCTATTAATATCGTCTCCACCATTACCACCTAAATACATAAATGTTCCATCTGAACTAAATTGTATATTTCTTAAATTATTTTCTTCACCTGTAAAAGAATTTGACTCTACTTTGTTAGTTGCACTCGATAAGTCCCATGGTGTTGATAAATCAAATTGTTTGACTTTTCCATGGTCTCGTTGCGCGATATACACACGAGTACCATCAGATTTAAAAGCTAGTGCTCTTATCTGAACGTCATCAGAAATACTCAAGCTAGTATCATATGATATAGTTTGGGTATCCCAAGCAGTGGTAAGATTAAACTGTTCTACACCAACCGAGCCTGAGTTACTATGAATTACATACATGACTTTTCCATCAGGTTTAAATTCTATTGCATGGGGCTTATCCATAGCAGCCCCTCCAGACACCAAAAGGTTAGTCTGAGAAGTTTTGGTTGCGGTGCTAATATCAAATGGAACGTTTAATGAATATTCAATAACTGTAGGAGTTGCATCATCAGAAGTAACATATACCCTTGTTCCATCTGGTTTTATAAAAATTCCTCTCAAATCATCAGTATCATCAGAAATATCTTTTGATTGTTTAAATTGTAAATCAGCAAAAGAATTAGAAAAAAATGTAAAAACGAAAAATAAGACAAATAAAAACTTTTTCTTCATTATCTATTAAAAATATTTATAATTTAACATTCTAGATAAAAACAAATCATAAATCGCATTGCTCTAATATATATTGTGCAATAACATCATCACTTTGTTCGCCTGATTTAATGGCACATTTACAAGGTTTGCTAAAAAAAACTTTTTGTGCTTCACCTGCATCCATATCTAAACCAGGATCTTCATTTGAGCAATAATACTCAATAGCATAAAAAGCCACTTCATTTTGAGCTTTAGACATTAATCTATACAATTGTTCTCTTGGCATTGAATATGAGATATTGCTAAAAAGAAGTATTGTTGAGAAAACAATTAAAAATTTTTTCATATTTCAGATCTTGCTTTAATTCTTTCATAAATCAATCTTAATTTGACACCAGGATTTAACAAAGGATCTGGAGGCAACCAAGTGGGTTTGTTTCTCGACTCAATAATTCTAATTTCATCACTATTTTCACCACTGGCTTTAATAGCTATTTGTTCACCAAACAAAGTTCCAACTCCAATACCTGAACCGTTAAAACCTCCTGCTACAAAAATATTTCTATCTATTTTTTCAAAAATTTGAGAACTATTTCTTGTTCTAGAAACTATACCAGACCAAGTCGAATCAATAATATCATCAGGTAATTGAGGAAATCTTTTTTTAATACCAATCTTTTGTTTAATAGATCTTTTTTTCAAATCAGATTGGGACATCTTAAATGGATTATGAACCTCTGCAGTATTTCTTATTAAAATTCTTCTATCTTTTGTCATTCTAATAGTGGCTCCCATTGGTCTTA
Organism: uncultured Pelagibacteraceae bacterium; assembly: GCA_902627735.1. GTDB lineage: Bacteria > Pseudomonadota > Alphaproteobacteria > Pelagibacterales > Pelagibacteraceae > Pelagibacter. The sequence goes on from CACOKI010000011.1 coordinate 8,526, forward strand.
CTGGTAAAACACCCCATTCTTTCGGTTCACCAATTGATTTAAACTCTTCATTAGTTAAAGGTCTTGTCATGCTTGCAGTTAGGGTAATTGGAAAATTATAATTTTTTTTTACTCCAAGTGATTTTAAAAATCCATTTGTAGCAAAGATAATTTTGTTTGTTTTAATTGTTCCATTCTTAAAGTTACAATTAATTCTACCATTAATTTTTTTCCAATTTAATAATAAAGAATTTTCATATAGTTCAACATTTTCTGGTAATGTATCAATCATAGCTCTTACTAATTTTCCTGGATGTAATAAAATCCCACCTTTTGTATATAGTGCAATATTATAAAAATTAGTTCCTAATCTTTTTGTAAGATCTTTATTAAATAATAAATTATGTTCAAAACCTAATTTAGATAGAGTTTCTGAAAAAATTTCTAAGGTATTTTTATCTTGAGATTTTGATGAGGCAAAATATTTTCCACATTCATTCCAATCACAATCTACTTGGTATTCTTTGATAAATTTTTTAACTGTTTCAATTCCTAATTTATAAATATCAGCTTTTTTTTTATAATTTTCTAATTCTTTGTTTGAGGTAAAACCGTCATTTAGTGTTGCATCAACTAAATAACCTGAGTTTCTTGAACTTGCACCCTCACCTGCCAGCTGAGCATCAATTAATAATATTTTTTGTTTAGGATAAAGTTGACCTAATTTTCTTGCTGCAGATAAACCAGTATAACCAGCACCCACAATCAACCACTCGCAATTTAAATTAGATGAAAGTATTTGAATATTATTTCTTGAATTTAGATCATTTATCCAGCTGCATGTATTATCATTAATTATATTCATTAAATAATACTATATATAATATAATTCTTTGTGATGAAAAAAATTAATTTCAATAAAAATAAACAATTTTATCTATTTTTAATTATTACTGTCTGTGCAATTTTTTTTCGGTATTACAATTATAATCTTCAAGATTTTTGGTGGGATGAGTTAATGGAATTTTCTACTACTAATCCAGAATTAACTTTTAAAGAAACATTTTTAAGAGCACACAGTCTTACCCCTGGAACAAAATTATCATATGATTATGCAACTAATGCAAATTTTTATTTTTATATCTACAAATTTTTTTTAGGATTTTCGTACACACCTGGAACAGCAAGACTTATAACAGCTTCTATTGGACTTTTAGTTTTTTTTATATCAATTATTATTTTTAAACAATTTATTGGAGAGAATTATATTCCTTTAAGTTTATTATTAGCATCTAACTATTATTTAATAATTCAATCACAAGAATATAAATATAATATTTTTTTTTGTTTAATTTGCTTACTGTCTATATATTCCTTTTTTTTGTGGATTAAGAAAACTAATACCAAAAAAGAAAAAACCCTTAAGATTTTTAGTTTTATATTTCTTTTATTGACTGTCTGGACTCATATATTTGGTTTTTTACTCTATCTAACTCAATTAATTGTTGTTTTTTTTAAAAAGAGAGATCTTTTTTTTAGGAATATTCAATATTTTATATTTTTACCATTAATTTATCTTTTAATAAATTTTCAACAATTAAAAAATTTTTTTAGTATCAAGGAATTTCCAGTCCCCCAAAAAAGTTTTGAATTTTTTTTTGATTATGATTTTAAATATTTTTTTGGATCAATTATAAGTGGAAAAATTTTCTTAGTAGTTTTTGTCTTTCTTATAATCTACTCAATAAAAAAATTTAAAGATATGAAATTTGAGATTATATTTTTATATATTTTATTTTTCTTAACTTATTTTTTACCATTAACATACTCTTTAATTTCAAAACCAATTTTTCAAACAAGATATGTAATTTATATAATTCCAATAATACTTTTTTTAATTGTTTTTTTAACAGATTTTTTAAAATCAAATTTAATGAGAAACGGTATATTAGTATTTTTAATTTTAATATCTTTTTCTAATTCATTTTACAGTTTATATATTTTGAAAAAAAATGATAAACCCCATGTAACAAAAATTTTATCTGAGATTAAAAATTATGATAATAATGAAATTATTATCGCTACCTCAAATGAATATTTCCTTAATTTTCTTAATAATAAAAAAAAATTTAGCAAATTAGGTATAAAGTTTGTGTCTTGTGAAAAGACCAACCTATTAAATGTAAAATTTTACTGGGAATTATCTGTTTGGCACTATGATAGATTTGTTGATTGTCATAAAAAACTCAAAGAACTTGGAATTGATAGCAGGGAAAGAAAAGTAATCGATACTTTAAAAGAGCGATATACTTATGCAAGACTTGTATCGTTCATTGATTAATTAAATCTTAGTAATTCTAATTTTAATTAAACCTATAAAATTTCTTAAAATAATTCCTGGAAGTTCAATTATTTTGTAACCTGCGATACCTTTTTCTCTTTTAAAATGATTAATCGGGACTTCTTTAAAATTCATTTTCATTTTTAAACATACTCCAACAAATCCCCACCAAAAACCTTCACTCATTTTTTTTAAAAGATCTTTCGGAAGTTTCCTAAAATCATTTTTTTTTCCTATTATAAAAGGACAACTTGGATCTTTTAGTTTTGAATTAAATAAAAAATCATGAAGTATTTTAAAAAGTTTGCTATAGATAATTCTGTTTAAAGGATCTCTTCTAGGATTTCTAAAACCAATTAAAAAAGTATTTTCTTCCGGAAAATTTTTTATGTTTTCAATAAGCGACTCAACTTTTATCTGATTATCACTATCAGTACATAATATATAGTCACCTTCAGAGGCTTCTATTCCATCTATTACTGCCTTAGTATATCCCCTCCTAGTTTCTAAACTTAAATTTTTGATTTTATATTCTTTTTCTAAATCTTTAATTAGATTTTTGGTTCCATCTGTACTGCCATCCTCAACTAACACAAACTCATGTTCCAAATTATTCACAAATTCTAATTTATTGTTCCATTCTTTGAGTATATTTTGCAAATTTTCAAATTCATTATGTATAGGAAATACTATAGAAATTTTCATAAAATATTAAAAATTCGGAATTAAATATTTAATTATTTTTAAAAATTAAACTAAAGAAGGTTGCTTCTTCATATCCTCTTTTTTAATGCCAGCAACTTTTACAGGCTTTTTCATTGCATCTCTTCTAAAAGGTTCTCCAAGTTCTTGATTAAGAATTACTTCAATAAATGTTGTAATACCTTTCTTTTGATCTTCACAAGATTTTTTTATTGCTGCAGTTGTTTCTTCCATTGTTTTAACGGTAACTCCTTTCAAACCACATGCATCAGCTACTTTTGCATAGCTTAATTCTGGATCTAGTTCTGTTCCAACAAAATTATTATCAAACCAAAGAGTCGTATTTCTTTTTTCTGCACCCCATTGATAATTTCTAAAAATTACCATCGTAATTGCTGGCCACTCTTCTCTTGCACAAGAACTCATCTCGTTCATGCTAATTCCAAATGCACCATCACCTGCAAAACCAATCACCGGAGTATTAGGACATCCAATTTTTGCTCCCAAGATTGATGGGAAACCATAACCACATGGTCCGAATAAACCTGGTGCTAAATATTTTCTAGGTTTTTCAAAAGTCGGATATGCATTTCCAATAGCACAATTGTTACCAATATCACTAGATATAATTACATCCTCTGGCATACCAGCTTGAATTGCTCTCCACGCTTGTCTTGGTGACATTCTGTCTTTATCTCTCGCTCTTGCTTCCTTATTCCAAACCGTTCCTTCATCATCATCTTCATGGTCTAAACTAGATAATTTTTGTAACCATGCTGATTTTGTTTGGTGAATTAGGTCTTTTCTTTTTTGTCTATCAGTATCTCCAGCAGTTGAAGATAATTTTTCTAAAATCTGTTTTGCCACCAATTTTGCATCTCCACTGATACCAACTGTAACTTTTTTTGTAAGACCAATTCTATCAGGATTCATATCTACTTGAATAATGCTTGCTTTCTTTGGCCAGTAATCAATTCCATATCCTGGAAGTGTAGAAAAAGGATTTAACCTTGTTCCTAAAGCTAAAACTACATCTGCTTTTGAAATAAGTTCCATTGCAGCTTTTGATCCATTATATCCTAATGGTCCAACAGCTAATGGATGACTGCCTGGAAAGCTATCATTATGTTGATAACCAGAACAAACAGGCGAATCTAATTTCTCTGCAAGTTTTTTTGTTTCTTCAATTGCACCACCTATAACAACTCCTGCTCCAGATAAAATTACTGGGAACTTAGCGTCTGATAAAAGTTTTGCGGCTTTGTTGATTGCTTCAGCGCCTCCACCTTGTCTCTCTAATCTTACAATTGGAGGTAAATCAATATCAATTACTTGTGTCCAATAATCTCTAGGTACATTTATTTGAGCTGGTGCTGAGCCCCTGATAGCTTTTTCAATAACTCTATTTAAAACTTCTGCCATTCTTGATGGGTCTCTTACTTCCTCTTGATAACAAACCATATCTTTAAATAAATTCATTTGCTCAACTTCTTGAAAACCACCTTGACCCATAGTTTTGTTTGCTGCTTGAGGAGTAACTAATAATAACGGAGTGTGATTCCAATATGCAGTTTTAATTGGAGTAACTAATCCAGTTATCCCAGGTCCATTTTGTGCTATCACCATTGACATTTTACCTGTGGATCTTGTGTAACCATCAGCAATTAATCCACCATTTGTTTCATGAGCAACATCCCAGAAGGTAATCCCAGCGTCTGGAAAAATATCTGATATAGGCATAAATGCAGATCCTATAATTCCAAAAGCATGTTCAATACCGTGCATTTGTAAAACTTTTACAAAAGCTTCTTCTGTTGTCATTTTTGTCATTAATAGAACCTTTCTAAATTAGTAATGAACATTTTATTAAAAACTAATTGTTAATTTTTGCGATTAATATATAAGATTTTAGAAAATTCAAACAAACAAATCGACACTATATATATGGCAACAGATATAATAATCCACGATCAAAAAGACAACGTGGGTGTTGTTGTTATTGAAAAAATCACTCCAAAACAAGACTGTAAATGCTGGATTATGGAAAATGATAGCTCTACGAACATTCAATCAATGGATGAAATCCCTTTAGGACATAAAATAGCTATGGTTGATCTTAAAGAGGGGGATACAATTCTTAAATATGGTCATGATATAGGTAAAGTTGTAAAATCAATAAAAAAAGGTGAGCATGTACATGTTCACAATGTGAAAACAAAGAAGTGGTAATTAAATGGAAATTCCAAAAAGTTTTTTAGGCTACAAAAGAGAAAACGGAAGAGCAGGAACAAGAAACCACGTAATTATTCTTCCAGTAGATGATATATCAAATGCATGTGCTGAAGCTGTAGCTAATAATATTAAAGGAACAATAGCTCTTCCTCATTCATATGGAAGGCTTCAATTTGGAGCAGATCTTGAATTACACTTTAGAACTATGATTGGAACTGGAAGTAATCCAAATGTTGCTGCAGTAATAGTTATAGGTATTGAACCTAAGTGGACTAAAAAAATTGTTGATGGAATTGCTAAAACTGGAAAACCTGTTGAAGGATTTCACATTGAACGAACAGGTGATATAGGAACAGTAATGAAAGCTTCAAAAAAAGCTCAAGAGTTTGTTATGTGGGCATCAGAAAAACAAAGAGAGGAATGTCCTATAAGTGATTTATGGATCTCAGTAAAATGTGGAGAGTCTGATACAACATCAGGTTTAGCTGCTAATCCTACTGTAGGTAATTTGATGGATAAACTTGAACCATTGGGGGTTCATTTATGTTTTGGTGAAACATCAGAACTTACTGGAGCTGAAAAAGTATGTGCGACTAGAGGAGCAACAAAAGAAGCCTCAGATAAATTTATGAAGACTTGGAGTGCATATAACGACTTTATTTTGAAGGAAGCAACAGATGATCTTTCTGAAAGTCAACCAACTGCAGGAAATATCGCTGGTGGCTTAACTACTATTGAAGAAAAAGCATTTGGAAATTTTCAAAAAATTGGAAACTGCAAATTTGTTGATGTTTTAGAACCTGCAGAAGAGCCAAAAAAAGGAAAAGGCTTATATTTTATGGATACTTCTTCAGCAGCAGCAGAATGTGTGACTTTACAAGCTGCAGCTGGTTTTAATATTCATCTTTTTCCTACTGGCCAAGGAAACATTGTAGGCAATCCTATTGAACCAGTTATAAAATTAACTGCAAACCCCCTGACAGTAAAAGGGATGGGTGAACACATTGATTGCGATGTCTCTAAAATTCTTTCACGAGAAATGAACATGTCCCAAGCTGGGGATAAACTTATTGAAACTACTTTAAAAGTTGCAAATGGAAGATTAACTTGTGCTGAAGCTTTAGGTCATAGAGAGTTTGTAATGACCAAACTTTATAGAAGTGCTTAAATAATTATTTAGCTGGTTTCATAAAATATTTTTTTCGAAATTTAGAAATTGCTCTTCTAACAAAAGCAGCTCCAATTCCTAAAAAAACTGCAAACATAATTGAAAATAGTCCATAAAAGAATGGCATATCTTTTGAAAAATCTTTTATAAAACTTGAAAAGAAATTTAAATCTTGAGTTGTTGTTAAAGTTGTTCCATTTTTAATTTCTTCTGCAAAAAATGTGTCATAGGCAATCGCAATACCAACTATTAATAATAAAATTGCAAGCAACGCTTTTAAACCTGAACTATCAATTTGTTCTCCAACTTTTTGACCTACTTGAACTCCAATAATTGAACCAACTACTAGTAGTAAAACTAACATTAAATCTATTGAACCATAATTTATCGAATGTAAAAATGTAACTATTACACTAACAAAGATTGTGACAAACAAAGATGTTCCTGGGACTAATCTTGTAGGCATCTTTATTATATAGATCATTGCAGGAACCAAAATAAAAGCTCCACCAATCCCCATAATTGCAGCAATAAAACCAACAATTAATCCAATTATGATAGGTGTGAAAATACTTTCATATAACTTAGATTTTGGAAATCTCATTCTAAATGGAAGACCATGAATCCAATAATGAACATGTAATTTTTTTTTTTCTACAACATTTTTTTTTGCTTTGTCAATTTCGCCAAGACTTTCTACCAACATTAATGTACCGATTATTGCTAAAATATACATATACGCTAAAGAAATAACTGTATCTATTTTGCCTATACCTTTGAAATAAGTGAAAGTATAAATACCAAGAGCAGTTCCAATAGAACCACCAATTACAATCATTAAACCCATCTTGTAATCCAAAGTATTTTTTAACCAATGAGTGGTAGATCCTGATACTGAAGTTGCTAAAATATTATTAGCTTCATTAGCAACAGCGTATGCTGGAGGAACTCCCATAAAAATTAAAAATGGTGTCATTAGAAATCCTCCTCCTACACCAAATAAACCTGAAAGAACTCCAACTATTGCACTTAATAAAAGTATTTCTACTGGATTAATAAAAACTTGGGCTATAGGTAAAAAAACATCCATCTAAATAAAAAACTCTTTTAAAAAACTTACTTTATAGTCAAAAAAGTTCCAATTAAGATAACACTCCAACAAGCAGCTATCGCAGAAAAAATCCCAGTTTTTATTAAAGTTGTTTTTTTATCTTTTAAATTTTGAGGGATTTTTATTTTTGAAAAGTGCATCTATATCTTTCAATACACCTAGTGAAAAAATTGTCAAACTTTAATTAATATATTGTGGCCCCAAAGATCTTGACTTCCCCATCCTCAATTCCAAGAACCAACCTGCCTAAAAACTCTCCTGGTATCTCTTTATTAGTTTGCTTGATCAATACAGTGATGTGCTCGCCCCTTCTCAATGTTCCAAATGGCTCATAGGTCTCTTTTAAGTTTGTTATGATTTTGTTGTTTGCCCATTGTTTGCCAAGCTCTACTTCATTAGCTCCAAACAACATTTGTGTAGAAAAATCTCTTGTGAAACCACCATAATCTTTCATATTTGAGGCTTTAACAAGATTCTCCCAAAAAGGTTTTGCTATTGCAAATATCTCCTCATCTGATTTTGCCAATAGGTCCATGAAAGAAATCTATATTATTACGACGCCTTCTTTTTCTCTTTTTCATCAACGATGTGATAAACTGGTACTTTTTCCATCGTAAACTTGCCAGTTTTAGGATCACGTCTAGATACTGTTAAACAGTGCCAATTATCGTCATCAAGTTTCATATGATCGCCTCTGTAATAGTAACCAGGCCAACGAGTTTCTTCTCTAAATAAAGTGTGTTCAGTTACACACTGAGAAGTAAGAGCTCTATGTTTTAATTCCCAAGCTCTCATTAATTGGTGGTAATCTTCAGCACCTACTTTTTCAAGGTCCTCTTGAAGCCAATCAAGTAATTCTAGAGCCCTTTTCAACATGTTACCATTGGTCATATAATTTGAGGTAATACCACCTACATATTCATCCATAATTTTTTGAAGTCTTTGTAAACCTTGTATTGGAGATATATAACTTGGAGAAACAGTACCTCCAGTAATTTCATTTTGAGCAATAGTATAAGTGTCCAAAGGTTTATAAACAGCTTTTTTAAAATCATCACACTGTTTATCTGAAACATTTATCCCGTCAGCTTTTTTATCTTGAATATATTTAACAGCTGCTTTGGCGGCTAAACGGCCTTCAGTAAATGAACCTGATGAAAACTTATGTGCACTTCCACCTACCGTGTCTCCTGCTCCAAAAAGTCCATCGATAGTCAACATTCTGTTATATCCCCAAAAATATTCTGGTGGAGATAAATCTTCTGGACCACTAACCCAAGCTCCAGAGCATGTAGCATGTGATCCCATTACATAGGGTTCAGATGTAGTTAACTCAGGATTTGTATATTTCGGATCAATGTTTTGTGAAGCCCAAACTACAGCTTGTCCAACTGTCATTCCTAAAAAATTTTCCCATCCTACAGTTTCTAAATGTGGATCTTGAAAAGCTTCCTTTGTTACCATATGAATAGGTCCACCCCCCGCTGCAACCTCTTGAATAAATGCGTGATTTCTTAAACATGTAGGAGTTGGATGATGATCAATGTATTCTCCTACTAATTCTTTAGTTTGGTCATACCATTTTTTCTCATAGTTTTCACCGTTAGCATTTTGCGTGTATGTTTTTAAATGTAAAAAGTATGCTCCAACAGGTCCGTAACCATCTTTAAATCTGCATAATACAATTCTATTTTCCATTTGAGTCATCTTTGCACCAGCTGCAATAGGTAAAGCATATGCTGATCCATTGCTCCATGGTGCATACCAAGTTCTTCCCATACCTTCACCAACAGCTCTAGGTTTAAAAATATGTGATGCTCCACCTGCTGCAACAATTACAGCTTTTGCTCTAAAAACGTGGAAATCTCCAGTTCTCATATTAAAACCAACAGCTCCTCCAATTCTATTTTCTTTAGCCTCATCCATTAAAAGGTGAGTGACCATTATTCTATTGTAAATTTTGTCTGCAGATTTTTTTGCTGCTTCAGCAACAATTGGTTTATAGCTTTCACCATGAATCATGATTTGCCATTTACCTTCTCTTAAGTATCTTCCAGTTTTTTCATTTTTCATCATTGGAAGACCCCATTCATCAAACATGTGAACAGTTGAATCTACATGACGAGCCATGTCATATCCTAAATCTTCTCTAACCATTCCCATTAAATCATTTCTGGCATATCTAACATGGTCTTCAGGTTGATTTTCATCCCATTGCATACCCATGTAACAATTAATTGCATATAAACCTTGTGCGACTGCACCACTACGATCAATGTTCGCTTTTTCAACACAAACAATTTTTAAGTCTCTTCCCCAATGTCTGGCTTCAAATGTTGCTCCTGTACCAGCCATTCCACCGCCGACAACTAATACATCACATTCTTCGTAATTTGTTTTATGTTTAGCCATTAATAATAAACCCCTTTTTTAAAAGACTCTTTTGGGACTGATGGTAGTTCTTTTTTTGTATTTAAGCCCTCTGGCTCACTATATAATATTTGAGAATTAATTTCCCCTTGATTAGGCGTATCAACATCTGCAAGTTTAGGAATAAATTTGCCCCAAGGTTTTGTTGTTATTGGTGAGACAAAATTTTTCTCTGTTCCATTTCTAAATTTAATTTTCCAAGAAATAGTTCCTTTTTCTTCTTCTCTTCTAACTCTAACACTGTGTCCCATTGGAGCAAAATCAGCGTAACCTCTTACATCAATCGCATGATTAGGACATGCTTTTACGCATGAATAACATTCCCAACAAAAATTTGGTTCAATATTTTTTGCTCTTCTAATATTTTCATCAATATGCATGATGTCAGATGGACATATATCCACACAATGACCACAACCATCACATCTTGTCATGTATACAAAAGTTGACATAAATTTTATTTTTTTCCTTTTTCTAATAACATATTAATAATGTTTTGGCTCTTCTCTTTTTATACCCAGTCCAAATTGTTCTGGAGCATCAGCTGGTGGAGGTAGATTATCCCTAGAACCATCCGCCTCTGCTAAATTTTTTTGAATAGCTGCTCCAGGTTTATAAAACATATGTGCAAATTTTGACCAATAAACACCACCAAATAAGATCAAATTAGATGCAACAAATAAAGTTAAAAATAAATAAGACAAACCAGTTTGCCCATTAAATTGAGTGAATGACCAAGCCAACCCAAAAGTTGAACAAGCAAGTAATGCTAAGACAAATAAATCAGCTTTAATAATTCTATACCAGGGATGAGCCTCTGCAGATACATCAACTCTCAAAAAAAACCAAAACCAATATCCTCCCAAGCAAGTTAATATTGCTCCAACATGCCAAATGATCGACCAAGTTTGGGAATTTGGTTTATCAGCACCTGTGTAACAAAAAACTAGAATAGCTGAAGACGCCCAAAATAAAATTGTTCCATACATTCCAAGGACATGTGCGAGCCTTCTTTTTCCAAAACCCAATTCAGATGTAGTGCCAATATCTACAACAGTAGTTTTAGCAATAACAGAAACCTTTTCTCCAACACCTAATTTTTTAGTTGCTGAAAGTTTTGCTTTTTTTGCATTTCCTAAAAAATATGTAAGATTTTTATGGTGTATCATTTGAATAATCGTTCCGGCAGCAATCAATAAAACCATTACTATCACAAATGATTGCATTGCTAATGGTGAAATTATCTCTGATAAAATTGAAAAAGGATTATTGCTTAACATTTCCGCCATTTGTTAATTTTTGAACTAATTTTACGTTTTATATATAGTTGAATCAATAGTTCAACCTCTAACTCTGGTCAATTTGTCTTTAATAACAGCCTATTTCTTTCTTTTATAATGTTGTTTGCTAGGTATCACAGATCGAACTCCACCTTGAGGGTTCTCAACATCACCTTCTCTTCTAGGAATCAAATGAAAGTGACAATGTAAAATAGATTGACCTGAAACTTTTCCAATATTTGTTCCTAAATTAAATCCTTTTACTGATGGGTCTTTATTAATAATTTCTTTTTTTACAATTTTAATTAATTCATTACATGAAACTAATTCATCATTAGATAAATCAAAATAATCTTTTATGTGCCTTTTAGGAATGATTAAACAATGATATTCTGAAACTGGATATGAATCATAACTGGCATATGCCAGATCATTTTCATGTACGCATCCACTTTTCTCACTATTACAAAATAAACAAGGATTATTTGGATCATTCATTTGCTTAAAATCTAAAAGAATTACAATTTTTTACGACTAAGTCATATTGTTTTGAAAGAAACTTAAATTTTTTTAGACTTTTTCTTTTCCATTTTATTTCTTCAATTGTTTTAACGGAAGTAACACCTTTTCCAGATCCTAATAATAAGATTTCATCATAATTTTTAATCTCTTTTAAAAAGATATCTTTTTTTATTATTGTTTTAACTTTTGTTTTAAAAAATTTATAAGTATTTCCCTCATAATAATCTTTTTTGGGTGTAAAAAATTTTCTATCTTTTACAAATAATAGATTTGAAGTTCCAGTTTCTAAAATCTTTTTATTAGACACAAGAGCAATGTCTGATTGAGAATTATCCATTTTCGAGAGATATGATAGTATTTTTTTGTATTTAAGATTTTTAAATTGGGGCTTTTCTCTTTTTATTTTTGCTAACTTTAGATTAAAATTTGATTTTGGTTTAACTCTTTTTCTTATAGAAATTGATATTGTTTTCTTATTTATGGCAATTCTCATTAAATGATTATATTTTTTCTTTTTAGATAAATTTTTATTTATTATTTCTAAGATATCTGCTTTTAAAGATTTTTTTTTAATCCGGTATTTTTTTAATGATAAGATTAAATTACTTAAATGGTTATTAAAAAATAATATTTTTACTGGTTTTCCAAAAATCCACATAGTAGTAAAAATTCCATGATCTCCCCATAGGTCATTGAATTTTATCTGTTTTAAATCTTTAAGCTGATAAGATTTTTTTAATAAGTACATTGCCATTAATAGTCAAAAAAGATTCTGGGTGAAATTGAAATCCATAAATTTTTTCCTTATTATTTTCAAATGCCATTGCGACTTTTGAATTTAAGCACCTCATAGTTATCTCAAAATTATTAGATTTGAAAGGTTCTTTTAATTTTAAAGAATGATATCGACCAACTTTAAATATTTTTCCCTTTTTGAATAAAGATTTATTATTGACAACTTTAATATTTGATTGAAAACCATGATATATCTTCTTTTGTTCAACAATTTTTGCACCTTCGCAAAATAGAATATGTTGAAATCCTAAACAAATTCCTATCATCTTTTTTCTTCCCTTAAATCTTTTATAAATGTTAGATGTAGTTGGGTAATTTTTTGGATTTCCAGGTCCTGGTGAAAAAACTATGGTAGTTGCTTGGTTAATTTTTTTTTCATTTACCTTATTGTAATTATCGCACACAACTTTATCAAATTTTGCAAATTGATGGACTACATTATGGGTAAATGAGTCATTGTGATCAATTACGTAAATCATTTAAATAAATCAATTAATGCTTTAGCTTTAATAAAATTTTCATTAAATTCATGATTAGCATTGCTATCAACGACAACACCTGAAGCTACTGAGATTTCAGAAACATTTCTAAAATTGAGAATTGAACGTATAATTATATTGAATCTCATATCACCATTAAATTTTATATAACCAAAACTTCCTGTGTAAATATTTCTATTTTCTTTTTCCTGATTATTTAAAAGATTTAGTGTATTTATCTTTGGGCAACCAATAACTGACCCACCAGGCATCATTGCTTTGATTATATCCAAATTATTGATATTTTTTTTTAATTTACCCTTAATTAAGCTTACGTAATGAAAGAGATCCTTATATTCTTCAACAATTTTTTGTTTAGATAATCTAACAGTGCCAACCTTACAAATTCTAGATAAATCGTTTCTTTCCATATCAACTATCATATTATGTTCTTTAGTTTCTTTTAGATTTTTTCTAAAATAACTTAATGCTTTTTTTTTATTCAAGTCTTTTGTTTTTTTAACTGTGCCGGCTATTGGTTTTGTTGATATATCAACTCCCTTTTTAGTTATTAAATTTTCAGGAGAACAACTAATTATTGAGTAATTATTGTCCTTAATCATAAAAGCTTCTGGAGCTAAATTGGTACTAGCTAATCTTGAAAAAAAATCTAATGGATTAATTTTTGATTTAGTTTTGTATTTGGTACAAATTTTAATTTGATAGGTCTCACCACTTTTAATTCTTCTCTTAAATCTATTAAATATTTTTGTATAGTTTTTTTTATTAATGTTGATTTGAAAATTTCCAGACTTAAAATCTTTTTTGAAAAATTTAAGTTTGTTGTTAAGTTTAATTTTTTTTTCTGGTTTATAAAAAATTCCTTTTGGAAAGTTCAAATTTTTTTGTTTTGGAACTTTAATGTTAATCAAATTATTTAAAAGCTCATATCCTAAAAAACCAATAAAAAGATCAGTATTTTTAGATTTTTTTTTAATTTTTTTATTTAAAAAATTTTCAATATTTTTGTTGTTTAAAATAATTTTTTTTGAAAAATCAGTATAAAGATCAAATCCTTTTTGAGATTTATAAATAATATAAGGTTTCCCAGATTGATCTATTTCTGTTAATTGGTTTGATCTATTCAATTTATTCTGTTTTTAGTCTTAAAACTGGTTCTTCCTTAATTGGAAGGTGTATTATTGCTGCGAATACAGATAAAGCAATTGCTAAATACCACGCATAATCGTATGAGCCGTATAGATCATGGAACAAACCTCCTAAATAAGCACCAAAAAAAGATCCTATTTGGTGACTTAAAAAAACAATCCCATACAACATGCCTAAATATTTTGTTCCAAACAGATGTGCCACAATTCCACTTGTTGCTGGAACGGTTGAAAGCCAAAGGAACCCAAAACTAGCTCCAAATAAAAAAGCACTAATGTTACTTGCTGGTGTAAATATGAAAAGAATTATAGAAATCCCTCTTAAAAAATAAATTCCACTGAGAATAATTTTCTTACTCATTTTTGCTGAAAGATAACCACTTAATAATGAACCAAAAATATTAAATAGTCCTATCAATGACAAAATTGCAGCCGCAGTCCAGTCCTCTAAACCTCTGTCAATAACATACTTAGGAACATGAGTTCCAACTAAAGTAATGTGAAAACCACAAACAAAAAATCCTGACACAAGCAAAATGTAACTTTTTGTTTTGAAAGCCTCAGTTAAAGCTTCTTTAAATGATTGGTCAGAGGTTTTCTCAACACTTTCAGACTCAGATGGAGATCTTACAAAATAAGCAGCAACTAATCCGGTTATTAGAACTAAAGAAAAGATGAATAAAGTATAATTCCAACCATATTCTTTTAGAGAATAATTTGTAAAAATTGGTGAGAGAAAGTAACCAAAAGACCCAAGTGCAGTAACAATACTCATTGCAATTGTTCTTGTTGATAAAGGAAAGTGTTTACCAACTACAGACATTGGAATACTTATTGCAGTACCTCCAAGACCAATACCTATCAATAGACCCATATGAATTTGAAAAAAAATACCAGTATTTGGACCTGTATATAAAAAGTAAATACCAAGAGTATAAAATATAAATGCAGAAATTATTGCGACATGTCCACCATAACGATCTGCAACTGCTCCAAAAATCGGACCAGTTATTCCCCACATTAACATTTGTATTCCAATAGCAAAACCAAATGCAGTATTACTTATATTTAAACTTTCATTAAAATCGACAAAGAATAAACCAAAAACTTGTCTTACTCCTAAAGATATTAAAACTACAAAACATGCAGCAAATAAAGTTATAATTGCTGTTTTAGATTTAAAAAAATTTTCTGTAATCATCTTAAATGTCTTAATGCTTGTTTGATATCTGCAATCAAGTCATTAGGATCTTCTAGACCAATATGTAGTCTTACAAGATGTTCATCTTTTGCTAAATTCATATATTTTCTATTTCCAGTTTCTCGAAATTCCTGATGTAAAGCCAAACTCTCAAAACCTCCCCAACTATATCCATAACCAAATAACTTCAATGAATTTACAAATTTTCTAACAGAATTTATATTACTTGATTTAATTTTTAATCCCATAAGTCCAGAAGCACCTGAGTAATATTTTTTCCACATTCTAAAATTAAAAGAATCTTTTTTAAAAGGATATAATAATTTTATCTTTTTATTCTTTGATAAAAAAGCTGCAACTTTTTTTGCATTTTCGCTATGTCTATCTAGTCTAACATCTAAAGTTCTTAAGCCTCTAGTAATCAAATATGCATCATCTGGACCTAATCTTAAACCAGTAATTTTCTCAGCAGCTTTAACTTTTGAAAAAACTTTTTTATTAACAGCTAAACTTCCTCCCATTACATCAGAGTGTCCAGAATAATATTTGGTTGCAGAAACAATTGACATATCAAAACCTAACTTAATTGGTTTTAGATAATAAGGTGTTCCCCATGTGTTATCTATAGCAGTAAAAATTTTATTTTTTTTGGCTATTGAAATAATTTTTCTTAAATCTTGAAAATCAAAAGTATTACTACCAGGATTTTCTACAAAAATTAATTTTGTTTTTTTAGTGATACTTTTTTCTAAGGTTTTTAAATCACGTGGATTATAAAAGATTGTTTTAATATTAAAGTCTTTTAAGTAATCTTTTGTTAAAATTCTGGTTGGACTATAAACAGGGTCAGCAACTAACATTTCGTCTCCTGGTCTAACGACACTAAAGATAGCTAAGAAAACAGAGCCAAATCCAGTTGGTGTTGTAAAAACATGATAACTTTCCTCAAGTTTTGTTAAAATTTTTTGTAAAATATGCGTTGTTGAAGTTCCCTGTCTTCCATAATCATAATGACCACCAGTTGGATTCTTTTGGGCTTTTGCTTGAGTCTTTCTGATATGCTTCATTGATTTAAATATAATCGTGGAAGCTCTAACGACTGGAGGATTAACAGACTGATTATGGAAATCCTTAGCTGTATGTTTTAAAAATGTCTTAAAAGATTTTGACATAAATATTTGATAACTCTCCAGGACAATGCTATATCCATCAAATAAGTCAATAAAATTGTAAAGGTTAAGGATACTATGGGATACCCAAAGAAGCACAGAGGTCGAAGAAAAATGGGCTCTAAAAAAAGACGTGCTAGAAAAAAAAATAAGAAAAAATAATTTTTTTGAAAGATATACCCAAAATAAGAAAATATAGTCTTTACATTTTCTTTGTTCCTTTAATTGCTGTAAATATTTGTCTTTTAATAGTTATATATGGAGGAGATTTCTTAAAACATGGTGATGCATTAGGAGCTCCCACTTTTCCATATATAGATGGCGAAACATCAATAAGTAGAACTGCCAGAGTTTTTCCTAGTTATCTTGTATTTAAGCCATGTATGATTTTTACTGGTATCATTCTAATAAATTATTGGAATGCAAATTACAGGCTCATTTCTCAATTAGATCCAATTAACAATTACAAAAAACACTTTAGATTTTATGGAGTGGCGTCTGCAATTTTTATAATACTTCATGCAATTTTTTTAGGTATCAAATTTGACATTGATATTTACAAATTTTTTAGAAGATTCATTTTATTGGCATTTATTTTTTTTGAACTTGCCGCTCAAGCAATACTTGTGAGAAATCTTTATAAAATTAAAAATGATATTGAAAAATTGATTACAAAAAAAATTCTAAAAATAAAAATTATCTTAGTTGCAATTTTGGTAATTGTAGCATTTGCATCTTTACCAATTTTAGGATCCTCAAATTATGTTAATTTCAAACATGCCTTAGAGTGGAATTATTTAGTTGGGATTCTAACATTCTATTTGTTGAATTATTTTTTTTGGAGAAAAAATACCCAAAGTAATATTAGTCTATAATCCATCCACCACCTAATACTTTAAAACCAAAGTTATCTTGATTGTAAAATACACAGGCTTGACCTGGAGAAATACCATCTTCTGGAACTTTTAACTCCACATAAGCTTTTTCATTATTCTTTTCTACATTAATTTTTGCTTTAAGAAGTTTTCCAGTGGATCTTACTTTGACAAAAATTTCTTTCTCAAATTCTTTTTTATCTACTAAAAAATTCAATCTATTAAGAGTAATATCTTTTTTTCCAAGTTTTTCTCTAGGTCCAACTATTATTTCATTTTTTTCTGAATTTATTTTTAAAACATATAAAGGTTCTTTATCAGAAACTTTGATTCCTTTTCTCTGTCCAATGGTAAAATTTACTATTCCATCATGAACACCTATTACTTTTCCATCAAGATCTTTTATATTCCCTTTTTTTAGAGAGTCTGGTCTAAATTTTTCTATTACCGAAACATAATCTCCATTTGGCACAAAACAAATATCTTGACTGTCTGGTTTATCAGCAACGTTTAATTCTAATTTTTTAGCTATTTCTCTTGTTTCATTTTTCAACATTCCACCAAGAGGAAATCTTAAATAATCTAATTGTTCTCTTGATGTGTTGAATAAAAAATAACTTTGATCTCTATTTTCATCAATTGCACGATACATGTTATTCTGACCATTAGATGTGATATTCTTTACATAATGTCCTGTTATCAATGCATCAGCGTTCAGATCTTTTGATACTTCAAATAAATCTTTAAATTTTACTGTTTGATTGCATTGAACACATGGTATGGGAGTTTCTCCTTTTGAATAACTATCAACAAAGTTATCTATAACACCTTGTTTGAATTTATTTTGATAATACAAAATTTTATGTTCAATATTTAATTTATTTGCAACTCTTTTAGCATCCATGATGTCTTGACCTGAACAGCACTGTTTAGATGCAGCAACTTCTTTACCATCATCATAAAGCTTTAATGTTATACCAATAACATTATAACCCTCCCTTTTCATAATGCCTGCAACGGTTGAGGAATCAACTCCGCCAGACATAGCTACGACAACGGTTGTCTCTGATGGCTTTTTGTTTAATCCTATAGAATTTAATTCTTTATTCATTTGGTGGTATTTATACTCATTTCTAATATAAGGTAAATTAAATGATTTTTGATTTTGAACCAGGCGACAAAGTAATAAATCCCACAAATAAAGATTGGGGAATAGGTCAAGTTCAATCTATAATTAAAGGAAAAGTCACTGTTAATTTTCAAAATGTTGGAAAAAAAGTAATTAATGCAGAAAATATAGAATTAAAAAAAATATATGAATCAAATTGATATAGAAAAAGTTGTTAAAAATTTAATTGATACTTTTATAAATGCTGGAAAAATTTCTATAGAATTAAGAAATCAAGGTCTAAAAAAAGAAATAAAATCAGATAACACTCCAGTGAGTAATGGTGATATAGAAGTAAATACTATTGTCACAAAAAAGATAAAAGAACTCACTCCAAATATTCCTGTAATCTCTGAAGAAACTTCAGAAAATAAATCTGTAAGTGATTTAAAAGATTTTTGGTTAATTGATCCAATTGATGGAACTTATGATTATATAAACAATCTTGAAGAGTTTACTATTAATGCAGGATTAATTTTGAATAAAAAACCTGCAGCCGGATTAATATATGCACCAGCTAAAAAAAGAATGTTTTATTCTTTTGGAGAAAACTCTTCTTATGAATTAATAAATAATAAACCAGTTAAACTAGAATGCTCAAATAATTTTGATAAAAATAAAATTAGATTTATTTCATACTCCAACAAGATTAAACCAGAAATAGAAAAAATTCACAAAAAACTAAAAGTTAAAGAATGTATTAGAATGAAAAGCTCACTAAAATTTTGTGTCATAGCAGCAGGAGAATTTGATGGATATGTGGCAGACCCCAGAGCATACGAATGGGATATTGCTGCTGGACATGCAATTCTAAAACATGCCGGTGGCTCTGTTACAGATTTTGATAATAGAGAAATTCTATATGGAAAAAAAGGTTTCAAGAACCCAAGTTTAATTTTAAAAAGTAAAAATCTTTTATAATGGATGAACAATTAAGAATTATTTTAATAATCATAATATCAGTTTCAATTTTTGGTCTTTTAGTTTTTGTATTTGTTAAAAACTATATCAAAAATAAAATAGATTATTTAGTTGAGAAGAATAAAAAAGATAAATTAAAGTAACTTAATAATTTTTAAGTAATCTTCTTTATCTATATCCATAATCTTTTTAGAGGTTTCAAAATCAAAACCATTTCTAGCTAAAAGAGAAATATCTTTTTTATAGAATAAAGGTCTATTATCTTCTGTTCTTGCTGGCCCTATCCTTTTCTTTTTACAAAGCTTAATAGCAGAAAAAAAATCCTGATCAGAATTTTCATCTGTAATCTTTTCTACAGTATCTTTAATAAACTCACTATTTATTCCTTTAGAGATTAAATAATTTCTGATTTTGTTAATGGATTTTCCTCTTTGAACCATACTTTTGGCCTTGCTTTCAGAATAAAATTTATCATTGATAAACTTACTTTTTTCTAAATCAGATAAAACCACATCGATTAAATTATTTACATCATGTTTTTTCACATTTGTATTTGAATTTTTAAGATATTTTTTTAATAAATATGTTTTAAGTTGTTGTTTAGAAGGTGCATATTTTTCAACATAAGATAATGCAAAGTTTCTCATTTCTTCCACAGTTCCTTGTAATGTTTTTTTCTTATTTCTTATAGGAATCATTAGTAGATTTAATATAATATATTTTTAAATGATCGAAGAAATTTATAATTTTTTTACAATTGAAATGCTCTACTACTGGGTGAATTTAGGAGTTCTTCCGTTTTGGTTAATACTTATATTTTTTCCACAATCTAATCTTTGTAGATTTTTTGTAACATCTATATTTCCAATATTTATATTGAGCGGTGCATATATTTTTATTCTTTATAAAGCTTACCTCAATTCTTTTGGTTTTGAGGGAAATTTTTCTCTTTATCTAGGGATATCGGATTTGACAGATTTATTTAATGATAACTACTTTCTCATGATGTTTTGGATACATTTTATATCTATTAATCTATTTACAGGTGGTTGGATTGTAAAAGACTCACAAAAATTTTCTATAAATAAAATTCTTTTAATAATTCCACTCATTATAACATATCTAATAGGTCCTATAGGTTTATTTGTATATTGGTTGATAAGAATATTTCATTCCAAAAGTATAAATTTATATGACTAAATTTATAGATTTTTACTTTGATTTTATTAGCCCATATTCTTTTTTAGCTTATAAAAAAATTAAATTGTTAAAAGATATAAACATTAATTATAAACCAATATTGCTAGGTGGACTTCACAAACTTGGTGGAATAACAGCTCCAGCTTTTAATGAACGCAAAATGAAAAATATGAAAAATGATTGTGAAATAATTGCGAAAAAAAATGATATTCAGTTTATTTGGAACAACAAGTTTCCTTTAAATTCATTATCGTTAATGAGGGGGTATCTTGCAATTTCGGATGAATATAAAGAAAATTATTTTAATACTTGTTTCAATGCTTATTGGAGAGATAACATAGATATTTCTTTAGAAGAAAACTTAATTGAAATATTAAATAAATGTAAAATAGATAAGGGTCTATTTTTTAACAAAATCAAAGACGAAAAAATAAAAAATCAACTTAAAGAATTAACAAATCTTGCTTTTGATAAAAATGTATTTGGTGCACCAACTTTTATTGTTAATGATAAATTATTTTGGGGTCAAGATCGTTTGGATTATGCTTTAGATGAATATAACTCTATATAATTTTAAATTTACTTTGCTTGATTGATCCAAACCCACCATCTATATGAGATACTTTTTCAAATCCCATATCTTTTAATGTTTTTGCAGCTAATGCTGATCTTAAACCACCAGCACAAAATAAAACCATTTCTTTATTTAAATCTAGTTTACCCTCTTTAAAATAAATACTTTCTGGATCTAACCAAAATTCAAGCATACCTCTCGGTATATGATTAGCCCCTTCAACTTGACCTTCTTTTTGAAGCTCTCGAATATCTCTAATATCTATCAAATTACACTTATTATCACTTTGCATTTTATATGCTTCATCTGTAGAGATTGTTTTTATTTGTTCCAGAGCTTCAGAAACGAGAGATTGAGATGATTTAATAGCCATAATATTATAGATATTAATATCATAAATTGAAAAAAAAAATGAAAAAAATTTTTATTAAAATTTGTAAATTTTTAGGTTTTGAGATTATCGATCAAAATAATTTTAATTCTCCTACATTAAATAAAGAACTTAATGAAGATCTTTCAATTCTAAATAAAAAATCAATAATTTTACCATTAGGAGAAGTAAAGATTTCAAGAAAAGTAAGTTCTATTCTAATTATTTTAAGAATGAATACTGATATTGAAATTTGGGATCAAAATAAAAGAAGGCTTTTTGAAAAACCAAAAATTGAGTACTCCAAAAGATCGGTGAACTCATTAATTAAATCAATTAATTTTTGTCAAAAAAAATACCTAGATTTAAAAATTAATACAATAATTGTAGATGATAATTCAAATGAAGATAATTTAAGAATAATTAAAAAATTGACTGAAAATAATAATATTGAAATAATTAAATTAGACCATAATAAGTATAAATCAGTCATTAAAGAGCAAAAAAATAATGAAACCTTCTCTAACTTAGCAAGTTTATTACAAAGTTTTGAGATTGGAAAAGAAAGAGGTGAAGATTTAATTTTCTTTGTAGAAGACGACTACCTTCATTTTGAACCGATGTTAGAAGAGATGATATCGTCATATGAGAGAATATCTTCTCAAATTGAAAAGGATATTTTTATGTGTCCATCAGATTATCCATACCTATATATGACTAATGAAAAAACAAACATTCTTATTGGTAATAAAAGACATTGGAGAACTATCAATAAAAGTTTATGTACATTTTTAACAAGTAAAAATCTTTTAGATAAATATTGGGAAAAATTAAATCAAAATTGTTTAGATCGACATGATCCATTTGAAAAATATATAAATGAAATTTATGAAAAAGAGATATGTATTTCTCCATTAAAGAGTCTATCTCTTCACTTAACTAATGTTAATTCAAGCTACGGTCTTTCACCATTTATAAATTATAAAAAACTATGGGATGAAAACAAATAAAAAAATTAACTTGTTTCCTTCCTTAGCTGCTCTATTTTAATTTTTTTTTGTAAACTTCTACTTTGATCATATAAAAGGTTAAATTTAATTTTTTTATTTGTCTTAATTATTATTTTTTTTGCATTTCTTACTTCAGAGTTATCTGCAACAGCACTAATTGGTCTTTTTTTTGGATTTAGATTTGAAATTATTATTCCTGATCTATCATTTATGATTTTTCCCTTCCATCTTCTTGGTCTAAAAGGGCTGATAGGTACAATTGATAATTTGTTTGAATTAAGACTTAATATAGGTCCATGGACGGAGAGATTATAAGCTGTACTACCTGCGGGAGTTGAAACTAGTGCTCCATCTGAAATTAATCTTTTAATTATTTGTTTTGATCCACAAGTGATTGAAAGTGATGCTGCTTGTCTACTTTGTCTTAAAACCGAAACCTCATTTATAGCAATATATCTTTTGGTTTGGTTTTTAATATTTTTAACAATCATTTCTAGAGGAGAGATTGTAATCATCTTTGCTTTTTGTAAATTTCTTATAATTTTTCCTTTTGCAAATTTATTCATTAAAAAACCGTAGTTTCCAGAGTTAATTCCATAATATAATTTATTATTTCCTTTATTTTTTTTTAAGGTTTGAAGCATAAAACCATCACCACCTATAACTATTGATAGTTTATGAAAATTAATTTTCGACTTATTCAATTCATTTATTAAGATTGATTTAATTCTTAATGATTTTTTGTTTTTATCAGCAATAATTTGAATTTTTTTCATTTTAATGGTGCCCTCGGCCAGACTCGAACTGGCACTCCGCAAGCGGCAAGGATTTTAAGTCCTTTGTGTCTACCAATTTCACCACGAGGGCATTAATGAATTTCATGAGTATTTATGCTAATATTTATAATTGAACAAGATTAATAAGTAAATTTTTTTTATTTTATCTATCTGGCTTCTAGTTAGCTTCTAGTTATCCTACAAAATCCTAGAGTCAATCACTACACCAGGTAAATACATCTGCTTCAAATTTTATATCATTAAATTTAAGCAGTTGTTTGTATCTTTCTAATCTATGCTTTTTATCAAACTTAGTGAGGAAATTGTATATTTTATCATAATTT
This sequence comes from uncultured Pelagibacteraceae bacterium, assembly GCA_902627735.1. GTDB lineage: Bacteria > Pseudomonadota > Alphaproteobacteria > Pelagibacterales > Pelagibacteraceae > Pelagibacter. Next base: position 32,342 of record CACOKI010000011.1, read on the forward strand.
AATCCCTTCAGATCTGTTTTTTTTATATCTACATATTCTTCATAATCTAAACCACATATAGAAAATTTTTTTTTAGGATCAATATGTTCTGAGTAGCTAATGGTGTCTTTACTCTCTTTTAATATATCATAATAATGAGCCACTTCATTATTTCTCTCAAAAAGATAATCTTTTTTGAAATCAAACAGTTCAAGTTGTTGCATATATTTGGAATTGTTAAAGTTAGAAATAAACTTTAACAATAATTAATATAATTAGCAAAAATGGCAGAAGTTTGGTTGATCAATCAAAATATTAAAAAATTTACAAAAGGTTATTATTAAATATTTCATCTACAAATTGTAAAGCTTCCTCATGATTTTTAAACTTAAAAAACTTTTCTTTCATTTTTTTACTAATTAATTGTCTGATTTCTATTTCTGGATAAGGGATTTTGAAACTCTTCAGTGTAGGTTGGTTAATACCACCCTGACCTCCTTTGGTTGATGCGTAATTAATATATTTTCTAAAGTTTGATGAATACAAGTATGCAAATGCATACCAATAATCTAATTCCGGTTTTAGTCTCAATATAAATACATGTTCATTGACAATAGCTTTTTGCTGTAAGTTATTATGCACTAAAATTGTTTTACCCGACCTAGCTCCATCTTTTGTAATTAAAATATCATTTTTTTTAATAGTCCATTTAGCTGGACAAGTTGAAAAGTATTCTTCACTTACAAATTCTTTTGATGATAAATCAAATTCACCCCCTTCACCAAGATGTCCTCCACCAATAGACAATACACCTTTTTCTATTCTACCAGTGCCTCCTTTTGGTCTTTTACCAGATATCAAATCATCGAGAATAAATTCTTTTAGAGGTATAAAATCGCAATTAAAATTAGGTGTTAAATCCTCTTCCAAAAAAGGATTAAAAGTACCATCTTTAGAAACAAATTTTTTAAAGTCTAGATATAGTAAAATATCTTTAAATTTATCATTTTTTGATTTTGAGTTTTTAAAATATTTTTCTAAATTTTCACCTAAAAATATTTTTTTTACATAATAAGAAATATAATTCTCATCATTAGTTTTTTCTTCATTGAATAAAATACCATCATTAAAAGTTTGAATGCCCTCAAATCCACGCCTTTCAGAAAACTCATAACCAAGTAATTTTTTTTGTTTTTTTGATTTTTTGTCATCAGGTGGATCCAAATCAGCAATCAAAATTTTATCATTATTGGGTTTATTTTTTCTGATCATAAACAAAATCATTGTTCTCATAGGGGTTTTTCTGAATGCTTTGTCCCCAAGTTTTATCAACGCTTTAATTTCAAAATTCTCTAAAAGAAACTCTCTGGTATTAGAATTAATTTCATCAGTTGTAGTTAATAAGGACCTTGGTACAATTACCCCAATAATTCCATTTTCCTTTAATAGCTGTTTTGCCCTCTCTAAAAATAAACATTCAATTTTATCACTAGTAGGGCTTAAATATTTATATAATGAAAAATTATTTTCCCCATCAATAATTCTATTTTTAAAATTATCAACTGAGTATGGGGGATTTGCTACAATTATATCAAACACTTGATTATTTTGATCGCTCTTTTCAGATTTTAATAATTTTTTATAATCATGGTTATAGAATGGAAGTAAACCATCGGTGCAAAAAGTATTTGCATCACCATCTCCATTGAGAAATGAATTTACTTTTGTTGTTTTTGCTAGTCTGTAATCTTTTTCAATTGCATAAACATATTCATTGCACCATTTATAATTCTCTTTATTCTGAGTGAAATTATCAACAGCAGTTTTTCCTCCCTCAATCTCTTTAATGTTTAACTCATCAATTACTTTTTGAATTAATGAAATCATTTCAGTAATAAAATGACCACTACCTGATGCATAATCAATTACATAAGGTAAGAAATTTATATCCTTATTTTTATTCTTATTTTTAATAATATTTTCAATAGGAATACTATTACAAATAAAAGATGCTAAAGGTATTGGCGTAAAAAATTGTCCAGATTCTTGTTTAATCCCTGTATCTAAAATTTTTTCAAAAAAGTCACCAAGATATTGATGCTTTGTACTGTATTTAAGTTTATAAGTTTGTAAAAGTTGAACAATTGATTTTACAATAAATGCATTTTCTTCAAAAGTTTTTTTGTTAAAAATTTCTTTGAATTCAAATTCATTAGAAACAATTGATGTATTTTCATTTAATTTAAGGTACTTTTTGAAGCTATTTAAATTCTTAAAATCATCTTCAATTAAATTATTTTTACTATCAAAAATATCAACATTTAAATAATTTTTTGTGCCTTTTATATAAAGATCTTTTAATCTTTTAATAAACGAAGTGTAGTCGTCACTTTCTAACCACTGAAAATCTAAAGATTTTTTAAAGTTTTGATCCTCATCAAAAATTTTACAAATAAATAAATTAAAAATCTTATTAAATGCATTTGTTTTATCAGAAACAATATTCCTCCTTAATATTTCAGCAAATTGATTAAAAATGTAACCACCATCATCTGAATTTATATCCCTTAAATCACTATAGTCTAATCTTTCTATACCTAGTTCGTAAGGTTTTTTACCCTCTTCAAATAAACCTTTAGATATAAAAATTTTGTCCCATTTTTCGTATAAATCTTTCAAATTTTTTGAGGATGACATTTCTTTGGTTGGAAGAAAATAATCGTATTGTCTTTGAATAGTGTCTTTTTCAAATTTTGATGTATAAATAGAAACAATCTTAGTATCTTTTTCATTTAAAAAATAACTGAGTAATTGGTTTTTCTTCCAATCAGTTGTTGTTTTTTCTTTTGAATTATTAAACTCTTTACCAAAAGTCTTACAATCAATTAAGGCCCAAGATTTTTTTTTATTGTCTAAAATTTGTACATCACAATAACCAGCGCCAGCATTATGCCCAAGAGAAAAAGGTTTTTCTAAAACTATATTCTCACTGTTATAGCCAATATTTAGTAGTTTAATTACAAATTCTAAAACAACTAAATTTTCCTGTTTTTCTTTTAAATCATTTATTGTCTTTCGGTGAATTTTTATATCACCATAATCAATTACGAAATCTTCTGAAACATATATTTTATTTTTTCCTTTTGAGAATAAATAAGAATTCTCTTTTTCTTTAAAATTTAATAAAGATAAATATTTTTTCATTTATTAACTATATATTTTTATCCCTACAGCTTCTAGTGTACTTCTAGTTTGAGAGAATTTACTAACCATATTTTTCAATAAAAATAAGAGTGAGTTTTTAAAAGTGTAAGATTTTGTGATTTTAAGATTGTATGAGACTACCAGAGACTAACTAAATTGTGAATCCTCTGCCTTTTAAGTCCTTTGTGTCTACCAATTTCACCACGAGGGCAAGTTTTAACTACTTTAATAATTTTTTTTTTTTTAATTTATTATAAATCTTTAATGTTCTTTTTATACTTAAATTAAGTAGATTAGAAATTTTATCAAGATCATTTTTACCATCAGAGTATTGTAAAAAACTCATATAATTTTTTGAGTTAATATCATTTTTCTTTGTAGATAGTTTTGGATACATGCCTCTTTTGCCCATTTGTGGTTCACAAAGTATTTTATTTAATGGTATTATTTTTTTGTCTAAAATTTTAATTGCCTCTTTAGCAACTTTAAAGCCACCATTTAAACCTTTTTTTGTTACCAAATCAAAATTGTCTAAAGATGTATGATATTCTGGGTAAGTCCCGTACTTTGACCTAAAAATTGATGCCACAGGTAAATCAATCCCTGGAGAGTTATACTGTCTTTCATCTGAACCTCTCTCTAAAAATGAAAATGCTCTGAACTTTATTTTCAATTTTTTATAAGCAGAGATTAAAGAAGAATCACATAATTCATTACCATATTTTGAAAACATACATGAGTGTCTCCTATCATCTCCTATACAACTTAAATTATATCCTCCAATAACACTTGATTTTAATTTTTTTAAATTTTTAGAAAGATATGTTATGGAACCTATCGTTTCAGGAATAAATATAAATTTAAGTGTTTTATTTAATTTTTTTTTACTAAAGTATTTTATAAGAGCCATAGACACAATTGGTCCGGATAGTTCATTATTTGCCATTGAAGGATGACATATATAAGTTGAAATCAAAATTGTTTGATCAGATGCTCCTTTAAGGGTCAATTCACCATAATTAAGATTTCCTTTTGGGTTAAATTTAGAGTCTATTACAACTTTAAATTTGTCTTTTTTGTTATATCTCTTTAAAAACTCAATTTTTTTTTTATGAGAAATACAAAAACCCCAATATTTATTATAATAAGAAGTTATATATGGAATTGCATTTGGTTGCTTGGGTAATGAATGTAATCTTTTAAATAATTCATTTTTATACAATATTTTATTAATTGGTATTGAGTAACCAACTAAATGTAAATTATTATTTCTAAAATCAATTATCTTTTTATTATTCTTATCAATTATATATGCATTTTGAATATTCCATTCCGATGGTATCTTCCAATCAAAAACTCTAATACCCGACTTTACTTTTTTTATTTTTAAATTAGGAAATTCTTTCTTAATAATTTTAAGTGTTTTTCTCACTCCCTCACCGGTTATACTTCTACATATTGAAAAAAGATCATTTTTAGCAATATCATAATATTTACCAATTTTGTCATTTTCTTTTAAATTCATAGAATTATTTTCTTTTATCAAAAGTAAATTTTAAATGTTCTCCGTATAATATTTTAGATATTAAATTTTTTTTTTTTGTAACATGTAGTGGTGTTAAAAATCTTCTAATATCTGTTCTTTCAAAGTAATGATCTTTTGGAGTTCGAATATTTTTAGCACCTATTTTTTTTAAAATGCTTATAGAATATTTCTTATCAAGTTTTTCTGCTTGCTGCATGGGAACTTGTAAAGCATCTTGAAAAAACATAAGAGTTTCTAAATTAATCAAATTGAAAAATTTTTTAATTGAATTTATAGGATAAAAATTATCTTCTTTAGAAAATATTTGTGCTAAACTTTTTAAATTTTTCTGCCATAAGTTTATATTTCCACTATCTATTAAATCTTTAAAATTTTTTTCCTCGCGATAAGCCTTTCGTAAAGCAGGTAAAATATACTTTTCTATTAATCCAGGTTTTTCGAATCCTAAATAGACAAAAGTACTACCACCATACTTTGTTACTCTAAATAATTCTTTTAAGGCTTTTGAAGATGCTCTTTTATTTGGCAAATGATACAAAACACCATTACATGCAGTAAAATCCATCATCTCAGATTTAAAGGGTATTTTCGTTATTGATCCTGAAATAAAAGATATTTTTGAAATTGGCACTCTTTTTTTTTTAAGCCCTTTTCTTAGTTCAGATTTCCATTTATTTCCAAGATCTAAACAATAAACATGTTTTGCACCAAGATCGATCATTGCCTTAGCAAAATAACCTGTATTTCCACAGCCTGCATCCAACACTTTTGCATTTTTAAAAAAACTTTTTTTTAAACAATAATTATCTGGATTTACAGCATACTTATAAAATCTATTAAAAAGTTCATTATGTTTAAAGAAAGTTTTATGTTGGTCAAAATATATTTTTCTAGTTTTTTTTATAATATTTTTACTCATTTGGTAATTATATAATTTCCAATTACAAGAATATCTATATTCGTGTTTTTGAAGGTGTTTATCGCTTGTTCAGGCGTATTTACCATCGGCTGACCCTTAATATTAAAACTTGTATTAAGTAAAACAGGAATAGATGTTAAATTATAAAATTCTTTAATTAAATTGTAAAACTTTAAATTTGTATTTTTCGAAACAGTCTGAACTCTGCAAGAATTATCAACATGAACAACTGCAGGAATTTGGTTTGATTTATTTTTTTTTACCTTGCAAGCTATAAGCATATGAGGAGATATTTGGTTTAAATTAAAGTATTCTTTATATTTTTCCTCTAAAACAGCTGGAGCAAATGGTCTAAAATATTCTCTAAATTTAACTCTATTATTCAAATAATCTTTCATATTGGCTGGATAAGGTTTACATAAAATTGATCTATTTCCTAGAGCTCTTGGTCCAAATTCTGAGCTTCCTTGAAACCATGCTACTATTTTTCCCTCTTTAATTAATTTTGCTACATATTTAAAAATATTTGATGGTTTTTTATACTTTAATCTTTTAGATTTTATCTCTCTCCTAATTTCTGAATCACTAAATTCCGAACCTAAATAATTGTTAAACTCTTTTGATAAATCTTTATTTGAAGAAATTTTATTTTTAATACTTAAATAAAGACCACCTAGTGCAAGACCTGAATCACCCGAAGCAGGTTGAACAAAAATCTTTTTAAATAATTTAAGATCATGAATTTTACCATTTAAAGAACAATTTAGTCCTACTCCACCTGCAATACATAAATTATCTATTTGATATTTCTTTTTTATTTTTCTTAAATTATCTAATACTATTTCTTCCAATCTAAACTGTAAAGCCGCTGCAATATTTTTATGATGTTGAGTAATTTTTCCATTTGGCTTTCTTTTATTTCCAAAAAAAGATTTGAATTTTTTACTTACCCAAACATCTCTTTTTAAATGATATGCTATCCATTCTTTATCAATTTTTAATCCTAAATATTTAGTTTTTTTTATAATTTTTCTAAATATATCAATATAAGTAAATTTTTTACCTGGAATTTTTTTATACTGGTTTCCATATGGAGCCAATCCCATTACTATTCCTTCATCACAATGATGTTTCCAACCTAAAAAATAAGTCACAGCTGAATATATCAAACCAAGTGAATCTGGATAATTAGCTTCAAATTTACATAATTTAATTTTTCCATTATTTCCAATTGCCAATTTTCCAGTTTCAAATTGTCCTATTCCATCTAAACTTAATATAATTGATTTTTTAAAACCTGATGGAAAATATGCACTGGCTAAATGACATAAGTGATGATCATGAGTTGTAAGTTGGCCTTTATATTTAAGTTTTTTTTTTACCTCATCCTCTATTTCTAAATATTTTTTTACTCTATCGATTTCTTTAATAAGTCTAGTTAAATCATCTTTATTTTTTAGCGCTGGTTTCAAATATAATTCATTAACAGCAATTTTAAAATCTGTTGTAAGAATTAAATTATCTATATCCGAAATTTTTAATTCAAATTTTTTTAGACAACTTTTAATAGCATCAATTGGTAAATTTCTTGAGTGTTTACATAAATCATATCTTTCTTGTTCTGTTGCTGCTACAATTTTATTTCCAATTGCTAACGCTGCTGAAGTGTCATGACCACCATAATTTATACTTACTTGAATAAATTTAGAGGAAGACATTTTTAATTAGTTGATGATTAGGATTAAAAAATTCTCCAATATAGGTCGGCCACATTAAAGTAATTTGATTTTTACTCATAATTTTTATTTGAAATAATATCAAATATTAAAATTTTGACATGTTTTTTATTTGAAATATCTTGATTGCCAATCGGTGCTGAACCATACCATCCAACAGAATACTCAAAATTATCTAATTGTCTTTTATTAGGTTTGGTTA
>CACOKI010000012.1 GCA_902627735.1 uncultured Pelagibacteraceae bacterium
GTCCATTTGATTCAAAAAAAGATGCGATTTTTTCCAAAATAAAAGAAATTATAAAATGAAAAAAATTCTAAAAAAAATTAAAAATTGCAGATCTTGTAAAAGTTCAGATTTATCAAATGTTTATTCTAACAATCCTTCTCCTATAGGTGAGTCATTTTTATCCAAAAAAAAAAAAAATTTGTTAACTAATAAAAAGTATCCACTAAATTTAATGATATGCAATAAGTGTAAATTTGCTCAATTAGATAATATAGTTGACTCAAATGTTGTTTATAAAGATTATCTTTACACTACAGCCTCAAGCCCTGGACTAATAAATCATTTTAAAAAAGCTACCAATACATTAATTTTGAATTTAAAATTAAAAAAAAATTCAAAAATATTAGACATAGGTAGTAATGATGGTTCATTACTAAAATTTTTTAAAGAAAAGGGTTTTAGAGTTTTGGGTGTTGAACCTGCAAAACCTGCATCAAAAATATCAAAATCGAAAGGTATAAATACGATAGTTTCTTTTTTTAATAAAAACCTAGTTAAAAAAATTAAAGTTAATCATGGTAGTTTTGATTTGATAATTGCAAACAACGTTTTTGCGAATATTGACGACATAAATCAATGGATGTTAAATATAAAAGAGTTATTAAGTGAAAAGGGATGTTTTGTCTTTGAAAGTTCTTATTTACTTGATTTAGTTAAGAATAAAGTATTTGATTTTATATATCATGAACATTTGTCCTATTTTAGCATTACGTCTGTTAATAATTTGTGCATCAGGCATGGACTGTCACTCTTCAGTTGTGATCATATTTCAACCAAAGGAGGTTCAATAAGGTACTACATTGCTAAAAATAAAAAGATAAGTAATAAAGTGAAAAAATTAATTAGCAATGAAAAAAAATTTAAATTATTTAACAAATCAACCTACAATAAATTAAAATTAGAAATTAATAAATCGAAGAAGAATCTTTACGATTTTTTAAAAGATAAAAAAAACTTGTTAGGTTTTGGGGCTTCAATAAGTTGTATAACTCTAATTTATGAATTTAATTTAGAAAATAAAATCTCTTTTCTTCTTGATGATAATAAAATCAAGCAGAATAAGTTTTCCCCAGGAAGTCAAATAAAAGTTTTAAATCCAAAAAAAAAAACTATTACAAGCGAAGATACAGTTCTGATTTTGCCTTGGAGATTTCAAAAGAATATTATTAAAAAACATAGATCTCTTTTAAAAAAAGCAGAGGCAGTTGTGCAAGTATGGCCTTATTTTACAATATTAAAACTATGACAAAAATTACAAGATCAATTATTAAAAAATCTGATTTAAGATGTCATAGTCATAGAAAGAGAATTTTAGATTTATCACAAAAAGTTGGTGCACTCCATATTGGAGGCTCTTTTTCCTCAGTAGAAATTGTAGATACTATCTATCATTTATTAATGAAAAAGAATGATAAGTTCATATTATCAAAAGGTCACACTGCAGTGCTTCAATATGTAATTTTGGTCTCCAAAAAAATAATGAGTGAAAAATTTTTAAATAGTTACTGTCAAAAAAATAGTAAACTTGGTGTTCATCCAGATTATGGAACTCCAGGAATTGAAGCGTCAACTGGAGCTCTTGGGCATGGTTTGGGAATAGCATCTGGATTAGCAATAAGAGAAAAGAAAAAAAATATATTTGTAGTTATTAGTGATGGAGAGTTAATGGAGGGAACTACGTGGGAATATATATTGACAATTTCTTCTTTGAATATTTTTAATATTAATCTATTTATTGATTACAATGGGCTTCAAAGTTCAACTTTTTCAAAAAACACTCACCCCACATTAACTCCAATAAATAAAAAATTGAAAGCTTTTGGTTGGTCAGTAAGATCATGCAATGGTCATGATGTTAGTGACATTTTAAAAAATTATAACAAAAAAGAGGTAAATAAACCATTTGCACTAATTTGTAACACCACTAAAGGATTTCCGATCCCATATATGATGAATGTGCCTTTATGGCATTACCGATCCCCTAATAAATCAGAACATAAAGAAGCTATTAATTACTTAACTAAATTTTATAATAAAAAAAATGAGAAATAAATTAGCTGAAATTCTATATAATATTAGTAAAAAAGATAAAAAAATTGCTGTAATATCAGCTGATATTTCACCTGCCGGAAAAATGGCAGAGCTAAGCAAAAAATATCCTAAAAGATTCATAAATGTTGGAGTAGCAGAATCAAGCATGATAAGTATGTGTGCTGGATTAGCTATGCAAGGTTATAAACCTTTCGCATATACAATTGCATCATTTTCAATTTTTAGACCTTTTGAAATGGTAAGAATAGATGTAGCCTATCAAAACTTACCAGTTGTAATTATTGGCATGGGTGCTGGAACAGTCTATTCAACTTTAGGCAGTACACATGTTACAATTGAAGATATTTCAATAATAAGATGCTTACCTAATTTTCAAATTATGAATCCATGTGATCCGTTAGAATTAGAGGAATGTTTAAAATATTTATGTAAAAAAAATAATTCTCCAACTTATTTAAGAATAGGTAAGTCAGGAGAAAAAAACTTTACAAAAAACGCTGTTTCCAAATGGCATTTTAACAAACCAAGAAAAATAATTAATGGAAAAAAAATTTGTTTAATTGCTACTGGACCAATCATCAAATTATACTTTGAGATCCTTGAGAAATTAAAAGAAAAAAATATTTTTCCAAGTATATATAGTTTTCATACTTTAAAACCTATAAATTCTATTGATATAAAAAAAATTTTTAATAAATATGAATATATATTTAGTCTTGAAGATATATCTGAAATAAATGGTTTATCTTCAATATTAAAAAATGCAGCTTTTGAAACAAAATATAGAGGTATCTTGCATGGATTTTCTTTAAAAGATCAATATATAAAAAACTATGGATCTCAGGGTGACTTACTTAAATCACATGGTATAAGTGCAAATATAATCTTTAAAACAATTATTAAAAAAAGTAAAAAATGAACTTTCTATCCAAAAAAGAAAAAAAAATTTCAGATAATTTTCTTAAGAAAGGATACTTAATTAATGCAGCTGACAATAAAAAATCTTTAAATTACTTATTTTCAACTTTCTCAAAAGAAATTAGTAAAATTTTAAAAAAGAAAATTATAGATCTAAACTATATCCATAATTATATATCAATAAATAATTTAAATGAATTTAGAATGGAGCTTCATCACAATGTTAACAAGGATAAAGACATTAGATTTCACTATTTCAGGATTGGACAAAATTCTCTTTACAATATTGTTGGAAATGAACTAATGATGCAGAATAAATTAAATCTTAGTATTCAATTTCCAGATGATTCCTCCTCTTTACTACCAATTCATTCAGATGCTTGGCAAGGAAATTCTCCTTATGAAGTTAATTTGTGGATTCCTTTAGTAAATTGTTTCAGATCAAAATCAATGTTTATTTTAAAAGCAAAACATAGATATACTTATTTCAATAACAAAAAGAAATTTTCAAGTGATAGTGGCAAAATATACAAAACTTTAAAAAATAAATTAGAATGGATGCATGTTAAAAAAGGTCAATATTTATTATTTGATCAATCTTTACCACACGGAAATATTGTAAATAAAGAAAAACAAACAAGAATTACATTTAATTGTAGGTTTAAATCTATATTTTCACCTTATGGTAATAAAAAAATTGCAGAGTATTTTTCACCAATAACTGAAAGACCTATGACAGATATTGGAAACAATTTTGTGTCACCCTTTTAATTAATCATGAAATCACTCAAAGGGTACAATTTTAGCAGAACTTTTTTAGGTGAAAGAGCACCTGAAAATGTTCAAACAATTGTAAACAATCAATACTGTGTAAGAAATAATTTCCGTTATATTTTACATGCCACAGAGTTTAAGGGAGAAAAAAGCACCCAAATGCTTTTTGAAGAGATCAAAAAAATTAAAAAGTATGATGGGTTACTCTTTTACAGTCTTTTAATGTTGCCAGTTGAACTAAAAAAAAGAAAATTTTTATATAAAAGAATAATTGATAATAAAAAAGAGCTTCATTTTGCTGTAGAGGATTTATCTTTAAAAAGCAAAAAAGATATTTTAAGAATTGAGAAATTATTTTTATTAAGTAAAAAAATTTTTGAAAAAAACAATAAAAGATTTTTTTTAGGAAAAGAAAAAAATTATGTAAGTTTCAGACACTTGAAATCTAAAAGAGATTACCTCGGAAGAGTTAATAAAGAAAAAATCCACTGTATGAAAATAGCAAAAAAATATTCTAAAGAATATTGGGATGGACCTAAAAAATTTGGATATGGAGGTTACAAATATATTAAAAATTACCACTCTTTTTTAGCCAAAAAACTTATAAAAGATTATAACTTGAACTCAAATTCTAAAATTTTAGATGTGGGGTGTGGTAAGGGATACTTAGTTTATGAAATGTCAAAAATTTTGAAAAATAAAAATATTTTTGGTTGTGATATTTCTAGATATGCAATTAAAAATTCAAAGAAGGAGATTAAAAAAAATATTTTCTATCACGATGCCAGAAAGAATTTCAAATTTAAAGAAAACCATTTTGATTTTGTTTTTTCAAACACTACGCTCCATAACTTTAGATTAAAAGAATGCCAAAATGCCCTAAAAGAAATTGAAAGGATTGGAGTGGATAAATATGTGTGTGTGGAATCTTTTACTAACGAGAAAGAACAATTTAATGTACAATCATGGGCTTTAACAGCAGAAACTCTTATGCATAAAGAATCTTGGCTTTGGCTTTTTGAACAATCAGGTTATTCAGGAGATTACGAATTTATTTATTTTAAATAGAAAAAATATGAAATACATTATTACAGGAGGTGCAGGATTTATTGGAAGTCACCTTGTTGAAAATTTAGTTAAACAAAAAAAAAAAATATTAGTTTTAGATAATCTATCCACAGGTAGATTGGATAATATAAAACCTTTTTTAAAAAAAATTAAATTCATTAAATGTGATATTTCAAAAAAAGGTAAATGGATGAAAGAATTTAATGAAAAATGCTATATTTTTCATCTTGCAGCTTTAGCAGATATTGTGCCAAGTATGCAAAACCCAGAAAAATATTTCAACTCCAATGTTAAAGGTACATTAAATCTTCTTGAAGCAAGTAGAAAAACAAAAGTAATTAAATTTTTATATTCAGCATCTTCTTCATGTTATGGTATTCCAAAAAAATATCCAACAAAAGAAAAAGAAAATTTAGATCCCATGTATCCATATGCTTTAACTAAAAAACTTGGTGAAGACTTAATAGTTCACTGGTCAAAAGTTTATAAAATTCCTTTTATATCACTAAGATTATTTAATGTTTATGGAACTAGATCAAGAACATCTGGTACATACGGCGCTATGTTCGGTGTATTTCTTGCTCAAAAATTATCAATGAAGCCATTTACAGTTGTAGGTTCTGGTAATCAGACAAGGGATTTTACATATGTAACAGATATTGTCAGAGCTTTTATAAAAGCTAGTAAGTCTAATTTAAAAAATGAAATTTTTAATGTTGGCAGTGGTCAAACAATTAGTGTTAACAAAATCATCAAAATTTTAGGTGGTGAAAAAGTTTATATTAAAAAAAGACCAGGTGAACCAGATTGTACTTTTGCAGATATAACTAAGATTAAAAAAAAATTAAATTGGTCACCAAAAATTAAAATAGAAAAAGGTGTAAAAAAGCTTGTCAAAAGTATTGATTACTGGAAAAAAGCACCAGTATGGACTCCAAAAACTATCAATAAAGCAACTAGTTTATGGTTTAAATATTTAAGTAATAGATGAAAAATATTTTTATTACAGGTGGAGCTGGATATGCAGGTAGTAGATTGGTTGAACACTTAACTCAGACCAATAATGTGACAGTCTATGATACCTTTTATTTTGGAAAAGATCATTTAGAACATCTAGGAAATAAAGTTAAATTAATTCAAGGAGATATAAGAGATACTCAATTTTTAACTTCAAGCTGTGAGGGTCACGAAATTTTTATTCACCTAGCTTGTATTTCTAATGATTCAAGCTTTATGTTAAATGAAAAACTTTCGAAGTCTGTAAATTTGGATGCTTTCGAGCCAATGGTTGTAGCTGCTAAGTCTTGTGGTATTAAAAGATTTATATATGCATCTACTAGTTCAGTTTATGGAATAAGTGATGCAAAAAATATTCGAGAAGACCATCCTTTAGTTCCCTTAACCTTATATAATAAATTTAAAGGAATGTGTGAACCTTTGTTATTTAAACATACTGATGAAAATTTTACAGGCGTAGTATTTAGACCTGCAACTGTTTGTGGGTATTCTAAAAGACAAAGGTTAGACGTAAGTGTAAATATTTTAACAAATTTTGCAGTTAATAAAGATAAAATAGTGATATTTGGAGGTGATCAATTAAGACCAAATTTACATATTATAGATTATGTAAGAGCTGTAGATTTATTAATAAATGTTAAAAAAGAACTTATTAAAAATGAGATTTTTAATGTTGGGTATCAAAATTTAAGTATAAATGAAATTGCACAAATTGTAAAAAAAGTCGTTGAAAAAGAGTTCGATGGTAAAAAAATTAAAATCGAAAAACAAGATAGTGATGATAAAAGATCATATCATATTAATTCTGATAAGATTAAACAAAAATTAAATTTTGAACCTAAACATACTATAGAAGAAGCGGTTGTAGAATTATGTGAAGCTTTTAAAAATAATAAATTACCTAATAGTTTTGATGATGATAACTATTTTAATGTAAAGAAAATGATTAAGTTAAACGTATCATAATAATCAAGTTTTAATTAGTTAATTTTTTTAATTTTTGAAGTTATCTTAAAAATAGCCTTATTGATTTTATAATAAATACCATTATCTTTATAATTTACTGCTCTCAAAAGTCTCCAAATATACTCTCCCGAATAATTTTTATTTTTTTTTATTAGTGTTTGAGAATCTATGTCTTTTTTAAAGTTTATTTTATTTTTAATATTATTTTTAAAATTAATTTTATTTTCATAAATTTTTTTTAAATTCTTATTAAGTAAAAAATTACAAAGATTTCTTGATATTTCGAATATTTGATAAGCTTTATAGTCAGGTTTTGATTTGATTTTTATAACATCAATTATAGCTCCTGAATCAAAACTCTCATTCATATAATGTAAAGATGCACCTACTGGTGTATTATTAATTATTGTATAAAAAGAAGAATGACTACCTTTATTATAAGGAAGCACAGATGGATGAGAGTTTATTATTCCTTCCTCAAATAAATTTATAAAATTTTTTCTCACTCTATTGGGAAAGCCTGTACAAAAAGCTAATTCAATTTTTTCAGATTTAATGTAACTAATTATTTTTTTATTTTTATGAGGAAATCCATCATAAAATATTTTGATTTTTTTATTTATAGTTTTTTTAATATTTCTATTTTTTTTAGTAACTATTAAACATTTAACTCTGAAATACTTTGATTTTAAAAGTATGTTTAATCCTTTTAAAGCATAAATATCACCAAAATCACAGAATACTAAAATTTTTTTTCTAATATTTTTCATTAAAATTTATTTAAGATTTTACAAATTTTTCTAATCTCAGATTTTTTATAGCCCGTTCCAAAAGGAAGTCTCACAAGATTATTAGATATAAAAATTGAGTTGTTTAAATTATTTTTTGGATTTCTTATTGTCTTTGTTTCAGTAATAGTCGTGACTCCATGAGACACTTCTATAAGATTTCTCTGACAAAATAAGAAAAATCTTTTTATGTCTTGAACAATAGCAGTAGCATAGTTTGGAATAGGCATTCTTCCTTGGAGTTTTATCATCTTTATTTTTTTGTTTGTGATTGATTTTTCATATTCCTTATAATTCTCTGATAAAGTTTTTGAGAAATTTTGTGCGTTTCTTAGACTAAATAAGCCTATCGCTGCGTGAATATCACTTGGCTTTAAATTTAATCCTTTTGATGTTGAAAGTTTTTTTTTTAATTTCTTATTGTTAGGAACGCCATTAGACCTAACTGCTTTTAAATATTTTGCATATTTATCATTATTTGTAGCACAAAAACCTCCATAAACCATATGAATTGGTTTGGTAATGCTTAATGAATAGCAACCAACATCATAAAAAGTTCCACAGGATTTTTTTTTAAAATCAGATTTTGTTAATAATGCTTGTGCAGCATCCTCAATAACAAAAAATTTATATTTTTTTTTAAGTTGATCAAATTTTTTGTTATATTTTGCTTGCCCATTTAAATGGACTAAAATTACTAGTTTTGGTCTAATTTTAATTATCGCCTCATTAAGTTTATTATAATCAATAATTTCAGAACCAGGCATAGTATCCACAACATTAATATTACCACCCATTATAAGGACTGGGTTTGTAGCTGCAACCCATGCTAAATTTGAAATTATGACTTTATCAAAAGGTTTTAGATTTGAAAGTATTGTTGCCATCATTAATGCATTTGTTCCACTTGTAGTTAAAATAACATTTTTTACTTTAAGAAAATTTGCAATTTTTTTTTCAAGATCAAAACACTTTGGTCCCATGGTCATTTTATTTTTTTTTATGGAGTCACTTATGTCTTGAATATACCTTCTTTTATTTATTTTGATTTTTAAAAGTGGATACTTATTCATGAGTTTTTTTATTTATTAAACATAAAATTATGATAATTTAAAGATTAAAGTAAAAACTTAAAGTTATGAAATTCATGAAAGTAGTTAAAAATGGCAAATCTCTTAGATTTTTTGAAAAACTTTAAATTTATAAAATAAACATTTAAAGCTGAGCAAGAATGGTTTAAGTACTTAAATTATCAGCAAAAATAAATGGAAAAAAAATTATTATCTTTTAATGAGTTAGAGAATAAAGTTAAAGATATCAAAAAAAGGAAAAAAAAAATAATTTTAGTAAGCGGTGTATTTGATTTACTACATCTTGGTCATATTAAATATTTTTCAGCGGCAAAGAAGTTGGGCGATATCCTGATTGTTTCATTGACAACAGATGAGTACGTTAGAAAAGGATTTAATAGACCAGTATTTAATCAATATCAAAGAGCTGAGGTTTTATCTTCAATTAAAAATATAGATTTTGTTGTATTTTCAAAAAACTTTAATTGTTTAAAGATAATAAAATCTGTAAAACCTAATATTTACTTTAAAGGTCCAGATTACAAAGATACCAAGAATGATTTGAGTAAAAATATTCTTAAAGAAATAAACTTAGTTAAAAAATTCGGAGGTAAAACTGAATTTGCCAATGAAGAAACATTTAGTTCTACCAATTTAATTTCAAACTTTTTAAGTTTCTTTACAAAAAAACAGCAGCTTTTTATTAATAATATTAAAAAGAAATATGATTTTAAAAAAGTTGTAAACTATATAAATTCATTAGAAGATTTAAATGTAACATGTGTTGGAGAAATAATCATTGATAAGTACATGTTTACTGAGACAATAGGTAAGTCAGGAAAAGAACCTTATTTAGTACATAGAGTCAAAAACGAGGAATCTTATTCTGGTGGATCAGCTGCTATTGCAAATCAAATTTCTGAGTTTACAAAAAAAGTTTCACTAATTTCAATGATAGGAGATAGAAAAGATCATCTATCTTTTATAAAAAAAAAACTTAATAACAAGATAAATTTTAGTTTTATTAAAAAAAAAAACAGCCCAACAATAGTGAAAGAAAGATACCTGGAAACAATTAGTAAAAGTAAAGTTTTTGGCACATATATTATAAATGATGAGGAAATATCCAGATTTCAAGAAAATGAATTAATTAATTTAATTCAAAAATCAAAAAGAAAAGATAGTATGATTGTAATTTCAGATTATGGACATGGATTAATAACTAAGAATATAGCAAAATACTTTTCAAAACTTGGAAAAAAAGTTTATTTAAATACACAATTAAATGCTGGAAATTGGGGAAGACATTCTCTGCTGAAATATAAAAATATAAATACCTTATTATTGAATGAAAGGGAACTAAGGTATGAAATGAGAGACGATAATACAAATATAAATTTAATTGCAAAAAAATTAATGAAATATTTAAAGATAGAAAATCTAATTATCACAAAAGGATCTAGTGGTGCAATTTTAATCAACTTAAAATATGGAAAAATTATTAATGCTCCTGCGCTAACGTCTAATGTGATTGATAAAGTAGGTTCTGGGGACGCAATGCTTTCAATAATTTCACTATGTTTAAAGAACAAAATTCCATACGATCTTGCATTATTTTTTGGAATTATTATTGGAAGTTTGTCAGTGCAAATTATTGGAAATAAAAGACAGATTACCAAACTTGAATTTTTAAAAACAATTGAATACTTACTAAAATAATACCAAAACTAAAGGAAAACTTAAAATGTTCTCAATATTAAACCATTTTTTAATTTGGTGGAGTAAGGATATTTTTATTACAAGATTAATATATAAAATTTTTGTAATAATTTTTTTTCCACTTACATTAGTTATTTTTTTTTTAGTAATTTTATTAAGACCAATTTTATTAATCAGATTTTCTTTATTACCAGATATGAGAATTGGACATTTTGCTTTAGATTTAGCAATTTATTGCAAAAAAAAAGAAAAAATGAAAAACAAAAAGTTAATTTTAGACATTTTTTGTTTTACGCACAAACACCACTTAGCAAATGGTTTTTTAAAAAAAAAATGGAAAGAAAAACTCATAATAAAACCTAGATTTATAGTAGCTCCCTTAATTAGATTGACAAATTTTTTTTTTAAATTTTTTTCAGTTGAAAATATTCACATAATTCCTTTAACATCTTTTGATAAAGATAATTTAATTTGGAATTCAAAGAAAATTTTAAAATTTTCAAAAGAAGAATTTTCCAAGGGGAAGGAAATTCTTTCAAAAATGGGGATTACAGATATGAGGAAAATGATAATTTTGACACTTAGAGATAGTGCATATTTAAATAAAACTCAGCCAGATAAAGATTGGAAGTATCATAATTATAGAGATATAGAGCTTGAAAAATTTGTTGATCTAGTGAAGTTTTTGGTTAAAAAAAATTATTTTGTTATAAGAATGGGTAAAATTGTATCTCGGCCTTTTCCATTTAAACATAAAAAATTTATTGATTACCCATACTCAAAATTTAAATCTGATTTTTTGGATATTTTTATTTGTGCAAATAGTTATTTTACCATTTCATCTTTAACAGGATTAGATTCTATTTCATATATATTTAAAAGACCAATATTAGGAATTCAATTTCCTTTGCAAGCAGTGAATATATTAAATCATTGTACCTTGATTACATTACCTAAATTTTTTTCCAAATCCAAATCTTTGTTTTTAAAGTCATCTGAATTATCTCAAATTATTCAATCAGAAAAATTGAAAAAAGAATCTGATTTAATGAGTCCTAAAATATTAAAAAAATATAATTTAATTATGAAAGGCAATACCAAAAACGAGATTAAATATGCAGGTATTGACATGTTAAAAAAATTAAAGAATTCAAAAATAAAAAGTATTGATCAAAAAAATTTTTGGAAACAAATTATAGATTTGAATTATAATTTTAAAAAATTATCTTCAAAAAAAATTACAAAAGTTAAGACAAGTGTTGCACTTTCATATTATAAAAAAAACAGAAAATATCTTGATTTTTAAAAAGGTATTATTTGTTATAAGCAATTTTTTTAAAAAATTTGAATAATCTGATCTCACTTATCATTTATTATATAAATACATTTTAAAATTTAAATTTATTGATAAAGTATTATTTAAAAAAAATATGCTTATATCCTGTCCAATCTGTAAAAATAGAGAGAAAAAAATTTTGATTTGGAATAAACCAATAAGGTCAGGAAAAAATATTTGGACAAAAAAATTACATAAAATTTTTTGGTGTACTAAATGTGACTTACGTTTTGCTCAAAATTTTAATTATAATTTACAAGACAACAAATTATTTAGAAAATTATACGATGGATCTAACACTGTTAAAAAATATAAATCATTTAATAAAAAAAGAGAAAAATTTAAATTAGATAAAATAAAAAAAATTTTAAACTTTAAAAATAAAATTATTTTGGAGAGTAACTGTGGCGCTGCAACTAATCTTGATTTCCTTAAAAGAGAAGCCAAATTAACGGTCGGACTTGATAGCGATATATATAAAGATTATGTTCTAAAAAAACATTCTTTTTTTAATTCAATAAAAAAAATTAGAAAAGAAAAGTTAAAATTTGATATTATATTGTCACTTGCAGAAATTGAACATCAAACAGATGTTTTAAAATTTATCAGAGACTTAAAAGAAATTTTGAAAAAAAAGGGATATTTGGTATTTAGAATTCCAAATTATAACAACGTATATCTAAATTTATTGGGAAATAAATTTTTAAAGTATGATTTTAGGACTTCCCACAACTATTATTTCTCAGAAAAAAGTTGTGACTTTCTGTTTCAAAAGATGGGATTAAATACTATTTATAAAAATGGTTTACAAGAATATTCAATTAATCATTTAATTGAATTTTTAAAAAAAGGTAAAAGAGTTAAAAAATATCCAGAAATAATTGATAAAAAAGTTTCAAATGATATCTCAAATAATATTGAACATAATATGATTTCAACAAGTTTGATCTATATCTTACAAAAAAAAAGGATATAGATTAAATTTATCTTGCTAATAGTTTTCTCGCTTTTCTAAGATCTTCTAAATTATCAATAGAAACTTGTTTAGCTTTACATAAAATATAACTTGAATTATTAGTTATGATTTTTCTCTTAATTATTGTTTTTCGAGTTAAAACGTAAGAAGCTCCATTTCTGAAATAAGTATCTTTCAGTTGTTGTCTATATTTTATCTTATTTCCATGTATTGAAAAAAATTTTAAATTATTTTTTTTTATGATTAAAGCTTTATAGGGATGGTATTTTTTGTCTGTTTTTGAAATAGTCCAAACAGCATCAAATTTTTTTTCTATAAGTTTCTTGATTGACGCCACTACATCATTAACTTTTCTTAGAGGTGATGTAGGAGCTAGAGAAACAATTATATCAAATTTTTCTTCAGTTTTTTTTTCTGTTTCAAGTAATGCGTGTCTTAAAACTTCCTCATCACTTGTCTTTGGTCCTGATATGTAATGTGGTCTTTTGAAAATAAATTTTAGACCATGTTTAGACGCTTGTTTTCCAATTTTATTTGAATTTGTTGAAACAACAGAATAATCAACATATTTAATCTTTTTTAAAAATAAACCAACTCTACCAACTAATGTTACTCCATTAATTTTTTTTAAATTTTTATTTTTTATTCCTTTACTTCCTGCTCGTGCTAAAACTATGGCTAAAATTTTTTTATTTTTATACAATTTATACCGTAGTTAATATTGAAAAACTTACTGGAAAAATTGTATTTTTTCTTATTAAGTTTTTATTAAAGTTTTTTTCGTAGCTTAAAAAATAATTTATTTTTTTTTTTAAAAATATCTTTTTAAATTCTTTACCTTTATTTTTTGGAATATACTGTGCTGCTTGATCTAGGCAGTAAGCCGCTGCTGTAAAAGGTCCTCCACATAGTTTATGTTTAGAATTTTTAAAACCAATTTTTTTAAGTATTTTTTTAAGACTATAAGGAGTAAATCTAAAATAATCATCAGGAGCTTGATGAATTTCCCTAATAGTTGGTTCAAATATATATAATTGTCCGTTTTTTTTTAAAATTTTTTTACATTGTTTTAATAAGAGTTCGTGATCAAATATATGATGCATTAAATTAGGAATAATAATTAAATCAGCCGAATTTTTATTCAATTTAATTTTTCGATAATCACAATGTTTTGAAACTGGGATCTTTATTATTTTATTATTCTTTACAAACTTCTTGTTATATGATCCTCTGGATCGGATTTTTTTCGTACTACAGTCAATAGATTTAAAATTTTTTCTATGAAAGAGAGGAGCAAATAAACTTATATCCCCATATAAAGAGCCTCTTTCTAAAGATACAATATTTTTGAATTTTTTGGATTTTGATAGGGCCTCAATGTCTTTAAATAATAATTCAAAGTGTGGCCATTTTGTATTAACAAAAAAAACTTTTTCTTTAAGAAATTTTACATGCTCACGTAACTTTTTAACTTCCATAAAATAATTTTTTTTGTGTATTCTTAATTTTTGTTTTTAAAATAATATTTACAATTTTTTTTCCACTTGATCCATTACCATATAAGTACGATTTTTTATATTTTTTCTTTTTCATTTGGTATCTTATTGATTTTATTATTTGATCGGACTTATGATTACATTGTAAAACATTTTTTGCTTTTTCTCTTCCATTTTGTCTGTTTCCTATATTAATACTAGGAACTCCTAAAAAAGCAGTTTCTCTAATTCCAACACTTGAATTTCCCACTATACATTTTGAATTATTTAATAAAGTTAAAAAATCATTTGCACCTAAATTTTTGATAAATATAGTTTTATCTAATAAATTTTTTTCTCTTGCTATTCTTAACTCTTTTGAAATTATATCAGATCCTGAATCAACATTAGGCCACAACCATATAACATGAATGTTTAAATTAGAAATTGCTTTAATAGTTTGTTTGATCTGATTTCTTGTATTCTTGTATTCGGTAGTTACTGGATGTTGGACTACAATAATATAATCATTTATAGGCTTCAGGGAAATTTTGTCTTGCATTGAAAATTTATATTTTTTGAGTATTTGATGCACAGTCTTTTTTTTATTTTGTATTGATTTTGCTAAATCTATAGATGGACAACCAACATTAAATACTGTTTTAGGGTTTTCACCCATCTGAATTAAATTTTTTTTTGATTTATTTGTCGCTGGAAAGTGAATATTTGCAAATTTTGATATTGCATGTCTTACGCTTTCATCAATCGATCCAGTAACTTCTCCACCCTGAAGATGAATTAAAGGAATATTTAAATAACTTGCTGCAACAGCCACTGATAAAGTTTCAAATCTATCAGCTATAGCAAAAACAAAATCAGGTTTATCATTATCAAATACATTTGATAATTCACTGATTTCAATAGCCGTTGTTTTTGCCATTGTAACAGGTTTGTCACCTTCTATGATTGTATATAGTTTTTTTGAAATTTTAAATCCATCTTTCTTGATAACATTTTCTAACTCACCAAATTTTTCTACAACAGAGGAAGCAGCTAATATCAGATTGATTGAAATTTTTTTATTTTTTTTTGCACTTATTAAAAATGATTTAATTCTTGCATAATTTGCCCTGTTATTTATTACGACTGCTATTTTTATTTTTTTATTTTTAATCATTGAAAATAATTGATTTTTAATAATCTTTTTTCAGATACATTTTTTTTAAATTTTCTTCCTATTATTAAATGCGCCTTTTGTTCAGGAATTCCTGTGCCTGGTTTTTTAAAAATTAAATCAGCTTTATTTAAAATTTGTCCAATTTTTTTTGGTTTTTTTAATGCACAACTTTTTGTAAAAATTTTTTTTATTTTTTTCAATTCTGGACTTAATTTCTTTTTATATTGAGGATTTTTTATCATAGTATGGAAAGCGTTTCGAGCTTTAACTAGCGTTTTTAATTCTAAAAAGCTTATGGATGACGAATTATCTGGATTATTTTTATTTTGTTTATCACCAACATGCACTTCAATTAATGAAGCACCTTTGGAAATAGCTAACAAAGAAGGATAAATTGATCCTGAATGATCTGAAAGCCCCACTAAACATTTGAACTTTTTTTTATAAACATCAAGCATATTAATACCTATATCTTTTAAACTAGATGGATAAAGACTGGTGCATTGCATTAAAATTAATGAATTTTTTTTATTTTTTAAATTTTTCATCAATTTTGTGATTTCATCAATAGTAGATAATCCTGTACTTAGGATAATAGGCTTTTTATAATTCGAGATTTTATTAATCAAACTTTTAGAAAAAAACTCGCCAGATCCTATTTTCCAGGCTGATATGTTTAATCTTTTAAGAATTTCAACTGCTCCAATAGAAAAAGGTGAGCTTAGAAATACAAGTTTATTATTTTCACATATTCTTTTTATTTTTTTCCATTGATTATAATTAAATTCCATTTTTTTCCAGTAATGCATTCTATTTTTGTATTTAGAAATTTTTTTTCTAAAGGGTTCATCTAATGTTGATTCTTCATTTGAAATATGTGTTTGAAATTTTATAAATTCAACTCCAGTTTTAGATATTTTCTTTATTATTTTTTCAGCTTTTTTTATACTTCCTAAATGAGATTGTCCTATTTCAGCAATAATAAAAGTTTTAGAATTTTTTCCTAAATTATATTTAGCAATTTTAATCATTCAAATATTTTTTTAATTAAACATATTAAATTTTAATTATTAAACTTAATTTTTATAAAAATAAATTGAGTGTTTAATTTTACAATAAAAAGATGTAGATATATTGCTTTATATGAAAAGTCTAACAAGAAATTTATCAAAAAAAAAAGCAATTATTGGGGTTATTGGGTTGGGTTATGTTGGTTTGCCTAGATGTATTCAATTTTTAAAATCAAATTTTAAGGTTTATGGATTTGAAAATGATAGTAACAAAATCTTTTTATTAAAGAAAAAAAAATCATATCTTTCAAATTTATCAAATAAAACTTTAAAAAAATTCTCCAAAAATTTTATAGTTACTAAAAACTACAATTTAATTAGTAAAGTAGATGTAATAATTATTTGTTTACCCACTCCAATTAAAAAAAGTTTTGCACCAGATTTAAGTATTGTTAAAAAGTCATTTAATAAAATAAAAAAACATTTGCGTGAAAATCAAGCTATTTCTTTTGAGTCAACAACATATCCAGGAACAACTGAGGAATTATTATTACCATATTTAAAAAAAAAATTTAATGTAGGAAAAAATTTTTATTTAATATATTCACCAGAGAGAGATGATCCTGGTTTAAAATTGAATAATAAAAAAATTCCAAAATTAGTCTCAGGATATTCAAATAAATGTTTGTTAGTTGGTAAAAAAATTTATGGATCTGTAATTGATAAACCTATTGAAGTTTCATCAATAAAAGTAGCTGAAATGGCAAAGTTGTACGAAAATATATTTAGATCAATAAACATAAGTTTAGCAAATGAAACTAAAATTATATTAAAAAAATTAAATATAGACATGTCTGAAGTTATAAACGCTGCAAAATCTAAACCATTCGGGTTTATGCCTTTTTTTCCTGGCCCAGGTTATGGAGGCCATTGCATTCCAGTTGATCCATTTTATTTTATATGGTTAGCAAAAAAATATGGTTTAAAATCAAAGTTTATTGAATTATCAGGAAAAATTAATAATTCAATTCCAGAATGGATTTGTAAACAAATCAAAATTGAGTTGAATAAAAAATTAAAGAAAAGTTTTGACTGTAAAGTACTTATCCTTGGAGTTGCATATAAAAAAAATATAAATGACGATAGGGAAAGTCCAGCTTACAGACTTATAGAAATTTTAACTAAAAAATTTAAATGCAAAGTTTCTTTTTATGATCCTTATATTAAGAAGGTTAATAATTTAAGACTAAAAAATTTTAATAATAAAAGTATTCAACTTTCAAAAAATAGGATCAAATCATTCGATTATGGAATTCTTGTCACTGATCACGACCATTTAGACTATGATAAAATAAGAAAGAATATCAAACTTTTATTTGATACAAGAAATTTAAAATACTTAAATGGAAACAATATTATAAAATTATAATTTTATGAAACCTTTAAGAATTATTCCAAGAATAGATATCAAAAATAATAATTTAATAAAAGGTATTAATCTTGAAGGTTTGAGGGTGTTAGGGAACCCATATGATTATGCTGAAGCGTATTTTAAAGATGGTGCAGATGAATTAATATTTAACGATGCGATTGCATCATTATATGGAATAAATTCTTTACATAAAATCATTAAATCTCTAGCAAAGAACATTTCAATTCCAATATGCGTTGGTGGGGGTTTGCAGAGTATTAAAGATATTGAAAAAATTTTTTTTTCAGGTGCAGATAAAGTATATGTAAACTCTGCAATTTTACGAAATAGATTTTTGCTTAAAAAAATAGCTAATCATTTTGGTTCGGCCAATATCACAGTATGTATAGAGGCGATTTCATACCAAAATAAATTTTATACCTCTTATTTAGCGGGCAGAGAAATTGTTGAGATAAATCCTGTAGATTGGGCAAAATTTTGTGAAGGGGAAGGATGTGGTGAAATATTATTAACTTCTGTTGAAAATGAGGGGTTGATGCAAGGAACAACTTCTAAAATTTTTGAGAAAATTTCTAACAAGATTAAGATCCCGTTGTTGGCGCATGGAGGATTTGGTAGTTTTAAGGATATTTACAATTTAGTTAAAAATGTAGATGTAAGTGGTGTGGTAATAGCAAGTTTATTTCATTATGAGTATGTTTATTATTTAAAACATAAAAAAATTGTTTCATCTAAAATTGGAAATTATTCTTATCTTGAGAACATAAAGAAAAAAAAAAGAAGAAATATTATAAGTGAACTTAAAAAATATTTAAAAAATAAAAAAATAAATGTCAGAATATAGAATTGGTTTAATTGAATTTAAAACAGCAAACTTATTCAGTATTAAAGAAGTCTTATCAAAAATAGGTAAAGTAAAAAAAATTGATAATTATAAGAAATTTAAAAATATTGACATTCTAATAATTCCAGGAGTTGGTACATTCAGCGGAGCAATGAATTATTTAAGAAAATACAAACTTGAGAAAGAAATATTGAAATTTGCAAATTCAGGAAAAAAGGTTATTGGCATTTGTTTGGGTATGCAAATACTCTTAGAGTTAGGTTATGAAATAAAAAAGACAAAAGGTTTAGCTCTAATTGAAGGACAAGTAAAAGAATTTAAGTCTAAATCTACCAATATTGGATGGAGTAAAATAAAAGTTATAAAAGATAAAATAAAAAATAAAAAAGAATATTTTTATTTTGTTCATTCAAATTACTGTTTAACTAAAAAAAATTTTGTTGTTGCTTTAGCTGAACATAATGGAAATAATTTTCCAGCAATAATTCGTAATAAAAATGTTATTGGGATACAGTTTCATCCTGAAAAAAGTGGTAAGGATGGAATAAGTTTTTTAAAAAGATTATTAAAAAGATGATAAAAAAAAATAGAAAAAAAACGCTCTTTGGGCTACCACAAAAAGTAGTTTTTTGTAAAAAAACACTTGTATCAAATCAAAGACCAAATTCTGAAATTGAATATAAACATAATTCAAAAACTAAAAAAAAAACTATGTTCATCTCTAAAAACGGTCTTTCTGATGCATGGATTTATTCAAGAATAAAAAAAAGAATTAATTGGAAAAAAAGAGAGTCTGAACTTTTAAAACTTTTGGATAAACATAGAGGTAAATATGGAAAATACGATTGTATTGTACCTGGTAGTGGAGGTAAGGACAGCGCATATGCAGCCCATGTTTTAAAGTATAAATATGGGATGTCACCATTAACTGTTACTTGGTCGCCAATTTTATATACAGATTATGGTTACAAAAATTTTCAAAATTGGGTTAAATCTGGAAATTTTGGTAATATTTCTGGAAGTGCTGATAAAGAAGTTGCAAAATTTTTAACACGTTCTTCTACTCTAAATCTTTTACATCCTTTTCAAACTTTTATACTTGGCCAAAAACTTTTTCCAATTAAAATTGCAGCTCAGCACGAAATTCCCTTAATTTTCTATGGAGACAGCACTGCTGAAAGAGGAAATCCTGTTTCTGAAAACAATACATCTCTAAGAAACAAATTATATCATACATTAAATAATCTTGATGAAGTTTATCTTGGGGGTATAAAATATTCAGATTTGATTAAAAAATTTAAGATCGATCGTGAATTGCTTTCAGATTTTATTCCTTTAAATTTAGACATGTATAATAAATCAAAAATTGAGGTAAGACACCTTGGTTATTATTTGAAATGGATACCTCAAGAAACTTTTTATTATGCTGTAAAACATTGTGGTTTTAAACCTAGGCCTTTTAGAACAGATGGAACTTACACAAAATACGCTGGGCTTGACGATAAAGTAGAATGTGTAAATTATTATACAATTTATATTAAGTTTGGGATTGGAAGGGCTACTTACGATGTATCTCAGGATTTAAGGAATGACCATATAAGCATTGATGAGGCTAAGTTATTGATTAAAAAATATGATGGGGAATTCCCAAAAAGATATTTTAATGATGTTATGAATTATTTAGATATTGACCCAAAATATTTTTTAAAACATGTAAATAAATTTAGATCACCACATTTATGGAAAAAAATTAATAATAAATGGAAATTAAGACATACTCCTTATTAATAAATAAAATAAATATGACTTAATTTCTTCTTAAAAAATAAGGCTCTTTTAGTAAAGAAGTATCAAAAGGTTTACTGTTAAGGTCAATTTTTTTATTAAAGAATTCTTTGACAATATCTTCATTGAATTCAGCTCTTTTTGAATATCTAATTTGTTTTTTTTTTAATTGAATTTTGGGTTTAATTTCAAATATTTTTTCATCTTTAATTCTTTCGCTTAAAGATAAAAAAGCCGCCTTCACGCATGACATTGTATAATCAAAAGGGTTACTTTTTATCTTTGATAGAGCATGATAAAGCATTGGACCACTATCTAAACCTTTACTTAACATATGAATAGTTGCACCAACTAGATGAGGATTATTGTCATATAATGCCCAAAAATTACAATCTGTACCTCTGTAATAAGGAGATATACCCATATGAATATTGAAAGTTTTTTTTTTTATTAAAAAATTTACTAGGGGACCTTTTATATAACTTCCTCCAAATACAATATAAATATCACTATTTAAAAAAACAGATAGATTTTTTAAAGAAAAATTATTTAAATATCCTGGAGTAATTTCCAATATTTTTATATTTTTATTTCTTTTATCTATTTTAGTTTCACCAAAAAAGTTTATTTGAGCTTGATGCACTTTTTTAAAATATTCTCTTACTATTTTTGATGTTGGATAATTATTAGGAACTATACGTTTAAAATTATTATTTTTTTCCTGAATAACATAAAGTTTTTCACAACTATAAGATAATAAATTAATCAAATAGTTATGTCTATTTTTATTAGATGTAAATAATGTAATTTTCATTTATTCATTCTTTTTATTATCGAAGAGTGATTCTCTCTGGCAATTTCGAGTGAAGAGTTATTTATTTTTTTCATTCCTTTTTCTGGTTCTATTTTCATTATTTGTTTAAATCCAAGCTCTATTCCAAGATTATTCAATATTTCGAGTGTTTCAGGATTGTAACTTCCGTTTGGATGAGACATCCATTTTATTTCGTTTGGTGATTTATTTAAAATTTTGGAAATAATTTGTTGAGTTTTTTTATATTCTTCTTTTTGTTGATCATAATTAAGCTTTTCAAATAGAGTAGGATGATTGTGTGAATGAAGACCTATTAAATGACCTAATTTATCCAAATCTTGTAAATCTTGCTTAGAAAAAAAGAGTTTTTTATAAAATTCGTCTGGATTGAAGTCTTTTTCTTTCATTAGTGAAAACATTAACTTTTCATATTTTTCTTTTTCAAGAAATAAATCTCGTACAAATCTAAATTTGATATCATCTATTGAATAATGAGGTGATTTTATTTTTTTATATTCCATTTCATTTTTGTAATGACGGAAAAAATTTTCTAAATTTTCATTTACGTTTTCATAAAATGATTCATAAAATTCCTCAACATTTTTAAAATAATTCATTCTAAAATAGCGGAAAATTTCTAAATTATCAGGTTTATCAGAAAACATAGAAGTATAGACGAAAAAGAAACTTTTAATATTTAAGTCTTCTAAAACAGGTAATGCAATATCAATTTGACATTTTATTGCATCATCAAAAGTTAAACAAACCTCATTTTTTTTAAGTTTTTTTTTTCTAAGTTTTTCAAAAAAAATATCAGCATTGAGTATATTTTTTTTACCAATAAAATTTATTAATTTATAAAAATCATCTTGAGAAATAGAACCTTGCCCCCTGGTGTGTAATTTATCATCATGAAAATGATGAAACATAATTCCATGAAAAAAATCATTTGTGTTATTAAAATACATAATTAAATTTATAATGTTATCCTTAAACAATATTCAATTAATTTAGCGCTCAGGTCAAATATCATTGATTTTGTGAAATATTAAAGCAAATAATACAAAATAACTCTTTACAGTTCAAGTTTTGAACACTAAATTGTTCAAAATTTGAACATTAAAATGAACAAAAACAATAAAAATTTTAATAAATCAGAAAATCTCGAAATTCTAAGAAAAATAGAAAATTCAAAACAATTATCACAAAGAAATTTGGCTAAAGAACTTGGTTTTAGTCTTGGAAAGTTAAATTATTGTTTAAATGCACTTAAAGAAAAAGGTTATATAAAAATTAAGAATTTTTCAAAAAATAAAAATAAAGTTGGTTACCTTTATTTGCTCACTCCAAAAGGAATTACAGAAAAAACAAAACTCACTATCCATTTCATGGAAAGGAAAATGAGAGAATATGATGAACTAAAATCAGAATTAGAAAAACAAAATGTGGACAGTAATTAAATATAAAAAAGATAAGCTAAATTTATTAAAGAAAGAATTAATAGAAAAGTTAGGTGTTGAGGCTAAATTATATATACCAAAAATAAAATACCAAAAAATAAAAAAAAATAAGATTTGCTTTGAGGAGCATAAAGTTCTAGGAGATTATCTTTTACTATTTCATAGTAAATTAAAAAAGATAGAAAATGTAAATTTGATAAAATATTGTAAAGGTCTAAAAAGTATTTTAAGTGGTTTTCAATTTTCACAAAGTGAATTATCAGAATTTGTTTTTAAATGTAAATCATATGAAGATAGTAAGGGATTTATATCTCAGAGTTTTTTTGAAATATTTAAAAATAAGCAATATAAATTTTTATCAGGTCCTTTTTTAGGAATGATATTTAATATAATAGATATAGAACAAAAAAAATTAAAAATTTTGATAGGTTCTTATTCAACAACTGTATCTAGGAATAAATATATTTTTAGTTCAGTTTAATTTAATGATTGTTACCATTTGTAAAAAAACGTTTTTTACAAAGTGCGGAGCTATGCCAAAAGTTTAAGATCGATTTTATGTTACAAAAAATAAATTCTTTTATAAAAATTTTTTTTTCAATAAAGATAAAATTTAAAAAACCGAAATCTAGTAAAATAGTTCTTTTTCATGCAGATGGCAAAGAACTATTAAATAAATATATTAAAGAAAAAATAGTAATCTTAGATCCTCTAAAAGAAATATATTTTATTGTCCTTTTAAAATCATTATTAGATTTTTCATTTAAAAATTTATTATTAAATTATAATAAAAATTTTATATTGATGACAAATCCTCGATTTGTTTTTACTTATATTGATAATGATCTTAAATTTTATTTCTTAAAAAATTTTTTTAAAAATACAACTTTTGTTGCTATTCAAAACGGATATAGAGGCACAATAAACGATAAAAAGTATAAAAAAAATTTTATTGATAGTATGGAATGTTTTAACTCTTTAGTTCCAAAAGTAGAAAAATTAAATTGTGACTTTATTTTAACATTTAATAAAGCTATATCAGCCAGATATAAAAAGTTTATAAATACAAAAACAATAGTAATTGGATCAATTAAAAATAATTCTATTAAAAAGAAAAAATGTATAAGTAAACGAACCTTATCTTTTATTCCCACAATATCAATTAATAAACATTTTGCTAAAAAAATATATTTTAGTAATAAAGAATTTACTTTAAGTTTGAATGATTGGTTATTAGCTGAAAAGAAAATAATTCCTTTTTTAGCTGAATTTTGCAAAAAAAATGATCTTAAGTTTCAAATTATTCCGAAAGGAAATGGAAAATATGAAAAAAATTTTTATAAAAATTTAATTAAAGAAAAATCAAGCTGTACAATTTTAAATAAACAGAAGCCTTTACAAGCATATGAGATGGTTGATAAAAGTAATTATTTGGTAAGTATTGGAAGCTCGCTAGCTTATGAGGCTTTATCAAGAAAAAAAAAAGTAGCTTTTCTAGCAATCAAAAAAGATATTTTAAAAAAAAAAGGTTTTAAGTTAGATTTTCGTCAGCTTGATTTTGGATGGCCGTCTAAATTTAAGAAAAAAGGATATTTCTGGACACATCAAGATGATTTAAAAGAATTTGAGAGAGTTTTAAACTTTATAACAAAAGTTAGTGATCAAAAATGGTTAAAAATAGTTAACAATTTTAGGAATGATTTCAATATACCATATAACATTAATAATTCGATGTTCACAAATTTTTTAAAAAACTTAAACATAAATATATATGAGAAAAATTATCAGTAATCTCAAAGAATTAAAAAAATATGGAATGACAGCGGTTAAACAATCTTTAGAAGACGAAGGTGCAACTTTTAAAGATATTGAGATTATGAGAAAAATTACCTTAGAGGCAGGAACTAATCTTAATGTTAAAATTGGAGGGTGTGAAGCCAAAAATGATATTTATTTTTGTAAGCAAGTTAAAGTTAATAGCATTGTGGCACCGATGGTAGAAAGTGAATATGCATTAAAAAAGTTTATTCAAATTGCTTATGATCCAAAAGATAAATTTACAAATCTTTTTATAAATATTGAAACTAAAAGTGCTTTGGTTAATTTGAAAAAAATTATTTATTCTAAGTATTTTAAATATTTGAATGGAATTGTATTTGGTAGATCTGATATTGCGGGCTCATATAATTTAAAAAAGAAAGATGTAGATTCAAAAATGATTTTTTCTAAAATTAAAAATGCTCTTTTATTACTTAAAAATAAAAATAAGGTAATTAAAATGGGGGGATCGATTACCGCTACTTCAACAAATTTTATAAACAAATTTTATGAAGAAAAACTTTTAAAAAGAATAGAAACAAGAAATATTGAAATTGAACTTAATGAAAAAAATTTAAAAAATTTAAATTTGTCTATCGATAAGATATTTGCTTTTGAAATGAGTTGGTTAAAATATAAATCTAAAATTGTTTCAAATAAAAAGTCATCAATTAGACTAAAAGACTACAGATCAAGAATTGATGAATTAAATAATAGACTTAAAAATCAGAATTAAATATTTTAAAACAATGTGCGCAAGATTTGATTTTTTAAAAAAAAAATTAATTGAAGGAAAATGTTTTAAAGTTATTTGTGGAGCTGGCAATGAGGACAAGGAAGAAGTAAAAAAAATTTCATTTATATATTCATTGGCTGGTGCAACTTTATTAGATGTTTCGGCGAGTCCAGATATAGTCAAATCTTCGTTAGAAGGTATAAAATTAGCAAATGAATTTAATTCCAAATATAATCTTGGAGAATATAACAAACCATTTATAGTTGTGAGTGTTGGAATGCCAGGAGATCATCACGTAAGAAAATCATATATTAATCCTGAAACCTGTATTGGCTGTAAGCTTTGCGCGCCTGTTTGTCCCACAAAAGCTATTCCAAACGATTTTGTTGATAAATTGGAGGATTATAAAAAATTAGGAAGTAGTTATGATGAAGAGGATAAGAATAAAGATATAGTTATTAAAGATTTATGTATTGGTTGTGGAAAATGCAGTGCAATTTGTCCAAAAGATAATATAATTTCTTACAGACACCCCAAAAATGAGTTAGAGAAATTATTGCCTGAGTGCATTAATGCAGGAGCTGAAAGCATTGAGTTACATGCTGGTGTTTCAGAAGACGATCTTACTTTAGAAGAGTGGGCAATAATTAAAAAAAGCAATCCCAACCAATTTAATTCAGTGTGCCTTGACAGATTGAATTTAAGTAATTTTTTTCTTGAAAAAAGAATAGAAAAAATAATGAAAATTTCCCCAGGAAAATTAATTGTTCAAGCAGATGGTATACCAATGAGTGGTGGAGAAAATGATTACAATACAACTCTTCAAGCAATTGCTTGTGCAGATATTATAAATAAAAAATTTAATATGAGAAAAAATGTAAAAGAGAAGGTGAAAAGTGGTGGGAAAGCCTCTATTTCTTCAAAAAAAATTTACAGACAAAGTGGGCATAAACTTGGAGTATATATATTAGTTTCTGGTGGGACAAATGAACATTCAAAGAAATTGGCTAAATTAACAAATGTTCGAGTAAACGGTATATCGATAGGAACTTATGCTAGAGATATAATTCAAAATGAGATTGGTAAAAAAGATTTTTTTAATAAAAAAGAAAATATAATTAAAGCTTTTAGAAAAGCAAAGAAACTTATAAATGCCTCAAACTTATAAAAAGAAATTGGTAATTGCTGTAGATTTTGATGGTACATTGTGCCAAACCGCGTTTCCTAAAATCCTTAAACAAACTAAAAAGCAAAAACAACTATTTGAAAATTTAAAAAAAATGAAAAAAAGAGGGCATAAATTAATATTATGGACATGTAGAGGTAATAATAAAAAATATCCAGCTTTAGCAGAAGCAATTAATTGGTGTAAAAAAAAAGGGTTAATTTTCGACACTGTAAATAAAAATGTGAAAGGACAAAAAAAAATTTCTGGTTACAGTCCAAAAGTGATAGCTGACATATATATAGATGATAAATGTGTGAATTATAAAAATTGGAAAAATATATGAAAAAAAAAATTATAGCTATAGTTCCTGTAAGAAAAGGTTCAAAACGAATTAAAAATAAAAATTTTAAAAATTTCGCTGGATCAAACTTATTTGAGATTAAACTTAAATCTCTAAAAAAAGTAAAATTAATTGATGAAATTGTCGTAAGTACAGACTCTGATATTGCAATCAAAATTGCGAAAAAATATAATATTAGCTTTCATAGAAGAGAAAAATATTTTGCTTCTGCGAAATGTACAAATAGTGAATTTTTTGAAAATTTAGCTAAATCTATTAATGGTGATTTTTTAATGTATACTCCATGTACTGCACCCTTAATTAAAACTCAGACGATAGAAAAATTTTTGAAAAGATTTTTAGAGGTTTATCCAAAGTTTGATAGTATGAATACTATAAATTATGTTAAAGAACATTTATGGCTTAAAAAAAAACCGCTAAATTATAATCCATTAAATTCTCCAAATACTCAAGATTTACCAGATATTATGAAGTTGACATATGGAATTAACATTATTTCACGAAAAAAAATGATTG
>CACOKI010000013.1 GCA_902627735.1 uncultured Pelagibacteraceae bacterium
ATAATTACATTCAATTCCAAATATTTTATTTTGCAATAGATTAAAGTTTTTTGGAACTACTCCAAGCTCGTGACATTTTTTGTGATAATTTTTTATTTCATTGTTTTTAAGATTTAATTTTTTTAATGATAAATAAAGTTTTTCTAAATTAATAATTAGTCTTGCTCCTAAGTTTCTGTTTCTTGGATCTAGAATAATCGGATCTTCTCGATATCTGAAAGTATAGCCTAATAGATCTTTAGAGCCTTCAATGGATAAAAATTTTTCGTAACTAAAGCTTGCAACAACAAATTCATTACTTAAGTTTAATATTTCAACTTTTGATCTTATTTTATAGCTATTTAATTGTTTAAATAAGCTTTCTGCTTGAGATTTTTCGCAATCAATAAAATAACCCTGCTTATGTTTTAATATTATAAATTCATAAAGAAATTTTCCTTGAGGTGTCAGTAACGATGCAAAACAACTAGAACTATCAGTAATCTTATTCATATCGTTACTAATTAGATTTTGGAGAAATTCTTTTGAATCGGAGCCATTAATATAAAGTATAGCTCTATCATCTAATATATAAACACTGTTATTCATATTTGATTGATACTAAATTTTAATATAATAACTTTTTTCATAAATGTTAGATCTAAAAATCAAAAATGGCCAATGTTATATTGATGGTAAGTTAGAGGCTAAAGATATTGCTATTAAAGATGGTAAAATATTAAAAATTGGTGAAGTAACAGAAGATTCAAAAGAAGTTTATGATGCAAAAAATCAAACTGTGCTCCCAGGATGTATAGATACTCAAACTCATTTTAGAGAACCAGGCTCGACCGACACAGAAGATCTCCATTCTGGAAGTAGAGCTGCAGTAGCGGGAGGTATAACAGCAGTATTTGAAATGCCAAATACTAATCCACCCACTTCAAACATTAAAGAATTTCAAAGAAAATTAGATCTTGCAAAAAATAGAATGTATTGCAATTACGCTTTTTATTTTGGTGCAACAGCGGATAACGTAAATCAACTAGCTGAATTAAAAGATTTAGAAGGTTGCTGTGGAATTAAATTATTTGCTGGTTCTTCAACTGGTAATCTTTTAGTAGCAGACGAAAAAGATATAGATAAAGTATTTGAAAATTGTTCAAAAGTTGTTGCAGTTCACTCAGAGGACGAGGGAGTTTTAAATAAGAATAAAAAATTAATTAAAAATGGAGATGTACACTCTCATCCTATTTGGAGAAGTGAAGAGTGTGCAATGTCATCTACAAGAAGAATTGTTAGACTCGCTGAAAAGTACAATAAGAAAGCTCATGTACTTCATATTACAACAAAACAAGAGATAGATTTTTTATCCCAACATAAAGGAAATATTACTTTTGAAATTACTCCGCAACATTTAACAATCTATGCACCAGATTGTTATGATAAACTTGGAACATATGCGCAAATGAATCCTCCTATAAGGGACAAATCTCATTATGATAGATTGTGGTTTGCTGTAAAAAATAATCTGAATGACACAATTGGATCAGATCATGCTCCTCACTTAAAAGTGAACAAAGATAAAGAATATCCAAACTCTCCATCTGGCATGCCAGGCGTTCAAACTCTTATGCCAGTTATGTTAAATCATATTAATGATGGGAAATTATCCCTTACTCAACTAATAAATCTTGTGTGCGAAAACCCAATTAAAATTTTTGGAATTCAGAATAAAGGATTTATTAAAGAGGGATATGATGCTGATTTTACAATTGTGGATATGAATAAAAAAATTCTTATTAAAAATGAAAATATTGAAAGTAAATGTGGATGGTCACCTTTTAATGGAACTGAGTTCAAAGGAACCCCAGTTGCAACAATAATTGCTGGTAAAATAAAAATGAAAGATGGTAAAATTTTAGGTGATCCTGAGGGCACTCCACTAAAGTTTAGTTAATCTTTCCAGCAAAAGTATTAACCAAAATAACACCTATAACAATTAAAAATAATCCTGCTATTGCTTGCCAAGCCAATGTCTGTTTAAAAAAGATGTAACCTAATATTGCGATTGTGAATATTCCAAGACCACTCCATGTTGCATAAACAATCGCTATAGGTAATTTATTTACAACAAAAGTTAAAAGATAAAATGCAGTTAAATAAAAGATAGCAAGTGCAAAAGTAGGAATGAACTTTGTAAAATTTTGAGATACCGGCAATAACATTGTGCCGGCAACCTCACAAAATATTGCTCCTATTAAAAATAAATAAGTTTTAAGCACTTTTTAGAATTTTATTTTTGATTAAATCCTCTTTTATTTCATCTAGTATAGCTGGATCATCAATTGTTGGAGGCATTTTGTATTCAACATTGTCAGCAATCTTTCTTATAGTTCCTCTTAAAATTTTACCTGATCTTGTCTTCGGAAGTCTTTTAATAACTATTGCTACTTTAAATGCTGCAACTGGACCAATTTTATCACGCACCATTTGAATACATTCTTTTGAAATACTTTCATTATCTTTATCTACACCAGCTTTTAAAACAATTAATCCAATAGGTAATTGACCTTTTAATTTATCAGCAATGCCAAGAACCGCACATTCAGCAACTGATTGATGTTCAGATAGAACTTCTTCAATAGCCCCAGTAGACAATCTATGACCAGCTACATTTATTATGTCATCTGTTCTAGACATAATCCAGATGTAACCGTCTTCATCAATATGACCTGCATCATATGTTTGATAATAACCTTCATAATTTGACATATAATTTTCTTTATATCTTTGATCGGCATTCCAAAGAGTTGGAAAAGTTCCAGGGGGTAAAGGTAGTTTTACAACTATATCTCCCATTTCATTTGGCTTGGCTAAAGTTTGATCAGATTTTATAATTTTAACATCATACCCAGGCACTGCTTTACAAGCTGAACCATATTTTGTTTTCATCATTTCAATCCCAGTACAATTTGAACTAATTGCCCAACTAGTTTCAGTTTGCCACCAGTGATCAATAACTGGAACTTTCAATAAATTCTCTGCCCATTTAATTGTATCTGGATCAGCTCTTTCACCTGCAAGAAAAAGACTTTCAAACTTACTTAAATCATACTTTGAAAAGAATTTTCCTTCAGGATCTTCTTTTTTAATTGCTCTAAAAGCTGTTGGAGCTGTGAATAAAGATTTTACTTTATAGTCAGAAATTATTTTCCAAAAAGCACCAGCATCAGGAGTGCCAACAGGTTTTCCTTCAAATAATACTGTTGTACATCCTTTAAAGAGTGGAGCATAAACAATGTACGAGTGACCGACAATCCATCCAATATCACTCGCTGACCACCATATATCATCCTCATTAATATTATAGATATTCTTCATAGTCCATTTTAAAGCAACTATGTGACCTCCAATATCTCTTACTATACCTTTTGGTGTACCAGTCGTGCCTGATGTGTAAAGGATGTAGGCAAATTCATTTGAATTCATTTCAACACAGTCCATATCTTTAGCATTTGCATGGGCCTCATCCCAACTTATTTCCATTGGGGCATTTAATTTAACCTCATGACCTTTTCTTTGGAACAAGATCATCTTGTTAATTTTATGTTGAGCTTGTTTGACAGCTTCATCTACCAGTGGTTTGTATTCAACAGTTCTCCCTGGTTCAAAACCACAAGAAGCAGTCACTAACAATTTTGCTTTACTGTCATCTATTCTGCTTGCGAGTTCATTAGAGGCAAATCCACCGAATACAACTGAGTGTATTGCTCCAATTCTTGCACAGCCCAACATAGCAACAACAGCCTCAGGTATCATAGGCATGTAAATTATCACTCGATCACCTTTATCCACTCCTTGGTTCTTAAGTGCACCTGCAAATTTTGATACTTTTGATCTTAACTCCTCATATGTAAACTTACTTTTGTTTCCTGTTATAGGACTATCGTAAATAAGGGCAGTTTTAGCTCCTTTACCTTGATCAACATGCAAGTCTAGTGCGTTGTAACATGTATTAGTTGCTCCATCCTCATACCATTTGTAGAAAGGTGGATTGGATTTATTTAAAATTTTTGTGGGCTTTTTAAACCAGAAGATATCCTCTGAAGCATCTTTCCAAAACTTTTCAGGGTTATCAATAGATTCTTGGTAAATTTTGTTGAAATTTGAGGACATATGGTTTTTTGATTCGATAGTGCCTTTTTATTAGATTTTTAAATTATAAATTGTATTTAATTTTAAAAAGTCAGTAAAATCAATGTAAATTAATGACATTTAAGTCTTCAATAATCTCTTTATATTTGGTATTTAACGCTCAACTTTGGCTTAGGGAAGCCTAAGCTTAGTTTATATAAACTAAATAAGTAAAAACTAACTAAAGAGGGAGTTTTTTATGAAAAAACTTAAACTGTTTGCTTTAGCAGCTGTAGCCCTATTGGGAATTACAGGTGTAGCAAACGCAGCATCTGCTACTATGTTAGCTCAAGATGACTTCGTTGGAATATCTTTTTGGATAATTTCAATGGGTATGTTGGCTGCTACAGCTTTCTTTTTTATGGAAAGAAACACTGTTGCTCCTGGCTGGAAAACGTCAGTAACTGTTGCAGGTCTTGTAACTGGTATTGCATTCATCCATTACATGTACATGAGAGAAGTATGGGTGATGACTGGTGATTCACCAACAGTATACAGATATATTGACTGGTTGATTACTGTGCCACTACAGATGATAGAGTTTTATTTAATTCTAGTAGCTGTAAGAAAAGCAAACTCTGGAATTTTCTGGAGATTGTTAATTGGTTCATTAGTAATGTTAATCGGTGGATATTTAGGAGAAGCTGGATACATCAACGCTACACTTGGTTTCGTAATCGGTATGGCAGGTTGGGTATACATTCTTTATGAAATATTCTCAGGTGAAGCTGGTAAAGCTGCTTCAAAAAGTGGAAACAAGGCTCTTGTTACTGCTTTTGGTGCGATGAGAATGATTGTTACTGTAGGTTGGGCAATTTACCCATTAGGTTATGTATTTGGTTACCTAACAGGTGGTGTAGATGCTAACTCACTTAACGTTGTTTACAACTTAGCTGACTTTATAAACAAAATTGCATTCGGTCTAGTAATCTGGGCTGCTGCAGTTAGTTCAGCTGGTGCAAGAAGCAGATAATTACTAAGTAATTAAATAATTTTAGGGCGAGTATGTTTTCACATACTTGCCCTATTTTTTTGCATAATTATATAATACCAATGGCAAAAATAACTTACATTACCCATGATAATCAAAATCATACTATTGATGTTCAGAACGGATTAACGGTTATGGAAGGTGCGGTACAGAATGATATTCCTGGGATCGATGCAGATTGTGGTGGAGGTATGGCTTGTGCGACATGTCACGTATATGTAAATGACAAATGGTTTGATAAGCTTCCAGCTAAAGAAGATGGAGAAGAAGATATGTTAGATATGGCATTCGAACCAAAAAAAAATAGTAGACTAAGTTGTCAAATAATAGTCTCAGATGAGCTTGATGGTCTTATTGTAAATATTCCATCCAAACAAGGATAAATATGAAAAAAACTGATGCATTAATTATTGGAGCAGGTCCAACAGGATTATTTACTGCTCATCAACTAAAATTAATTGGACTGGATTGTGAGATAGTTGATAATCTAGACAAAGTTGGTGGACAATGTGCAGAACTTTACCCAGATAAACCAATTTATGATATTCCTGCAGTTCCTGAGTGTACTGGGGGAGAGTTAACTAATAACTTATTAAATCAAATTAAACCTTTTAATATAAAATTTCATTTAAACGAGAGAGTAGATGAAGTTAAAAAAGATGGACATAATTGGGTTGTTAAGACAAATAATGGCACAACATTTACAACTCCTAATGTAATTATAGCAGGTGGAGTGGGTTCTTTTGAACCTAGAAAATTTCCAGTAAAGGATTGTGAAAAATTTGAAAATCAATCGGTATTTTATTCAATAAAAGACAAAAAAATATTTGAGAGCAAAACTGTTTCTATCTTTGGTGGTGGTGATAGTGCATTAGATTGGGCTGTTGAATTATCAAAAAATTCAAAAGTAAATCTTGTCCACAGAAGAGATGATTTTAGAGGAGCTCAAGCTACCGTAGATAAAGTAAGACAATTAGCAAAAGAAGGAAAAATAAATCTTTTTACCAAGTCTCAAATGACTGCAATAAAAGGAGAAAAAAAATTAGAAAGCATAGATATTACTGGTGATGATAAAGAGGTAAAAACTCTAAAAACAGATTATGCTTTAGGTTTTTTTGGTTTAATTATGCAACTAGGACCTATAGCTAATTGGGGTCTTAATATTGATAAAAAAACTGTCGAAGTTGATACAGAAAAGTTTGAGACTAATCAAAAAGGCATTTATGCTGTGGGTGATATATGTAATTACCCTGGTAAATTAAAACTAATTTTGTCTGGTTTTCATGAGGGTGCTTTAGCAGCAAGGGCATGTTTTAAACTGGCAAGACCTAATGAAAAATACAGATTTGAATTCACAACTTCATCTAAAACTATCAAAGACCGTCTTGGTGTAAAAAGTGATTGAACTTTTTTCAGCTAATACTCCTAATGGAAAAAAGATTAGTATTATGCTCGAAGAAATTGGATACAAATTTAATATAATTAAGGTTGATCTAGACAAAGGTGATCAATTTAAACCTGAATTTAAAAAAATAAGTCCATTAAGCAAAATACCAGTAATAATTGATCGTAATTCTGACAAGACAGTTTTTGAGTCTGGTGCAATTTTAATTTATTTGGCTGAAAAAAGTGGAAAATTTTATGATAAAGAAAATAGATTAGAAATAAATCAGTGGTTAATGGCTCAGATGGGTTATGTGGGACCGATGCTTGGCCAACATCATCAGTTCCATCACTACAATCCAGGTAAAAGTAAATTTGGAGAAGAAAGATATTTTAAGATATCAGAAAGAATTTATAAAGAATTAGATGAAAGATTATCAAAATCCAAATTTTTATCTGGAGATTCCTATACTATAGCCGATATAGGAACTTTTCCATGGATTGCTCGGCATGAATGGCATGACATCGGTTTAAAAAGATTTAAAAATTTAACCAGATGGTATGTTGAAATATCTAAAAGAGATGCGGTAAAAAAAGGTTTTTCTTTTATGAATAAAGATGAATATCCGCCTTCACCTTAATTAATTCATTGAGCTAAGTAATCTAAATAAAGAAGCAAAAATGCCATGACCGGAAATTTCAATAGCTACAATTGCAAGAATTATTAAAATAAATTTCTTGTTCATCTTGTAAATACGAATATTAACAAAAGAATCCAAAAAAAAGCGTAATAAAAATAAATATATTTTTTTGTAAAGTTGTATGTAATTGGATTATGGACTGGTTTACCTTTTCTTTTTTTTTTAGTCATCAGCATGCACCTTTTCGTCTTTTTCGTGTTTTTCTTGTGCCGCTATAGTATATTTTGCTACTGGTCTAGCCATTAACCTTTTTAGCCCAATTGGCTCTGCAGTATCTAAACAAAATCCATATGTATCTTCTCTAATTCTGGCTAAAGCTTTATCAATTTCAGAAATTAGTTTAATTTGTCTGTTGATAGCTTTCATTTCAACATTTTTGTCAGTGTAAGAACTTGCTTGATCTACAATATCAGCTGATACACTGTTGTCATCCATACTTCCATTGTAAAGGGCTTCATTATTTGATTTGATTAATTCTTTTTTCCAATCCTGTAATTTCATTCTAAAAAAAACTTTATGTTTTTCGCACATATATTTTTCAGTCTCTTTTGGAATATAGTTTTTTGAGATTTTAATTGGACCTTTATTTACGTCTTTAGGTTTAGATAAACTTTTAGGTTTGGATAAACTTTTAGGTTTAGCTTTAATTACTGATTTTACTTTTGATACTTTTTTTTTAACTTTGCTAGCTTTAGGCATATCTGAATTTAGACCCGAGGCAGTATATTCAGCAAATTAATAGTGTCAAGGCAGCTTAATTATTGTAAATAATTGATAATGAATGTTTTAAACAGAAATATTACTAATATATTTTTTATATTTATACTTGCTCACTTAATTATATGGACGGCTATTCCAACTATTACTAATAAAAACTTACCTCTGGATGTAATAGAAGCTTTGGCTTGGGGAAGTAATTTAGACTGGGGTTTTAATAAACATCCACCAGGAAGTGCTTTTTTTCCAGAAATGTTTTTTCAAATATTTGGAGCGCAAGATTGGGCTTTTTATCTATTAAGTCAAATTTTTGTTGTGATTGCATTTTTTTATGTCTTCAAGCTCTCAAATGAAATTTTTAAAAATATTAAACTAGGTTTGATCTCTGTTTTATTGCTAGAGTCTATTTATTTTTTTAATTTCACTACTCCAGAGTTTAATGTAAACGTTTGCCAATTACCTTTTTGGTCATTAACTGTTTATTATTCTTGGAAAATTTATAGTGCTAAAAATATAAAATTTTTTGATTGTTTTTTAATTGGTTTATTTGGTGCAATCGGTTTTCTATCAAAATATTTATTTTTGTATTTGTTATTATCAATTGTTGCATTATTTATTTATATAATATTTGTAAAAAAACTAAAAAAATTTGATTTTAAATATCTTATTATAATTGAGGTATTTTTAGTTTTATTGGTACCACATTTAATTTGGTTATTTAATAACGAATTCGTTACTTTGAGTTATGGTTTAAAAAGAACAAGTTTAGACAGTTCAAGCCTATTTAATCATATTAAATATCCTGGAATATTTTTGGTTAAACAAATTGGAATACTAATACCGTTTTTGGTATTAGGATGGTTAATTATAAATAAATTAAGATTTAAATTAAATTTAAAAGACAAAAAATTAATCTTTTTATTATTTGTTAATTTATTTCCAATATTTTTAATTTTGGCTACATCTATTTTGATGGGATCTAGAATAAGAACAATGTGGATGACACCATTTTATTTATTCTTTGGTGTATTATTTGTTTACATATTTCAATCTCAAATAAATTTTAAAAAGATAAAATCATTTCTTTGTGCTTTTTTATT
Organism: uncultured Pelagibacteraceae bacterium; assembly: GCA_902627735.1. Classification (GTDB taxonomy): domain Bacteria; phylum Pseudomonadota; class Alphaproteobacteria; order Pelagibacterales; family Pelagibacteraceae; genus Pelagibacter. Next base: position 9,069 of record CACOKI010000013.1, read on the forward strand.
TTTATTTATATTATCTCCATCTATATATTCATACGTTTCTATTTCAGAAAAAAATAAAAGAACAGATTATCCTGGAAGAGAAATAGCAGAATTAGTTGAGAGAAGATGGAACAAAAATTTTTCTAATGAAATAAAATATGTAGTTGGTGATGAGTGGCATGCAGGTAATTTATCTTATCATATTTCATCAAGACCCATATGGTTTAGTTCAATTAAAGGTAGAGCTGACAAGTTAGATAAAGAAGGGGGAGTTGTCTATACTGGTAACGCTGATGTTTTAAAACAAGTATGTCCTGGAATATATGGTAAGATTAGAAAACAAGGTTTTTGTATGATTGGAAATTGAGATGTCTGACCAAATTATTAATTATATTAATAAAACACCTAAAGCTGAATTGCATCTTCATATTGAAGGAAGTTTAGAGCCTGAATTGATGTTTAAGCTATCTAAACGAAACAAGGTTGAGATTCCATTTAAATCAGTTGAGGAGATAAAATCTGCTTATAATTTTACTAATTTAGATTCATTTTTAAAAATTTATTATGAAGGATCTAAAGTTTTAATTCATGAAGAAGATTTTTTTGATCTAACTTGGGAATATATTTTAAGATGCAAGGAAGATAACATTGTGCATACAGAAATTTTTTTTGATCCTCAGTCACATTTAGTAAGAGGTATTAGTTTTGATAAAATAATTAATGGTATTGATAAAGCTTTAAGAAAAGCTGAAAAAGAATTTAATATTTCTTCTAAAATTATAATGTGTTTTTTAAGACATTTGGACGAAGATTCTTGTTTTGAAGTACTAAAAGAAGCATGTAAATATAAAGATAAAATTATCGGTGTAGGCTTAGACTCATCTGAAAAAGGAAATCCTCCAACAAAATTTAAGTCATTATTTGAAAAAGCTATGGAAGAGGGTTTTCTAACAGTTGCTCATGCTGGTGAAGAAGGTCCACCAGAATATATTTGGGATAGTATTAATTTATTAAAGGTAAAAAGGATTGATCATGGTGTTCAATGTCTTAGAGATGAAAAGTTGGTAAATAGATTAAAAAAAGATCAAATTCCATTAACCGTATGTCCACTATCTAATGTTAAGTTATGTGTTTTTGAAAAATTAGAAAATCACAATTTAAAACAAATGTTAGATAAAGGCTTAAGAGCAATGGTGAACTCAGATGATCCTGCATATTTTGGTGGTTATTTGAATAAAAATTTAATTGATACTGCAAATGCTCTAAATTTAGAATTAAATCACGTAAAAATATTGATTAAGAATTCCTTTAAATCATCTTTCTTGGATGAAAAAACAAAGAATGAATGGTTGAAAAAGATTAATTGATGAAAATCAAAATTTTAATTCCAGTATATAATGATTGGCAATCAACGTTTAAATTAATTGACGAAATCAATGGTTTATCGATTGATCCAAAATTTCAAATTTCTATAATCATAGTTAATGACGCGTCAAATCATGATCGTCCAAATAATGAAAAAGATTACGAAAATTTTCAATCTTTAAAAATTATCAATATGAAAATAAATCAAGGTCACGCAAGATGTATTGCTACTGGATTAAAATATATTAATCAAAAAGAGGAATTTGATTATATTATCCCTATGGATGGAGATGGAGAAGATAGACCAGAAGAAATTAAAGAATTTTTAAACAAAATAGATGAGTCTAATGGTAGAGCTATTATAGGACAAAGAGTAAAAAGATCAGAAGGTCTCCTTTTTAAAATTTGTTATCAAATGCATAAATTAATTACTTTAACTTTTACAGGTAAATCGATTAGATTTGGAAATTATACTTGCTTACCAAAAACTATTGTTGAAAAAATGATAAACGAAAAAGCCACATGGAATAGTTTTTCTGGCTCTTTGACAAAACTAGAGAAAGATTTATTACCAATACCGTCTAGTAGAGGTCCAAGATATTTTGGACCTTCAAAGATGAGTTTTTTTAACCTACTAAAACATTCTCTTTCAATTATAAGTGTTTTTAGAAAAACAGTTTTGATCCGTTCAGCTTTATTTATAATCATTTATATTTTGATGATAAAAAGCAATGCATCCGTTATTACAGCAATACCCTTAGTGTTATTATTGATAATGATTTATTCAATTTCAAGTTTAGCTTTAAGAGAAAATATGGATGAGTTTGATAAAGCTTTGTCAAATATAAATGATATAGAGAAAGTTAAATGACGAAAATAATTTTACTAGTGATTTTTATATTTTTTTCATTTTCTGGAATAGTATTTTCAGACAATCATAAAACTAATTTTAAAGATATAAAAGGTTATAAGGAACAATTTCTTTCAATGTCTGAAAAAAAAGTAAATAGAATTAAAGAAGTTAAAGCGTCAGATGGTTTTCCTGTTTATGAGGGAAAAACAAGTATTCAAGTTACTGTCAACAGAGAAGATGCAGGCTGCGGAAAAGGTAAAGCACAAACAACACAAATTCAATGCGATGGTAAAGGCAATAGAAGCAGACAAGAAATACACCTAGGAGATATGAGATTGAAAAACAAAGAACATATATTTGAATATGCAGTTTATTTTGATGAAAGTTATGAACCTTTAGAGAAAGGTGCGGTAGTTATAATTGGTCAAATGCATACTGACAATAAAGCTAAAGGATGTCATAGCTGTTGTCACTTTTGGGCTCAAGATTTTAAATATAAAGGTGAGCATTATTATAGTTGGGCAAGTAAAGCAGCTTATTCATCAGAACCTGTTATAATTGGAAAAATTGAGGACTTAAAAGGGAAGTGGACACATTTAAAATTTCATGTGCTTTGGAAACTTGATGAAACTGGAAGATTTAAAATTTTTAAAGATAATGAGGTTATAGCTGATCTTAAGAATATAAAAACCTTAGCTGATACTTGTACAGGGGGTTATATGAAATTTGGAATTTATAGACATCGAACTATTGGTTATTGGAATTCTGATTGGGAAAGCTTACCAGATCAAAGAGTCTACTTAGACAGCATCGTATTTAGAAAACCAAAAAAAGAAGAAAAATTTAAATAATAGAAGTCTAAATTTTTATTCTTGGCAACGAATAGAAATCAGCAGTATCTATTTTAGAAGAATATTGTCTTCGCATATTCCATCTTTTATGAACTCCAGCACTTGCAAGACTTAAAGTTGATCTGCCATATCTATAATTAGTATTATCAATTGATCGCATTAAACTTTTTATTTTTTCATCTTTTTCAGATGAAAATAAATTTTTTCTTCCATCATCATTACGTAATCCTGTGAGCATCACACCTGCTTTTTGATAACGATAACCATTTTTGAAAATACTTTCTAAAATTGAAATTGCAGTTTTAACTGTTTCAATACTATTGTTTGTTGCAATTGGAAAATCGATTGTTTTTGCATTTGAATAATAACCGTAATCTCTTTGAAAAGGACTAGTTCTAACAAATACTGTAATTGCTTTTGCAACTAAAGACTCTGATCTAATTTTTTCAGATGCATTTAAACAGTAGTTCGCAACTGCTTCTTTCAATTCTTGAAACTTTTCAATTCTTTTACCGAAAGATCTTGAAACCACACAACTTTTTCTTTTCGTTTGTGTAGTTTCTAAATTAATACAAGGAATACCTCTAAGTTCCATTGCAGTTCTAGAACTTAAAACATTAGAACATTTTTTGATCCATGTATTAGATTTATTCTTAAGTTGCTTTGCATTATAAATTCCATTTTTTTGATAAAATTTTGTAAGCTGCCTACCAACACCCCATATATCATTGATTTCAACTTTTTCTAAAATTGGATCTAAATTTTCTATGCCAATTAAGCTAACAACACCTGATTGTTTTTTCTTTGCAATATGATTTGCTACTTTGCTTAAAGTTTTAGTTTTAGCAATGCCAATACTAGTTGGGATACCGGTCCATTGTAGAACTGTCTCTCTAATTTCTCTTCCAACTTTTTCAACTTCAGAGTCTGGAAAATTAGATAAATCTATAAATGCCTCATCAATTGAGTAAACTTCTATTTCTGTATTAAATCTTTTAAGAGTTCTCATTACTCTTCTAGATAAATCTCCGTATAAAGAATAATTTGATGAAAAAACTTCAACTTTATTTTTAACAATGATATCTTTTGCTTTAAAATAGGGTTCACCCATTTTAATTCCTAAAGCTTTTGCCTCATTGGATCTTGAAATTATACAGCCATCATTGTTTGATAGAACTACAACCGGTTTTCTTCTTATTCTTGGATTAAATAATCTTTCACAAGAAACATAAAATGAATTACAATCAACTAAAGCTAATTTTTTAGTACGTTGAATGGATGACATAAGTCACAACCCCCCAAATAAAAACATCTTCTTCTTCGTTAATTAAAATTCTATTTGAAAAATCTTTAGATCCAGATGTTAGAAATTTTTTATCTCTTTCTTGAACTAAAGTTTTAACTACAAGTTCATCATGAACATTTGCAATAACTGTTGAAAAGTTTTTTGGTTTTAAACTTTTATCGACAACTAATAAATCTCCGTCATTAATTCCAACATTGACCATCGATTTTCCTTGAACTCTGATAATGAAAGTAGCTGGAACATTTTTGATTAAATGCATGTTCAGATCAATATCTTCTTCGATATAATCAGTGGCAGGTGATGGAAAACCAGCACCAGCTTTATGTAGATAATAAGGGACAGTTAGTTTCATGTTCTAGTTTTGTTCTAATTTATAGCGCATTTATACAATGCACGCAAGAGGTTGTATTTTGAGTCCGTAATTGAATCAAAAGTGAATCAAAACGTGAACATCAAAACTACATTTTGTATGCTTGTGGATAACTTCAACCAAGGATAGTTTAAAATATCAAATGAAAAAACTAATTTGTCATTGTGGAGCTGTAGAAGCAGAAATTAATTTAGATGGAGATTTAGCTAAAGTAATAAAATGTAATTGTTCTATTTGTAAAAGAAAAGGTGCAATTATGTCGATGGTTAAAAATGAAGATTTTAAAATTGTTAAAGGAGAAGAAAAATTAAAACTTTATCAATTTCATTCAAAAGTTGCTAAACATTATTTTTGCTCTGAATGCGGAATTTATACTCATCACAACCCAAGAATAAATCCAGCAATGACTGGATTTAATGTTGGCTGCATTGATGAAATAAATACTTTTGATATGAAAGAAGTTCCAGTAAATGATGGTCAAAATCATCCATTAGATAAAAAATAATTTTCATGCAACAATTCAGCTTATGCTTCGGTAAGGTAAAAAAAGACTGTTTAAAGTTTATCAAATCTCAAGAGACAAAAGCAGATAAATTTAAAAATAAAGAAAGAATGATAAAATCCTTCTTAATTCCACTATGTTTTTGGATAAATAAAAAAGCTGAAAAAAAAAGGCCTTATTTTATAGGATTAGCAGGGGGTCAGGGAACTGGCAAAACTACAATTAGTTCTTTAATCAGAATTATCTTAACTAAATACTTTAATTTAAATGTTTTTAGGATCTCAATAGATGATTTTTATAAAACTAGAAAAGAGCGAATAAATTTATCTAAAAGAGTTCATCCTATGCTTTTAACAAGAGGAGTTCCTGGAACTCATGATATTAATATGATGTTAAATTTCTTTAAAAAGTCAAAAAGTAAGAAATTTAAAAGATTAAGTTTACCAACTTTCAATAAAGCCATCGATGACAGATTTAATAAAAAAAGATGGTATAATTTAAAAAAGAGACCAGATGTTATTATTTTTGAAGGATGGTGTGTTGGTGCAAAATCAGAAAAAAATAATACTTTAAAGAAAACAATTAATTCATTGGAAAAGGCAAAAGACCAAAAACAGATTTGGAGAAAATATGTTAATCACCAATTGAAATCAAAGTACAAAAACTTATATTCACAATTAAATTGTTTAGTTTATTTAAAAGCAAAAAATTTTAGTTTGTTACAAAAATGGAGATTGAAACAAGAAAGAAAACTTTGGGTCACAAGTAAGGTTAAATCAAAAATTATGAGTAAGGGAGATGTATTAAATTTTATGCAAACTTATCAGAGAATAACTCAAAACATGTTTAGATCTATGCCTAAATATGCATCTGTTATATTCAATTTAAATAGTAACCATCAAATTAAATCTGCTGTATATAAAAAGAAATGAAAATATTTTTTAAAATATTATTTGTATTTGCTATATTAAATAATTTTGTGTTAGCTGAAACTTTTACATCAGCACTTAAAAAAGCTTACGAAACAAATCCAGAACTTAATGCAGAGAGAGAAACTTTAAATATCTCAAAACAAGAGCATAATGTATCAAAAAGCTCCTATCTTCCAACTATTACAATTGAAGGTACAAAAAGTGATGAAGACACTGATAAACTAACAAATCAAAATGGATCAGATGCTTCTATTAAAGATGTAAGTCCAGAGACAAAATCAATTAAAATAACCCAGACATTAATTGATTTAGGAAGAGGTTCAGAATTAGCAAAAAGTAAAATTGGAATTGATTTAGCAGAAGCAAAACTTCTTAAAAAAGAGCAAGAAATTTTACTAAAATCTATTGATGCATATACAGGCTTAATTTCAGCCAATGAAAAATTATTAATTAATAGATCTAATGTTGAATTGTTAGAAAGACAAGTTGAAACAGACAAAATTCGACTTGAAAGAGGTCAAATAGGCCTTTCAGATGTCGCTCAATCAGAGTCCTCTTTTGCTGAAGCACAAGCAAAATTAATAGAGGCAGAAAATAATCTACTAACCAGTAAGTTAAATTACGAAAATGTAATTGGAAATTTATCAAATATTGAAAATTTAGATAAATCATCAATTTTAATTGTTGATTTACCAAAACAACTTTCAGAGGCAATTGAAATTTCCAAAAAAAGAAATCCAGAACTTATAATTGCAAAATTGGAATATGAACAATCAAAAAAAGACACAAATAGTGCAAAGTCAGACATGGCTCCTTCAGCCACTTTATCTTTTGATAGAACGCAAACTAACGATTTAAGTTCTACTTATGATGAAAGAAATAAAGATACTTTAAAAGCAACTATTACTTGGCCTTTTTTTTCAGGTGGTAAAAATTATGCAAATTTAAAAAAGAATAAAAGTGCTGAATTACAAAAAAGTTTGCTTTTAGAAAATTCAATAAAAAAAAATCAAACAAATGTAGCAAGTTCTTGGACTTCATATCAATCTAATAAGAGTTTGTTAAATTCAGTTAAAGCACAAGTTAATGCTGCTGAAATAGCTAACGAAGGAATAGTTGCTGAGTACAATAGTGGTTCAGATAGGACAACTTTGGAGGTTATCCAATCTAATTCTTTACTGTTGAATGCCCAAATTTCACTGATTGACTCTGAAAAAAATTACATTCTCTCTCAATTTAATCTTTTAAAATCTGTGGGCTTATTGAATAGTGACTATCTAAAAATTAAGTAATATTAAGCTTTTTAGACTTTAATTAAATTAATCTTGCTAAAGAGAACAAAATGTGTACATTTAAATCATGATTCGAGTGTTAAAAAAAGCAAAAAAAGAGGCAAAAAATGACTAAAAATAACTTAAAAGTAGTTAAATCTACTAAAGATCAAGAATTGGAAAACAAAGAGAAAAATAAGGCTTTAGAAGCAGCAATTAGCCAAATCACAGACAATTTTGGAAAAGGTTCAGTAATGAAGCTTGGCCAAAAAAGAGCAATGGATATTGAGTCAGTATCTACTGGATCTTTAAGTTTGGATTTAGCTTTAGGAATTGGTGGACTGCCTAAAGGAAGAATTATCGAAGTTTACGGACCGGAGTCTTCAGGAAAGACTACATTAGCATTACAAGTAGTTGCAGAAGCTCAAAAAGCAGGTGGAATTTGTGCATTTGTTGATGCTGAGCATGCTTTAGATCCAGTTTACGCTAAAAAACTAGGTGTAAATACTGAAGAACTTTTAATTTCACAACCTGATGCTGGTGAGCAAGCATTAGAAATAGCAGATACGCTAGTAAAATCGGGCTCTATTTCAGTGATCGTAATTGACTCTGTTGCAGCTTTAACTCCTAAAGCTGAAATCGAAGGTGAGATGGGAGATCATCATGTTGGTCTTCAATCAAGATTAATGAGTCAGGCTTTAAGAAAATTAACAAGTTCAATTTCAAATACAAATACAATGATGATTTTCATTAACCAAATCAGAATGAAAATTGGAGTTATGTTTGGAAGTCCTGAGACAACATCAGGAGGAAACGCACTTAAATTTTATTCATCAGTTAGAATGGACATTAGAAGAATTGGTGCCATTAAGGATAAAGATGAAATTATTGGCAACACTACAAGAGTGAAAGTGGTTAAGAATAAAGTTGCACCACCATTTAAAGTAGTTGAGTTTGATTTGATGTATGGAAGAGGTATTAGCAAAATGGGTGAGTTAGTTGACTTAGGTGCTAAAGCCGACATTATTGAAAAATCAGGCGCATGGTATGCTTATAAAGGTGAGAAAATTGGACAAGGAAGAGAAAATGCAAAGACTTACCTTGCTCAAAACCCTAAAATTGCTGCAGAGATTGAAATGGCAATTAGAGAAAAAGCAGGTGTGATTTCAAAGAAAATTGAAGGAAATCCATTAAGTCCTGAAAAAATTGAAAAAGAGAAGAAAGTAGCTGAAAAAGAAGAGGCTGCAAAAGAAGCTACTCCCTCTAAAAAGAACTAAAATTAAAGGCTATCTTTAAATTTAAAAAAGGCGCTTGATATAAGCGCCTTTCCCACTTTATCCCTAACTAGACATAGAATAAAAAAGCTGTATTTTAAAGTATGGCGGATAAATCATTAAATGAGATAAGAAGTACTTTCTTAAAATACTTTGAGAAGAATGATCATAAGATTGTTGAGTCTAGTAATTTAGTTCCAAATAATGATCCTACATTAATGTTTGCAAATTCTGGAATGGTTCAATTCAAGAACGTATTTACCGGATTAGAAAAAAGAGATTATCAAAGAGCAACCACTTCTCAAAAATGTGTCAGAGCAGGGGGTAAGCATAATGATTTAGAAAATGTTGGTTATACTCCAAGACATCATACTTTTTTTGAAATGTTAGGAAATTTTTCTTTCGGAGACTATTTTAAAGAAAGAGGAATTGAACTTGCATGGAATTTAATCACTAAAGATTTTGGTTTAGATAAAAATAGACTTTATGTAACAGTTTTTCATGAAGATGATGAAGCTTTCAATTTTTGGAAGAAAATAGCGGGTTTTAGTGATGATAAAATTATCAGAATTTCGACATCAGATAATTTTTGGTCAATGGGTGAAACAGGTCCTTGTGGACCTTGCTCAGAAATATTTTATGATCATGGTGATCATTTAAAAGGTGGTTTACCAGGAACAAAGGATCAAGATGGAGATCGTTTTATTGAAATTTGGAACTTGGTATTTATGCAATACGAACAAGTTTCAAAAGATAAAAGAGTAGATTTACCTAAACCATCTGTAGATACCGGAATGGGATTGGAACGAATAGCTGCTCTTTTACAGGGCACACACGATAATTATCAAACTGATCATTTTAAGAAATTAATAAGCACGATATCAGATGTAACTAAAGTTAAACAAGCTGATAATAATATATCGAGTTTTAGGGTAATTGCTGACCACTTAAGAGCAAGTTCATTTCTTTTAGCCGAAGGTGTTCTACCATCCAATGAAGGTCGTGGATATGTCTTAAGAAGAATTATGAGAAGAGGTATGAGGCACTCTCATTTACTAGGATCAAAAGAACCTATTTTTTACAAAATTTTTGAGTCTTTAAAAAATGAAATGTCTGGAAATTATCCAGAGTTAGAGCGATCCGAGTCTTTGATAACAGAAACATTAAAAATGGAAGAGGAAAAATTTTTAGTATTACTTGATCGAGGGATTAAAATTCTGAATGATGAAATTTCAAAAATTGATAAAGTTTTATCAGGTGAAGTAGCGTTTAAATTGTATGACACCTATGGTTTTCCATTAGATCTCACTGAAGACATTTTAAAAAATAAATCATTAAAAGTTGATCACAAAAAATTTGATGAGTTGATGAAAAAAAGTAAAGAACTTGCAAAAAAAAATTGGAAAGGATCTGGGGACAGCTCAGAGGAAGCGATTTGGTTTTCAATTAAAGATAAAACTGGTCCAACAGAATTTTTGGGTTACGAGTCTAATCAATCTGAGGGAGTAGTGTTAAATTTAATTAAAAACAATCAGGAGTCAAAATCATTAGCTACAGGTGAAGAAGGAATGATTATAACTAATCAAACTCCTTTTTATGGTGAGTCAGGAGGACAACTTGGTGACCAAGGCGCAATAGTGTCAGGAAATTCAGTTTTTGAAGTTGAGGATACACAAAAAAAACTTGGAGATTTATTTGTTCATTATGGATCGGTAAAAACTGGTGAAATTAAGATTAATGATGTAGTTGAAATGAAAATTGATGTTGAGAGAAGAAATAATTTAAAAGCTTATCATTCTGCAACTCACTTACTTCATGAATCTTTAAGAAGAACTTTAGGTAAGCACGTGATGCAAAAAGGATCATTAGTTGCACCGGATCGTCTAAGGTTTGACTTTAGTCACATGAAACCGATTACCGATCAGGAATTAGAGACAATAGATAAATTAGTAAATGAATACGTTAAAAATGGTTCTGAGGTGACCACAAGAATTATGACACCTAAAGCTGCAATAGAAAAGGGAGCGTTAGCTTTTTTTGGTGAAAAATATGGTGAAGAAGTTCGTGTTGTTTCAATTGGTAAGGAAAAAGATGCTTATTTTTCAACAGAATTATGTGGTGGCACACACGTAAAAAATACTGGAGATATTGGGAAATTTAAAACTGTTAGTCAATCATCTATTGCTGCAGGAGTAAGAAGAGTTGAAGCTTTAAGAGATAAACAGCTTGAGGATTTTATTAAGAATAAAGAAAAGCTATCAAATTTATCTGTACAAAAAGATGAGGAGACCATCAAAGATTTGTCATCACAAATAATCAAACTTGGAGGTAAACCGAAAGTTGATAATAAAGATTTAAAAGAAATTATAAAAAATCTTTCAAAACAACTCGAACAATTAAATGTTAATTCAGTTCTTCAAGATAAAACAAAAAATATTATTAATGATCAAAAAATAAAAGATATAAAAGTTCGATTTCAAAAAGTTCAAGATTTACCCCCTAAAGATTTGAGAAAATTAGTTGATAGTGGAAAAAAAGAACTTGGCGACGGAATTGTAATTGTCTTTGCAAGTAGTGAAGATAAAGTTGGTTTAGGAGTTGGTGTTACTGAAAAGCTAATTGATAAATATGATGCTGTAAAATTTGCAAAATTAGGTTCAGAAATTATTGGTGGTAAAGGTGGTGGTGGTCGAAAAGATTTTGCCCAAGCAGGGGGACAGGATAAAAATAAAATTGATGAAGCTTTTGAAAGACTAAAGGCTTTAATTTAGCTTCTGTTTAAGATTGTTATCAATCACATCCAGAAATTGATTAGTCGTTAAATATTTACTTGAAGGTCCAACCAATATTGCAAGATCTTTTGTCATTGAGCCATTTTCAACACTTTCAATACAAACTTTTTCAATTGTATTTGCAAATTTTATAAGTTCGTCATTACCATCAAGTTTTCCTCTATGTGCTAATCCTCTTGTCCATGCAAAAATCGAGGCAATTGGATTTGTGGAAGTTTCTTTACCTTGTTGGTGCATTCTATAATGTCTAGTAACAGTTCCATGAGCCGCTTCAGCTTCCATTATTTTTCCATCAGGTGTCAACAATGTACTAGTCATTAATCCTAAGGAGCCATAACCTTGAGCCATTGTATCGGATTGAACATCTCCATCATAATTTTTACAAGCCCATATATATTTTCCACTCCATTTCATTGCACAAGCTACCATGTCATCAATTAATCTATGTTCATAATTAATTTTAGCATCCTCAAATTTTTTCTTAAATTCATTATTAAAAACTTCTTCAAAAATATCTTTAAATCTTCCATCATATTTTTTTAGAATTGTATTTTTTGTAGATAGATATACGGGCCACTTTTTAATTAGACCATAACTAAAACAAGATCTTGCAAAATCTTCAATTGATTTATCTAAATTATACATCGAGAGTGCAACTCCCGGACCTGTAAAATTAAATACCTCATGTTTGATTTCTTCTTTTCCATCCTCAGAAGTCCATTTAATTTCCATCTTACCTTTTCCAGGTACTTTAAAGTCAGTTGCCCTATATTGATCCCCAAATGCGTGTCTTCCAATTACAACAGGATCTGACCATGATGGAACAAGTTTTGGAATATTAGAACAAATTATTGGCTCTCTAAATACAGTGCCACCTATAATATTTCTAATAGTTCCGTTGGGTGACCTCCACATTTTTTTTAAACTAAATTCTTTTACACGATCTTCATCAGGGGTAATAGTTGCACATTTAATTCCAACACCAATTTTTTTTATCGCATTAGCAGCATCAATTGTGATTTGATCGTCTGAATTATCTCTACTTTTCATTCCAAGGTCATAATATTCAATGCCTAAATCAAGATATGGAAGTATTAATTTCTTTTTGATAAATTCCCAAATGATCCTGGTCATTTCATCGCCGTTTAGCTCTACAACAGGGTTTTTAACGTTAATTTTACTCACTTTATTATTTATCTTATTAATTGAATTTCGTGATTTTATATACATATTAATGGCAAATTATCAAATAGAAGAATATGTTTAGTAAGATATTTCCAAAGATACACTCAGAAGGCTATAAATTTTTAGTTATTGCCGGGATTATAACTATAATTTTTTATATCTTTAGTAATTTCTTAGGATTAGTTGGTTTAGTTTTAACAATATGGGTTTATTATTTTTTTAGAGATCCAGATAGAATAATCATTAATGATGATAATTATCTTGTTAGCCCAGCTGATGGAGAAATTATAAAAGTTGAGGAAGTAAGTGGACCTAAAGAATTGGGTTTAGAAAATAAAAGTTTTAGGAAGATAAGTATTTTTATGAATGTCTTTGATTGCCATGTAAACAGAATTCCATGTAGTGGAAAAATTGATGAAATTTTATATAAACCCGGAAAATTTTTAAATGCTTCTTTGGATAAAGCCAGTGAAGATAATGAGAGAAATTATTACAAAATTAAAGATATACACAATAATGATATAATAGTAGTACAAATCGCTGGCTTAGTCGCACGTAGAATTGTTTGTGAAACTAACAAAGATCAAGATTTAAAACAAGGTGATCGTATCGGAATGATAAGATTCGGAAGTAGAGCAGATGTATATTATGAAAATTATGAACCTCTTGTAAAAGTTGGACAAACAGCTATTGCAGGTGAAACTTTATTGGCTAAAAAATAATGGAACCACAAAAAAAAAATTTTAAAATTATTACAGATAAAAAAAGTGCAAGAGTTATTTTGCCAAATATGCTTACTTTAATTGGAGTTTGTATAGGTCTTACCTCAATTAGATTTGCTTTAGATGAAAAATTTGAATTTGCAATTATAGCTATAATTTTTGCGGCATTAATTGATGGATTAGATGGAAGAATTGCCAGATTAATTAAAGGAACCTCTAAAGTTGGAAAAGAATTAGACTCACTAACTGATATGATAAGTTTTGGTGTTGCTCCGGCATTTATTTTATATTTTTGGAAATTAAATACTTTAGGAAGATTTGGTTGGTTATTATGTTTAATATATGTAATTTGTGTTGCATTAAGATTAGCGAGATTTAATGTAAATTCTAACCAAGAACCATCCTGGAGAGATAACTTCTTTGAAGGTGTTCCATCTCCAGCAGGAGCTATTTTAGTTTTAACACCGTTAATTGTTAGCTTAAGTGGATTTAATATAATAAAATTAAATTTTGATGTAATAGTTCCAATTTTTTTTATTTTGACATCGTTTTTATTAATAAGCAAATTTCCAAGTTATTCTTTTAAAAAGATAGTGATTCCAAGAAGAACAACAATATTCCTTTTATTTAGCATTGTATTATTTTTTGGTCTTTTACTTATTTATACTTTCAATGTTATTGCAATAAGTGCAATTATTTATTTATTATTGTTACCAATTAGTTTTTTTCATTATCAAAAATTAAAAAAACATCATGAAAATGACAAATTTCAAGACGATGATGATCTTGAAGACGTACTTTGATGAAAAAAAATGTAATTGTTTCTTTAGCTGATGCTAACTATTTCCCTTTATTAGAAGAATTAATTGACTCTATTAAAAGATTTAAGCAAAGTGAGAACATAGCAATTTGTATTTTAGATGCTGGATTAACAGAGGACCAAAAAGAAAAAATTTCTAAAAAGATAGATGAAATCAAAGTTGCTGAGTGGGATATTGAAGTTCCTGGATATAAAGTAAAAGATAAAGAGTGGTTAAAGAGTCAAGTTTCTAGAGCTTTTTTGCCAAAATATTTTCCTAATTATGAGAAATATCTATGGATAGATTGTGATGCCTGGGTAAATGATTGGGAATGTATAGAACTTTATTTCAAGGCTTGTGATAATGGTAAGCTAGGTATTACTCAAACTATTGGTCCAGGATATAAAATTACATCAAAAGTTAATTGGTTATTCGGTAGATTAGCTGTAATTAAATCTCAAAATTTTAAGCATGCTATTAAGTCTAAAATCCCTTATGAAAAAGCCCGTAAATTAGCATTTGCACCACACATAAATATTGGAGTGTTTTCTTTAGAAAAAAATTCAGTTGGATGGGAAATTTGGCAAAAAAACCTAGAACAAACTTTAAAAGCGGGAAATATTTTTGGATCTGAAGGATTGGCCATTAATATAGCAGTTTATATTGATAATTTAGAAACAGAATTTCTACCTCTAAATTTTAACTGGATTACGAGCAATTTACTCCCCAAATTTGATGAAAGTAAAAATACATTTGTAGAGCCATATCTACCAAATTACAAAATCGGGATTATGCATCTTGCTGCTGGAATTTGGAAAAATGGTAAAGATATGAGAGTCGACAAAAATATTGAAATTGAAATTGAGTCTTTAGGCGGAAAAAAGATTTCAAAAAGTTTAAGATACAAAAATTAATTGAAAAAAAATAAAATTTCAAAAAATTGGGTCAATAAACAACGTAAAGATATTTATGTTCGGAAATCAAAGGTAGATGGCTATAGAGCCAGATCAGCTTATAAATTAATCGAGATCAATGAAAAATTTAAGATTTTTAAGGGAGGTATGATAGTTTTGGATATTGGAGCAGCGCCAGGAAGTTGGTCTCAATATGCATCGAAAATTATTAAAAATGGAAAAATAATTTCAATAGATCTAAAAGAAATGGAAGAGATAAAAGGCACTATTCAAATAAAAGGTGATTTTACTGATCCGAATATCCAAAAAAAAATTAGATCTTACACAAGTAAAGAAATTGACGTAGTTATGTCAGATATGGCTGTTAATACTACTGGTATAAAAAATATAGATTCTATTCAAACAGGAGAATTGTTTAAAGAAGCAATAATTTTTTCAAAGGAAGTAATTTCAAATAATGGATTTTTTATATCAAAAATTTTTATGGGGGAAACTTTTAATGAAATTGTCGCACTTGCAAAAAAGATTTTTAAAGAAGTTAGGGTTTTTAAACCTCAATCGAGCCGAAAAGAATCTAAGGAAAATTTTATTATTTGTAAAAAAATTAGATAGACTCTTTAAATTTAAAAGGAATCATATATAAAAGATTATGGTTCCTATAAAAGAAGCACTTACCTTTGATGATGTTACATTAGTACCAAAGTTTTCAGAAATTTTACCGTCTGATGTTGATACAAGCATAATACTTACAAAACATCTAAAACTAAAAATACCAATATTATCCTCAGCTATGGACACTGTTACGGAGAGCAAAATGGCCATTAAAATTGGTAAAGCGGGAGGAATAGGAGTAATTCACCGAAATTTAAATATTGATAAACAAATACAAGAAATTAGAAAAGTTAAAAAACAAAAAGTATTAGTAGGAGCAGCAGTAGGAGCTGGGCCAAAAGAATTTAAACGAGCAGAAGCAATCTTAAAAGAAAATATTAATATGATTGTTGTAGATACTGCTCATGGACATACGAAAAAAGTATCTGAAATTATTAAGTTTATAAAAAATAAAAAAAATAAAAAAACTGCCCTTTGTGCAGGAAATATTGCTACTCCTGAAGCAGGAAGATTTTTATCTAAATTGGGTGTTGATATAATTAAGGTTGGGATTGGACCGGGTTCAATATGCACCACAAGATTAGTTGCAGGAATTGGTGTCCCTCAATTAACAGCTGTCCTAAATGTAAAAAATGGAGTTAAAAATAGAAATGTTAAAATAATATCTGATGGAGGTATTAAATATTCAGGTGATTTAGCCAAGGCTTTTGCAGCAGGTGCAGATGCTGTTATGATAGGTTCATTATTTGCAGGAACTGATGAGGCTCCTGGCAAATTAATCAAGAAAAATGGAAAATTATTCAAAAGTTTTAGGGGCATGGGATCAGTAGGAGCAATGAACAAGGGTTCAGCAGATAGGTATTTTCAATCAAAACAAAAAGATTCATCTAAATATGTTCCCGAAGGCGTTGAAGGTCTTGCAAAATATAAGGGCAAAGTTAACAATGTAATTTTTAAACTTATTGGTGGTTTGCGATCTTCGATGGGTTATCTAGGATCCAAACAAATTAAACATTTAAGAAAAAAACCACAATTTGTAAAAATTACTAAAGCAGGATTTTACGAAAGTATGGTTCATAATGTAGATGTTGTGAAGGATGATAGTTAGTATTATGAAAAAAATATATAAAATTTTATTCACCTTTTTTCTTGTAATGGGCATTTCCTCAAATGCAATTAGTAGTGAGGATTTTTTTAAAAAAGGTTTAGAGCTTTTTAAAGATAAAAAACTTAATGATGCAAAATTTATGTTTGAAAGAAGTATTGTTTTCAATCCAAAAGACTCAAACTCATATTTATATTTAGCAAAAATTTATAACCAACAAGAAGATCAAGATAAAGAAGAAAAGAATTTAGATGCAACATTATTAATTGAGCCAAAAAACGAAGAAGCAATATTGATGTTAATGAAAATAGGTTTAAAAAGATCTAATTATTCTAAAGTAAAAGATTTATCAAAAACATTTTCAGAGGTTTGCAAAAAATTATGCAATGAAAATAAAGAGATATTAGAGACACTTGCGAATATAGAACCAAAAAAATGAGTCTTGATTTAAGTTTAAACAAGATCCTAATAATAGATTTTGGATCACAATTTACACAATTAATAGCAAGAAGAATAAGAGAGCTTGGAGTTTTTTCGGAAATAATTAGTCATAAAAAAATCAAAACAAAAGATATCAACAAATCTATAAAGGGTATAATTTTGTCAGGTGGTCCACTCAATGTTTATGAAATAAATAAATATTCATTTGATAAAAAGATAATTCAAAATGAAATTCCCATTCTTGGTATTTGTTTTGGACATCAGATTCTTTCAAAAATAAACGGGGGAAGAGTAAAAAAATCTAAACATAGAGAGTTTGGATTAGCAAATATTTATAAAAAAAATGACAGTCTTTTAATTAAAAAATTTTTTAAAAACAAGAAGTTCGCAAAAGTATGGATGAGTCATGCTGATCAAGTTTCAAAATTACCAAAAAAATTCAGAGTTGTAGCAT
>CACOKI010000014.1 GCA_902627735.1 uncultured Pelagibacteraceae bacterium
AACATCTCGACTTGAATAATTGTAATGATCTGGAAATTCTATATCTTTTATAATCTTAAATTTATTTTCAATTAACATATTCAAGAATGTACTATGATTTCCAATACCTGAAAAAACTACGAAATTGTCATTAATGTTAAATTCGTCTAAATTAAGTAATTTATAGTTAGTCTCATAAAAATTAAGATCTGGAAATTTTTTTAACAATTTTAGCTTAAAATTCTCATTATTTTCATTAGTCCCATTCAAAAAAACATTTTTATATCTATTAAGACTTTTGAGATTTTCTCTTAATGGACCTGCTGGAATTAAATATCCATTTCCGATCAAATTTTTTTTATTAAAACATACAAAAGAAAGGTCATACGAAATACTTTTATCTTGAAGACCATCATCAAAAATAGCAATTTCATATTTTTCTAAAATAGCTTTTTTGAGAGCTTCTATTCGACTATTGTGAATAAAAGTTTTTCCAAATTTGCTTAAAAGTATTTGTTCATCTATCTGATCTGGATAATTTTTTTTGATAAAACAACTTTTAATATTTTTTTTATCTAAAATTTTTTTAATTTCAATTGCTAGAGAAGTTTTTCCAGTTCCTCCTAAATATATGTTACCAATACATATACATTTTATGTTTTCAAAATTTTTCTTTTTCTTTATTTGAATTAGTGAGATAAATTCAAATAATTTTGATAAGGGAAAAAGAATATAGGATAGTAAACTTGGCTTTTTGTAATCCCAAAATTTAGGTTTTTTTAATTTCATCTTTAAATATTTTTAGGATCTCTGCTTCACTTTTTTTTAAAATTAAATTACCCATATCAGATAAATTTATTTTTTTCCTTCTTTTCACCTTTAATAATTTAAAAGAAATTTTTTTTAATTCATTAATGTTATTTATTTTGAAAGCGGCTTTTTTCTTATCAAAAAGTCTATAGATATCTTTAAAGTTATCAATATTCGGACCATGAATTATGTTAAGGTTAAATCTTGCAGGTTCAATAGGATTTTGTCCTCCATGATTTACTATGGAGCCACCAATGAATGCAACTTTAGATATATTAAAAAATTTTTTTGTTTCTCCATAGGTATCTACTAAATAAATATCTGTTTCCTTTTTTATTTTTTCATTTGTCGATCTAATAATAGTTCTTAATCCCAAAGATTTAATCTCCTCGTTAATTTTTCTTATTCTTTGAATATGTCTTGGAATTATAATTGTAAGTAAATTATTGATATTTTTTTTAAGTTGCGAATGAATATTTGCTATAATTTTTTCTTCTGACGGGTGTGTACTTGATGCACAAAAAATCAATCTTTTTTTTATTGATTTTAAAAAAGAACTTGGAAGTTTTATATTTTTTTTATTAGAAATTTCTGAAAATTTTAAATTTCCAATATTCTTTATTTTTTTTACATTTAGTTTTTTTAAATATTTGTTTGTATCAGAATTAGATGGAAATGCTATTTTGATACTTTCAAAAATATTTCCAGTAAATTGATTAAAAAGTTTCCACCTTCTAAAAGATTTATTAGTAATCCTCGCATTCATTAGTAATAAGGGTATAGATTTTTTTTCTAGTTCTTTATACATACTAGGCCATATTTCAGAATCTATAAATATAGCCAGTGTTGGTTTCCAATATTTTATAAATTTTGAACTAAAATAAAAAAAATCGATTGGAAAAAATTGATGGATAGTTTTTTTGAATTTATAGTTTTTAATTATTCTAGAAGAACTTAATGTTGAGGTTGTAATTAAAATAGTTTTAATTTTATTTTCAGTTTCTAATTCTTTAATTAATGGGATTATACTCATCAATTCCCCAACACTTGCAGCATGGAACCAAATAAGATTTCCACTTATCCTTTTCTTTGAAATAAAACAGAATTTTTCAACAAACCGTTTTGTGTCCTCTTTATCCTTAATAAATCTAATGAGTAAAATTATTGGGGACAGAATTAAAATTAAAATGATTAAAAATTGATAAATTAAAAACATTATTTTTTTTTAATTTGCTTTTCATAAAAATTTTTATATTGCATTGAATCTTTTAAAAGATCCTCATGTTTTCCAGAGGCAATTATTTCTCCATTTTCTACAACAAATATTTTATCAGAGTTAAGTATTGTTGATAGTCTATGTGCAATCACAATTGTAGTTCGATTTTTAGTAAGAATATTTAGAGCATTCTGAATTTTTTCCTCAGTTTCAGAGTCTAATGATGAGGTAGCCTCATCAAGTAAAATTATTGGGCTTTTCTTT
Source organism: uncultured Pelagibacteraceae bacterium (assembly GCA_902627735.1). Taxonomy (GTDB): domain Bacteria; phylum Pseudomonadota; class Alphaproteobacteria; order Pelagibacterales; family Pelagibacteraceae; genus Pelagibacter. The sequence continues at coordinate 2,270 of CACOKI010000014.1, forward strand.
AGCATAGCTCTTGCAATTGATATTCTTTGTTTTTCACCCCCTGATAGTCTTACTCCATTCTCACCAATTATTGTTTCATATTTTTTGGGAAGTTCATTAATAAATTCTTCACAATAAGAAAGTTTAGCAGCTTCTTTAATTTCGGTATCTGATGCGTCAATATTTGCATAAGCTATATTATTTTTAATCGTGTCATCAAATAGAGTTGTGTCTTGGCTTACTAAGGATATCTTTTGTCTAAGAGATTTTATTTTTGTTTGATAGATTGATTGATTATCAATAAATATATCACCAGAATCAACATTATAAAAACGAGGTATCAAGTTTAATATTGTAGATTTTCCGGATCCACTATGACCAACTAAAGCGGACATTTTGTTCCCATTAATCTCAAGGCTTATATTTTTTAAAACATTTTCATTTTCATCATGATATTTGAAATAAACATTTTGGAATTTAATACTTCCACTTCTTATTGAAATATCAGAAGCACTTTGATTGTCTTTTATATCATTTATATTATCAACAATTGGTAATATTCTCTTAGCTGCAGTAAGACCTTGATTGATTGCCATGTTTATTGTTGCCAAAGATCGCACAGGTTGATAAGCGAGCATCATAGCTGCTAGAAATGAAAAAAAATTATTAATATCAATCTCATTTCTAATTATTAATTTTCCAGAGTAAAAAATTAATATTGCTATCATTATACCTGTAAAAGTTTCCATAATAGGAGAAACTCGCACATAAACAGTTCTAATTTTTGCAGTTTTATTTTTTAATTTTTCTAAATGATCGTGAGATCGTTTGATCTCATAATTTTCTTTTTGAAATATTTTAATAAGTTTATGATTTTTAAATAACTCAATTAAGTATGAATTTAAAAACCCTGATCTCTCTTGTGCTTCGGTTGCAACTTTACTAACTCTTTTTCCAAGCGTTTTTGCAGCCATACTTGCTAGAGGAATCATTATAATTGATATTAATGAAAGTTTCCAATTTTGATAAAACATAACAATCAAAAGACCGATAAGAGTAAGACTGTCTTTAAACAATGCTAAAATAGCGTCGCTAAGCATATTAGTAATATGTGTCACATCATAAGTAAGATTAGATATAAATTTTCCAGAGTGTTTTGCATCAATTAATTTTGTGTCTGCATTTATTAATGAAGAAATCATATCAAATTGTAATAATTTTTTGATTTCTTCACCAACATAAATCATCGTTGCTTTTGCAAAATAAAGAGAAATACCTTTTGCAGCAAATGTAATAATTATTAATCCTGGAATTAAAAATATTAAAGTTTCATCTTTATCTATAAAGATTTTTTTTATAGCAGGGTCTAACAACCAAGCAATCGCAGATGTACTCGTAGCAACAATTATTGAAAATAACCCGGCAAGAAATATTTTTTTTAGGAATTTTTTTGAGTAATCTTTATAGAGTCTTTTCAAAATATCACTTGAATTCATATACTAATTTTTCCTAAAAAAATAAATGCTAAAACAATAAAACCAAAAAAATTATTACTTTTAAAAATTTTTAAACATTTTTGTATATTTGTTTGATCAAATAATCTTATTTGAAAAAAAAACAGATGAAAGCTCATGATAATAATGCCTAAGTATAGAAAAAAATTAAAATTCATATAAATACCTACAAAAATATAGGATAGAATTGTGATTGAGTAACATATAAACAAAAACTTCTTTGGATTATCTTTAAATTTTATAGACGTTGATTTAACTCCTATTATTTCGTCATCTGTAATATCTTGATATCCATAGATAGTGTCGTATCCAAGTGTCCAAAATATGGCTCCAAAATAAAGAATAATCGGTATTAAATTTATTGAGTTTTCAATTGAGGTCCAACCTAACAATAGACCGTAATTAAAAGTTATTCCCAAAAATAATTGTGGCCAATAAGTGTATCTTTTCATCAACGGATAAGTAAACGCTAGTGGCATTGAGCAAAAAGCCAAAATAATTGTTAGGTAGTTAAAATTAATCAAAACTAATAATGCAAGAAAACATAAAATAGTTGCATAAATCAATCCGAGTCTCACTGATATTTTACCTGATGCTATAGGTCTATCTTTAGTTCTTGAAACCTTTTTATCAAATTCCCTATCTACAATATCATTTATAATGCATCCAGCAGATCTCATTAATACAGAGCCTGAGAAAAAAAGAATTAGATAGAAAAGATATAGTTTAAGATCATTAGAAAAATCATAAGCCAAAGTTAAACCCCAAGCACAAGGCCAAAATAGCAACATGTATCCAATAGGTCTTTTAAATCTTGTAAGTTCTAAAAATAATTTTATTTGGTCCATAAAATTTACTTGTAAATAACAAAGGCAAGATTGATAATCAAACTGATTCGTATGAATATAGATTATACAGTAACAGCATTAATGTTTCCTGCTATTCCTTTGATAATGGGAGTGTATAGTAATAGATTTCATTCCTTAAGTGCTTTAATTAGAGAACTTCATGATGAGCATGTTTATGAAAAACATGTTCCACCTGAATGGAAAAAACAGTTCATAAATTTAAGTGGAAGAATTACTTTGCTCAGATGGTCGATTATGTTCGGTGCATTTGGTTTTTTATTTAATATGCTTACAGTGTTAGGTCTGTACTTGAATGAGGTTTTCATAGCAAGATTAATTTTCGGATCCTGTTGTTTATCAATGATGATTTCAATAATTTTTTTTATAAGAGAAATTCATGTTTCAACAAACGCTTTAAGGCTGCATATGTCAGATATGGATGTTAGAGTTGATTAAGGAATAATTACAGCAGGCCCCAAAATTTTTCGTCCCTCTAAATCTTGATGAGCTTTCACAATTTCACTTAAGGGATATTTTTTAAAAATATTAAGTGTAAATTTTTTTGTAATATACATTTCAAAAACTTTATTAGCAGCTTCATCTAATTCTTCCTTAGTTGAAGTGTAATGAGCAATACTAGGTCTTGTTAAATATAAACCTTTTGGAGCTAAAGATTTTGTGACATTGCAAGGATCTAGAGGGCCTGACGCATTTCCAAAAGAAACCATCATTCCTCTAGTTTTTAAACATTCAATTGAACCATCAAATGTTTTTTTGCCAACACCATCATAGACCACAGGAACACCAACTCCATTGGTAATTTCTTTAACTTTTTCTGCAAAATTTTCTTTTGAATAATTAATTACATGATCACATCCATTCGCTTTAGCTATTTGGATTTTTTCATCAGATCCTACTGTTCCAATTACAGTACAACCTAAACTTTTAGCCCACTGACAAAATATTTGTCCTACACCACCAGCAGCTGCATGAAACAATATATTTTCTCCAGACTTTACAGGATAGGTTTTATGAAGAAGATAAAAAACTGTGAAGCCTTTGGTCATTAAAGTTACAACATTTTCTAATTCTATTTCATTGGGCACTTTAATTAATTTTTTTGTTGGAAAAATTCTATGTGTTGCATATGAACCAATAGGCATTGATGCGTATGCTACTTTATCACCAACCTTAAAGTTTTTTACATCAGGACCAATCTTTTCAATTATTCCAGCTCCTTCAATTCCAATATTTGACGGCAATTCAACGGGGTAGAGACCTGATCTATGATAAGTATCAATATAATTTAAACCGATAGCTTGGTTCTTAATTAAAACTTCACCAGAGTTTGGATCACCTAATTTAATATCTTTCAGCTCCAAAACTTCTGGGCCACCATTTTTTGATATTGTTACAGCTTTCATTTTACAAATGTGCCATTATGATAATCTTGAACAGCTTGTAAGATCTCTGCTTTAGTATTCATTACAAATGGGCCACCTCTTGCAATTTCTTCATTTATTGGTTTACCAGATATCACTAAAAATTTTGCTTTTGATTTAGCTTTAATCTTTAATACTTCACCTTTTGTAAGTAGTATTAAGGTACTATCTTTTACATTATCGTGTTTTTTATTGCCGATTTCTATTTCACCATCGATTAAATAAATGAAAGTGTTGTGAGTGGATGGTAAATTGAAATTAAATTCTTTATTAATATTTAATTCAACATCAAAATAAACAGGCTCAACATTATGTTTTTTTACAGGACCTTCAGCTTTTTCAAATTTACCAGCAATAACTTTTACACGCTTATCATCATCTTCGTGAACACTCATTTTATCAGCATCAATATAAATATACTCAGGTTTGCTCATCTTCAATTTTGCAGGCATATTGATCCATAATTGAAAACCGTGAAGTTTGCCTTCTTTCATGGCAGGCATTTCTGAATGGATAATCCCACTTCCGGTTTTCATCCACTGAACATCTCCAGCGGTCATTCTTCCCTCACCACCAGTACTATCTTTATGCTCAAAATCTCCAGCCAACATATAAGTAACTGTTTCAATACCTCGATGAGGGTGAGGGGGAAAACCTGCAATATAATCCTCACTATTTTCAGAACCAAATTCATCCAGCATTAAAAAAGGATCAAAGTAATTTGGCTCAACTCCAATGCTCCTTTTTAATTTTACACCAGCACCGTCAGATGCTGGAATTGGATCTATAATTTGTTTAACTTCAATATTTTTCATTAGTGTTTAATAATATGTTTAATATTTGATTCAAGGTTACTTTTTGTCTAGACAATAACCTTTAGCACCGTTTGCAACTAAGAATAAAAAACCACCAGCTAAAGCAATATTTTTCATAAATGCTATCACTTGCATTTGGTCAGAAAAATCATTGTGAAAGATAAAAGCTGTCGCTATACAAAATATACTTAAAGCAGCTGCAGCTATTTTAGTTTGATAACCTAAAATAATTAAAATTGGAGCAATTACTTCCAATAAAATCGCTGGAGCCAATAAAAATCCTGGTAGACCAAAACTTCCCATCCAGCCGAGAGTTCCCTCATAATTCCCAATTTTATTGTATGCACTTAATAAGAAAATACCTGAAATAAAAATTCTTCCAATTAAATCTAAAATTTTAGTCATATTTTTTTAATCACATCTATTACATCGGACTGTAGCAAACATATCATCCCAATCAGACTCCTTTTCCTCTACATAATCCATCAAGCATCTTAGAGCCTTTGATTTATCAGGAAGATCATATTTATCTACAATTTGATCTAACATTTTTTCTGAATCATCGTATATTTCGAAAGACACATCTTTTTTTTCACTCATAATTTTCCTTTATTTATATTTAGTTATGTCTCCTAAGAAGTTATTTATATATTAAAATTCATTCAATAATCCAGATAAATCTTTTATTTCAGATCTAGGTTTATAATCTAAATTGTCAAAAATATTGTTGTTTCTATTCACCCAAATAGCTTGGAAACCATAATTTCCACCCCCAGAAACATCCCATGAGTTTGAACTTAAAAAAGCAACTTCATTTTTTTTAATTTTATATTTTTTTATGGGCATATCATAAACCTCAGAGTTTGGTTTATATACACCTACTTCTTCAATTGAAAAAATATCATCAAATAAATTTTCTAAATTATTACTTTTAACTAACTCCTTAAGCAATGATGGAGTTCCATTTGAAAGAATAGCTAATTTAAATTTTTTTTCTTTTAATTTTTTTAAAGTTTCTTGAACTTCTTTAAAAGGAGATAGAACTTTGTAGAGGTTTAAAAGCTCATCTTTCATTGAAGGTTTTATTTTAAAAACTTTCATAGATTTATCTAAACTATCCTCAGTAATCTGCCAAAAATCTTTGTGTCTTCCCATTAAACTTCGAAGCCAAGTATATTCTAATTGAGTAGTTCTCCAAAAATTTGAAAAAGGCTCCCATTTTTCTCCAATTTTATCTTTACATTTCTCTGCAGCAGAATTGACATCAAACAATGTGCCATAAGCATCAAAAATTATTGCTTTAATATTTTTCATAAATTAACTTAACACAAATGAGTAATATTAGATTATTTTTTTCAAATACAATATCAGTAAATATGACTGATAGATTAGATAACTCTCAATCACATTATCTAACTAAAGTGATGAGAGTTAAAGAAAATGAAGTTTTTTCGATATTTAATGAAAATGGAGAATGGCAGGCAAAAGTTTTAGGAATTCCAAAAGGTATTGTCGAATTTAAAACAGTAAAACAATTAAGAAAAAAAGAAAGTTCAAAAGAATTGTACTTAGCATTCTCTCCAATTAAATCAAACTATCAAAATTTTATGATTCAAAAAGCAACAGAATTGGGAGTTACAAGATTTTTACCAATTATTTTTGAGAGAACAGTAGTTAGAAAGATTAACAATGAACGTTTTAAAAAAATAGTTATTGAGGCTAGTGAACAGTCAAATCGTCTTAATATTCCTGTTGTTGAGAAGGCTCAAAATTTAAAAAATTTTTTAAAATCAAATTCAATGGATTTAATATTTACTGATTTAAATTCAGATAATAAAAAAATTGATAAATCAAAGTTAACAAATAAACCAATTTGTATTATAATTGGTCCAGAAGGTGATTTTTCAGAGACTGAAAGAGAAGAGATTCTCTCTTTTAAAAGTGTTCAGTCTATAAAAATTAATGAGAACATTTTAAGATCTGAAACTGCAGTGATATCAGCGATTTCGATCATAAATTATGTGATTAATTGATAAATTGTCGCGAAAACTAAAGTGTAATTTTTATAAAAGGGCTTTATATAGCTATTAAAAATGAAAAAATTTTTTTACATATTTTTTGGAGTTTTTATATCGCAAAATGCTTTTGCTAATCAGCCATTTGATTGGCAATTAGGATTTCAAAAAGCAGCTTCAGAGTCTATGAGGGATATAGTGGCATTTCACAACAATCTTTTACTCCCTATAATAATTGCAATAAGTGTATTTGTTTTATTTTTAATGCTTTATGCCTGTGTGAGGTTTAGAGCTTCGGCAAATCCTAATCCTTCAAAAAGAACACATAATGTAACGGTTGAAGTGTTATGGACTTTAATTCCATGTTTAATTTTGATTGTGATGGCAGTTCCATCATTTAAAATTTTATATAAACAAGATTCAATACCAAAAGCAGATTTGACAATAAAAGCAATAGGTTATCAATGGTACTGGGGATATGAGTACCCTGATGAAAATTTAGTTTTTGACTCTTATATGATTGAAGAAAAAGATTTGAAAGCAAATCAACCACGATTGCTTGCAGTAGATAACGAAGTCGTAGTTCCAGTCGGAAAAGTAGTAAAAGTTTTAATTACAGCTAACGATGTTTTACATGCATGGGCTTTACCTTCATTCGGAGTTAAAAGGGATGCAGTTCCTGGAAGAATAAATGAAACATGGTTCAAACCAGAAAAAGTTGGTACTTATTATGGTCAATGCTCTGAACTTTGTGGTATAAAACATGCTTTTATGCCAATTGCAGTCAAGGTAGTGAGTGAAGAGGAGTATCAAGAATGGCTATCTGAGGCGCGAGTAAAATTTGCAAAAGAAGAAATTGAAAATGATAAACTAAAAGTAGCGAGTAAATAAATATGTATACACAAACAGCATCAACTGACGATCACCATACTCCATCAGGTTGGAAACGTTGGGCATATTCGACAAACCACAAAGATATAGGAACAATGTATTTAATTTTTGCAATTGTTGCAGGAGTGATAGGGACAGCATTTTCAGTTTTAATGAGAATGGAATTAATGCATCCTGGTGATGGTATTTTAGGAGGCAATTATCATTTATATAATGTTTTAGTTACTGGTCATGGACTTATTATGATTTTCTTTATGGTTATGCCAGCTATGATTGGTGGTTTCGGAAATTGGTTTGTGCCAATCATGATTGGTGCACCTGACATGGCTTTCCCAAGAATGAATAACATTTCATTTTGGTTATTACCTGTATCATTAACTTTATTAATATTATCTATTTTTGCTGATGGCCCTCCAGGTCAAACAGGTGTGGGTGGTGGCTGGACCATTTATCCTCCTTTGTCTTCTAAAGCTGGTCAACCAGGACCTGCAATGGATTTAGCAATTTTGAGTTTACATTTGGCTGGAGCCTCTTCAATTTTGGGAGCAGTAAACTTTATTACTACAATTTTAAATATGAGAACTCCAGGCATGACCTTACATAAAATGCCTTTGTTCGCTTGGTCAATTTTAGTAACAGCATTCTTATTATTATTATCTTTACCAGTATTAGCAGGTGCAATTACAATGTTATTAACGGATAGAAATTTTGGAACTGCATTCTTTGAAGCGCAAACCGGAGGGGATCCTGTTTTATTTCAACATCTATTTTGGTTCTTTGGTCATCCAGAAGTTTATATTTTAATTTTACCTGGGTTTGGGATGATAAGTCATATTGTTTCAACATTTTCTAGAAAACCGGTCTTTGGTTATTTAGGTATGGCTTATGCAATGGTAGCAATTGGAATAGTAGGATTCGTTGTATGGGCTCATCATATGTATACTGTTGGACTGAGTACTGATACAAAAGCTTATTTCTTAGCAGCTACAATGATTATTGCTGTACCAACAGGAATTAAAATTTTCTCATGGATAGCAACTATGTGGGGCGGATCAATTTCATTTAAGACACCTATGATGTGGGCACTAGGTTTTATATTTATGTTTACTGTTGGCGGTGTAACAGGTGTAGTTTTAGCGAATGCTGGAGTAGACACGGCAATGCACGATACTTATTATGTAGTAGCTCATTTTCATTATGTTTTGTCTTTAGGAGCAGTTTTTGCAATTTTTGCAGGTTTCTATTATTGGTTTTCAAAAATGTCTGGTTATGAATACTCTGAATGGATGGGACACTTACACTTTTGGCTAACATTTGTAGGTGTTAACTTAATCTTCTTTCCTCAGCACTTTTTAGGTTTAGCTGGAATGCCTAGAAGATACGCAGATTACCCAGATGCTTTTGCTGGTTGGAATTATATATCATCGATTGGCTCTTATATTGCTGTAGCAGGATTAGCAGTATTTTTTGTTAATCTAATTTATGCTTTTGCTAAAAAGAAAGCTGCTGCACAGAACCCATGGGGAGAAGGGGCAACAACATTGGAATGGACAGTGCCATCTCCACCTAATTTTCATACTTTTGAAGAGTTGCCAAAGTTTGTTGATGATCAAGAAACTGAAAAATCACATAGCTAAAACAAAAGTTAAAAAAATTGATGGATAGTTCAAAATTAAAAAAAAGAAGTTTATCTCAGGAAGATTTATTTAATTTATCTGAATTATTTAAATTGATGAAACCTAGAGTGATGTCTTTGGTAATTTTTACTTGTGCTGTTGGCTTATTAACAGCACCTAATGCCGTCTCTACAAAAGATGCAATAATTGGAATTTTGTTAGTTTCTTTAGGAGCAGGAGCAGCTGGTGCTTTAAATATGTGGTACGAGTCTGATCTTGATGCATTAATGACAAGAACTTGTTTAAGACCAATTCCGACAGGAAAAGTCAATAAAAATCAAGCACTGATTTTTGGTGTAACTTTGTCAATAATTTCTGTAGTTACATTAGATTATTTTACGAATAGAATTTCTGCATCCATATTACTCCTTACAATTTTATTTTATGTTTTTGTTTATACAATTTGGTTAAAAAGAAGAACGCCACAAAACATAGTTATTGGTGGGGCAGCAGGAGCTTTTCCTCCGGTTATTGGATGGACTATTGCAACAGGATCTCTTTCAATTGAACCATTAACTTTTTTTCTAATTATATTTTTTTGGACACCTTCACATTTTTGGGCTTTGAGTTTGTATAAATCAGATGATTACAAAAAAGCTAATATACCTATGCTTCCATTGACAAATGGAGTAGAAAGTACAAAGATTAATATATTTGTTTATTCTTTATTAATGCTGCCAGTTATTATTTTTCCGTATTTGATTAATTTTGTGGGATTAATATTCTTAATCCCATCATTATTATTAACTTTTTATTACAATTTTTTATGTTACGAACTTTACAATTTTAAGAAAAATAAGTTTAACCCAAAAAAAGCAAAATCTATATTTGGATATTCGATACTTTATTTATTTTTAGTTTTTGTTCTTTTTCTGATAGATAAGATTTTATGATAACTCCTGATAAAAAAACAAAGAAAAAAAATATTCTTACTGCTTTAGCAATTATTGCTTTCATGGTTTTTCTTTTCTTTTTTACTTTATATAACACTGGGGTATTTGATAGGGCAATATGATTGAAAAAAAGAAATTAACACCATTATTATTAGCTGGAATTTTTGTTTTAATGTTAGGTTTATCATATGCAGCAGTGCCATTATATGATCTTTTTTGTAGAGTGACTGGTTTTGGAGGGACGACACAAGTATCAAACAATGCTCCTAAAATAGTTTTAGATAAAGTGGTAAGTGTAAGATTTGATACTAACGTAAATAATTTACCATGGGATTTTAAGGTCAAATCAAATGTAATTGATGTAAAAGTTGGCCAAGTTAGTAAAATAGAATTTGAGGTAACGAATTATAGTGAAGAGCCTACCGCAGGGGTGGCAAGCTTTAATGTTTCACCTGCAAGTTTTGGAAAATATTACAGCAAGTTGGGATGTTTTTGTTTTGAAAAACAAGAACTAAAAGCTGGTGAAAAAGCTACATATGTAATGACTTTTTATTTAGATCCTGAAATGGTGAATGATCCGACAGTGAAAAACCTACAAGATGTAACTATGTCGTATACTTTTTTCTCGACAGATTACTATAAACAATCATAATCCAAAAAAATGTCAGCTGAAAAAAAACACGATTATCACTTAGTAGACCCAAGCCCTTGGCCAATATATGTTTCTTTCTCATGTTTAGTATTAGCATTGGGAGCAGTTTATTATATGCACTCGGACGTATCATGGGGAATGTATTTAGGTTTTGCCCTGTTAATTTATGGTGCGTATATGTGGTTTAGAGATGTAGTAATTGAGGCCGAGCATCAAGGTCATCATACTCCTGTAGTACAAATTCACCATCGTTATGGGATGACGTTGTTTATCGCATCTGAGGTAATGTTTTTTGTTGCATGGTTTTGGGCTTATTTTGATGTAAGTCTTTTTCCTAATGAATTTGTTGGAAATGTATGGCCACCAAAAGATATTGAAACTTTTGATCCTTGGGACATTCCACTTATAAACACTTTAGTGTTATTGTTGTCAGGCACTACTGTGACTTGGTCACATCACGCGCTTTTGGAAGATGATAGAAAAGGATTTATCCAAGGTTTAGTTTTAACTGTCATCCTAGGAGTTTGTTTTACAGCATTACAAGCATATGAATATCATCATGCAACATTTGCATTTTCTGACCATATATATGGTTCAGTTTTTTATATGGCTACAGGATTTCATGGCTTTCATGTGATTGTAGGAACAATTTTTTTAGCCGTGTGTTTGTGGAGAGGAAAATTGGGACATTTTAACAAAGATCACCATTTTGGTTTTGAAGCAGCAGCATGGTATTGGCATTTTGTTGATGTTGTATGGTTATTTTTATTTGCAGCTATATATATTTGGGGAAGTTAATTTCAGTCTTTGAAACATAAGTTTTTATTTTCTGTTTTTATA
>CACOKI010000015.1 GCA_902627735.1 uncultured Pelagibacteraceae bacterium
AAGTCATAAGTGTAACGAATTAAGAAAAATTGATGTTGGAAAAAAAGTTTTTTTATCTGGATGGATTAATAAAAAACGTGATCATGGAAACCTTTTATTTATTGATTTGAGAGATAATTATGGCATTACTCAATGTATTATAGATAAGGATAATTCCTCATTTTCTAATTTAGAAAAAATTCAATTGGAAACAGTTGTGAAGATAACTGGTGAGGTTGTTGATAGATCTGAGGATACAATAAATAAAGAAATTCAAACAGGAGAAGTAGAGGTTTCAATTGAGAGTTTTAGCGTGCTAGGTATTTGCAAAGAATTGCCTATGCCTGTTTTTAGTGATCAAGAGTACTCAGAAGAAATAAGATTAAAATATAGATTTTTAGATTTAAGAAGAAAAAAAATTCATGAAAATATTATTTTAAGATCAAAAGTAATTTCATTTATCAGAGATGAAATGAACAAATTAGGTTTTTTAGAATTTCAAACACCTATTTTAACCTCTTCAAGTCCAGAGGGTGCTAGAGATTTTCTAGTACCAAGTAGATTAAATCCTGGAAAATTTTATGCTTTACCGCAAGCTCCTCAACAATTTAAGCAGTTAATTATGGTATCTGGATTTGATAGATACTTTCAAATTGCCCCTTGTTTTAGAGATGAAGATGCACGAGCTGATCGAAGTCCAGGTGAATTTTATCAATTAGATTTAGAAATGTCTTTTGTTGAACAGGAAGATGTTTTTAAGGTAGTAGAAAAATTATTGGTTAACACATTTAAAAAATTTTCAAATAAAAAATTAATGTTTGAGAAATTCCCAAAAATTTCTTACTCAGACTCAATGTTAAATTATGGAAGTGATAAACCTGATTTGAGAAATCCACTAATAATTGAGGATATAACAGAAATTTTTTCTAGAGAAGATGTTTCATTTGAAATATTCAAAAGATTAGTAAAAGCTGGCTCTAATGTCAGATGTATTGTTACAAAAAATACAAAAGATAAACCTCGAAGTTTTTTTGATGGTATTGACAAGTGGGCAAAAGATCAAGGTGCTTCTGGTTTAGCATATTTAAGTCTTGAGAAGGATAAAGAAATTTTAGCCAAAGGACCAATTGGAAAATTTTTTTCAAAAGATGCACTAGCAGAAATAATGAAAAAAACAAAGGCTCAAATTGGAGATAGTGTTTTTATGGCATGTGGAAAACAAAAAGATTTAGAAAAGATTACATCTTTAGCTAGAGAAAAAATTGCAAGTGATCTAAATTTAATTGATGAAAGCACTTTTGCATTTTGTTGGATAGTTGATTATCCGATGTTTGAGAGAGATGAACAATCAGGTAAAATTCAATTTAGTCACAATCCTTTTTCAATGCCTCAGGGGGATATTAATAATTTAGATTTTGAAAATCCACTAGATATGCTAGCCTATCAATATGATATTGTATGTAATGGAATTGAACTTTCCTCTGGTGCAATAAGAAATCATATTCCTGAATTAATGTATAAATTGTTTTCAGTAGCAGGCTACTCAAAAAATCATGTTGATGAAAAATTTAGTGGAATGATCAATGCATTAAGTTATGGCGCTCCACCACATGGTGGTATAGCGCCAGGAATAGATAGAATAGTGATGTTATTGGCAAATGAAAAAAATATTAGGGAAGTTACTATGTTTCCCATGAATCAAAATGCCCAAGATTTGATGATGAACGCTCCTTCCGAAGTAGAGGAGAACCAATTAAAAGAATTAAATCTTACACTAAAATTAAAGAAATAATAAATTTATTTTTTACCTTTAAGGTTAATTTTTACATCAGATAGATCAACTAGATTTTTTTTATAATTGTTTCTCACAAATCCTTTGCTTGTAATATCTTTTACAATTTTTAGAAGCTGGTTTTGATCATCTGAGTTTTGATCATCCAAATTAGAATTTTCGTTTGTACCAATAGCTGGAGTGTGAGCTAGATCTTCTCTATTTTGATAAGAAATTGCTAATTCTCTAAATATGTAGTCTAATATTGAAGAAGCGCTTAAAATTCTATCATTTCCAAGAACTTTTCCAGAGGGTTCAAATTTAGTTCCAACAAATGCATTAATAAATTCATCAAGCGGAACTCCATACTGTAGACCTAATGAAACTGCTATGGCAAAATTATTCATTAAAGCTTTTACTAATTCACCTTCTTTACTGGTATCTATAAAAATTTCTCCAATTTTGCCATCTTCGTATTCTCCGGTATGTAAATAAACTTTATGATCTCCAATCGTAGCTTTTTGAATGTAACCTTTTCTTCTATCAGGCATACTAAATCTTTTTCCTGATTTATCTTGATTTATATTATTAGGTTTTAATAAATTCTCTAAATTTTTAGGAGTTGTTTTTTGATTTTCTGAAATTATCTCAATTTTTTTATTTTCAATTATTTTTTTATTTGTTGAGCTTAGACTTTTTGTTTTTCTATTGTCTAGCTTAACATCTATAATTTCAAATTTACCATCATCTCTTTTTTCTAAGTTTTTTAGCTCTTTTTCATCGATGCTATCTAGATAATGATTTACTTTAAATGAACATGTATAATAAGTTTCAACTAAGTATTTTGCCATTAGACCCCAATCTTTTAAAATTAATTTGAAAAACGATTCTTAAGTTTATATACAAATACAAATTTTAGTCTAATTTTATTTATACAATTTTAAATTGAAATTTTAATTATTTATTATGTTGACACTTTTTAAAAAAATCTTCACTTGGTGGAATCAAGATACCATTGGTACAAAAATTAAAACTTTTCTTTTTGGAAAATTAGTTGGCAAAGACTCTTTTGGCAATAAATATTACGAGAGTAAAAAAGGAAAAAGATGGGTTATTTATTCTAATGAAATTGATGCATCTAAAATTCCAGTTGAATGGTATTCATGGATTCATTTTACACCAAATAAAATTGAAAAAATTCATGATTTAAAAAAACATAGTTGGCAAAAAACACATCAGCCAAATTTGACAGGTACCGATAAAGCATATTATCCGTATAAAAACAAAAATGTTGGTAAAAAAAAATATAAAGCATGGAATGATTAAGATAAGATTATTTACAAAAATCTTAATTTTTTTTTTTTTAATCTTTATTAATTATAGTTTTGCAAGTGAATTAGAGGGAAATTACACAGACATGAAGGTTTTGGATAAAATAAGTTCAAAAAATACATTGGTTAAACTTAAAAATGGTGAAGAAGTGAGATTTAAAGATTTATTAATTAAAAGTATAAAATGTAAAAATTCAAAATTTGATGATAATCCTGAAATTACTGCTTATATACAAGTAAAAGATTTAACTAATAAAAATAAAAATGATGTTTTCGTTTTTAATGGATGGATGTTTTCTTCTAGTCCATCAATAAAACCTTTTGATCATCCAGTTTACGATGTCTGGTTAGTTAGATGTTATTAAATAATTTTTTCGTTATCAAGCCAACTTACATTAAAATCTGAATTGATAAATTTTTCATGATTTAATAATTTTTTATGAAGGGGAATAGTAGTTGTTATGCCCTCAATAACAAATTCATCTAAAGATCTATTCATTCTTTGAATAGCCTCGACTCTATTTCTTCCATGACAAATTAGTTTACAAACCATACTGTCATAATAGGGAGTAACTTTATATCCTTGATAAATCGCACCATCAACTCTTGTTCTAAAGCCAGATGGCTGATGGCACATACCTATTGTTCCTGGAGAAGGCTGAAAGTTTTTGCTAGGATCTTCTGCGTTTATTCTACATTCTATAGCGTGTCCTCTTGGATTTATATCTGACTGTTTCAAAGCTGTTTCTCCAGTGTAAGATATCCAGATTTGTTCCTTAATTATATCAATTCCGGTAACCATTTCAGAAACCGGGTGTTCTACTTGAACTCTAGTATTCATTTCTAAAAAGTAAAATTTTCCATCTTCATAAATAAATTCAACAGTACCTGCACCTTCATAACCAATTTTACTTACCATTTTTACTGTCTTTTCAAAAAGATCTTTTCTTATTTCATCGGTTAAGACAGGACTAGGAGTTTCCTCAATCAATTTTTGATGTCTTCTTTGAACTGAACAATCTCTCTCGTGCAAATGTACAGTTCTATTTTTTCCTGATAAAATTTGAACTTCTATATGCCTTGGATTTTGAAAAAATTTTTCAATATACACCTCATCATTTCCAAAATATTTTTGAGCCTCAGATTTTGCAGTTGAAAAAAGTGTATCAAAATCTTGTTCCTTTTTAACAATTTTCATTCCTTTACCACCTCCACCTCCTGATGCTTTTATCAAAATTGGAAAACCAATTTTTTTACAAAGTTCTTTAGCTTCTTTAACATTTTTTATTCCACCTTCAGATCCTTCAATAACAGGTAAACCATTTTCTTTAGCAATTTTTTTTGCTTGTATTTTATCACCCATCATTTTGATATGTTGAGATGATGCACCAATAAATTTAATCTTATTTTCCTCCAAAACTTTTGCAAAGCTAGAATTTTCAGACAAAAAACCATAACCAGGATGAACTGCTTCTGCTCCAGTTAGATCAACAGCAGATAGAAGAGCAGGAATATTTAAATAACTATTTGCAGGTTGATGAGAGCCTATGCAAACACTTTCATCAGCTAATTTAACGTGCATACTTTCTCTATCGACATCAGAGTGAACAGCAACTGTTGAAATTCCCCATTCTTTACAAGCTCTAATTACTCTAACTGCAATTTCCCCACGGTTGGCTATTAAAATTTTTTTGAACATTATTCTAAAATGATTAAAACTTGGCCAAATTCAACTGGTTGACCATCTTCTACAAGTATCTCTTTAACAACACCATTTGAGGTTGATGGAACATGATTCATAGTCTTCATTGCTTCAACAATCATAACAGTATCACCTTTTTTAATTTTTTTTCCTATTTCAACAAATTTTTTTGCTCCTGGCTCCGGTGCATGATAAGCAGTGCCAATAATTGGTGACGTAACTTTAATACCAGAGTTTAAATTATTTGAAACTTTAGAGGTTTGTGATGATGACGTTATTTTTTGAGCATTTGGTATAGTTTGATTATTTATTGATACATTGTTTTTAGATACTTTTATTTTTGTATCCTTTTCTGTATATTCTAATTCAGTAAGATTAAATTCATCCAAACAATCTGTAAGTTCCTTAATAATTTTTTTATCAATTTTCATTTTTTAAAAGCTTTTGCATAGAAATTATGGCTAAAATATAACCATCAATGCCTAATCCAAAAATACCTCCAGTAACTATATCACTTATTAGTGATTTTTGTCTAAATTCCTCTCTTTTATATATATTAGAAATATGTATTTCAATTATTGGGTTTTTAAATATTTCTAAAGCATCTCTTATTGCAACAGAGGTATGAGTAAATGCAGCTGCATTAATTATAATACCTTTGAATTTTTTTCTAGACTCCTGAATTATATTAACAATTTCACCCTCAACATTTGATTGGAAAAATTCAATTTCTAAATTTAACTCCTTTGATTTTTCAATACATTTTTCTTTTAATTTATTAAAAGTATCTGAACCATATTGTGATTGTTCTCTTTCTCCTAATAGATTAATATTTGGACCATTAATAATTATAATTTTGCTGTTCATTTAACTCTTATATACGATGAAAAAAATAAAAATTAAAGTAAATGGTAAATTAAAAACAGTAAATAGAAATAGTAATTTATTGATTTTAATAAAAAATCTTAAAATACAGCTAAAAAAAGTAGCAATTGAAATGAATGGAGAAATTGTTAATAAAAAAAAGTTAAATAGAATAATTTTAAAAAATAATGATAGAGTAGAAATTGTTCATTTTATTGGAGGCGGGTAAGTTGACCAGGGATAATTTAGTAATAGCAAATAAAAAATTCAGTTCAAGATTGATCGTAGGTACAGGTAAATACAAAAATATGAGTGAATGTGCAAAAGCAATTAAACTTTCTGGAGCAGACATAGTAACTGTAGCAGTAAGAAGGGTAAATATAACTGATAAAAAAAAACCTCTATTAATGGATTATATTGATCCAAAAAAAATTACATATTTACCGAACACTGCAGGCTGTTTTAATTCAAAAGATGCATTGCGAACATTAAGATTAGCAAGAGAAATAGGTGGATGGAAATTAGTCAAACTTGAGGTTTTGGGGGATAAAAAAAATTTATTTCCTGAAATGATAGAAACTCTTAAATCTACTGAGATCCTTACAAAAGAAGGTTTTAAAGTAATGGTTTATTGCAATGATGATCCGCTTATGGCGAAGAGATTAGAAAATTCAGGAGCATCAGCGATAATGCCTTTAGCAGCACCTATTGGTTCGGGCCTAGGTATCCTTAATAAAGTAAATATCAAAATTATAAGATCACAGACAAAATTGCCTTTAATTATTGACGCTGGTCTAGGTCAAGCATCAGATGCAGTAATGGCTATGGAGCTTGGATGTGATGGAGTTTTAGTAAATACTGCGATTGCAAAAGCAAAAAAACCTTTTGATATGGCCTTAGCTTTTAAACATGCTGTTATATCAGGTAGAAAATCTTTTATTTCAGGTAGAATAGAAAAGATTTTGATGGGTAGTCCATCTTCACCAACCGAGGGTATTATTTAGCTTTTTTAAAAAATTTTTTCTTTTTAAAAGGTTTTTTTTTATATTTCTTTATATTTTTTAAATTAATAATTTTATTTTCATTTTTTCTAAGATTAATGATTTTAAGTTTTTCTTTATGCTCTATCAATTGTAGAGTTTTTTTTGATTTATTTTTTATATCAATTATATATTCTGGAATTATAAGATTATGATCAGTAATTATATCAATTTTCATTTTAATTTTTTTTTCAATAAATGTTAAATCCTCAACAAAGTTTTCTTTTAAAAAATCAGAAATTTTCTCGCAAACTTTTAAATCTACAAATTTAGCCTTATTTAATACTGCATTTAATTCAACTATTTTAAGAAGTTTTTGTGCAAATGACTCATCAGTTAAATTTACTTTCCATTTAACTGCACTTTCACGTAGTCTTTGTCTAGACATCTCTAATAAACCAAAATTACTTATCCTACCAATTTGAATCCTTGCTCTATCTGATCTACATTTTTCTTTAAGTCTTCTTTCAACCATTCTTCTGTTTCCATATCCCAGCATATCTATGAAATCTATAATTATAAGTCCTGATAAATCTCTTATTTTTATTTGTCTCGCTATTTCATCTGCAGCCTCTAAGTTAGTATCTAAAGCGGTGCTTTCAACATTTTTTTGTTTAATTGAACTTCCAGAATTAATATCAATAGAGACTAAAGCTTCAGTAGGATTAATTACCAAATATCCACCTGAACTTAATTTAATTTCAGACTCAAATATTTGATTTAGTTTTTGCTCTATACCTTGATCTATAAAGAGTGGAACTTTACCTCTATATTTTTTAATTTTTTTTACATGTGAAGGCATCATCATTTTCATAAAACTTTGGGCTTTTTTATAACCTTCATTTCCCTCAATAATTACATTTTTAGTGTTTTCATCGTACATATCTCTAAGAGTTCTATTAATAATTTCACTCTCCTGATGTATAAGTGAAGGAGCAATAGAATTAATTGCCTTTTCTTTAATTTGATTCCACGTATTGATAAGTGTTGTTAAATCATGATTAATTTCATTTTTGGTTTTATTGCTTCCTGCAGTTCTAACAATTAAACCCATCTCCTTAGGTATCTCAATTTCATTCAAAATTTCTCTTATTTTTTTTCTATCTATAGGGTTAAATATTTTTCTAGATATACCACCACCTTTTGGAGTGTTTGGCATTAAAACAATATATTTGCCAGCTACAGAAATAAATGTACTCAATGCAGCACCTTTCTGTCCTCTTTCATCTTTTATTACTTGAACTAAAATAACTTGATTAGGTTTTATAACTTCTTGAATTTTATATCTTTTAAAACTTAACTTTTTATCTCTTTTTGGTACTTTTTCCTCTACCAAGTTTCCTTTGTCTTCTGAATTTTTTTTTTCTAGTGGATCATCAATTTCTAATTTCCCCTCGGCTAAATCTTCTTCTTCTTTAGCTTCAATCTCTTTTGAAAGTTCTTCCCTAGCTTTTTCCTCTTGTTGTTTTATTATTTCAAGATCACTTTGAGGAATTTGATAATAATCAGACTGAATATCATTAAAGGATAGAAAACCATGTCTCTCTCTTCCAAAATCTACAAAAGCAGCTTGAAGAGATGGTTCAATTCTACTAACTTTACCAAGATAAATATTGTTTTTAATTAAACTATTCTTTAAACCTTCGTACTCGTAATCTTCAATATTATTTTCTGATTTAAGAACAACTCTTGTTTCTGTAGGATGCGATGCATCGATATATAAATTTTTTTCCATAAGATTTTTGTTGATTGTTTCATTTTAAATAATTTTTATAAAAATTTTGTTTTCTACTGCCTTATCTTTAACAAATTCCAGTATATAATGGAATTAAAATGAGCAATTATTTTAAAAATATATTTATAGCAATAATCAGTTTTTTATTACTTATCTCAGTCATAATATTGGGAATTTTATGGAATTATTCTAACAATATACCAGATTATAAGTTTTTAAAAAATTACAAACCACCCGTTTCAAGTAAAGTTTATTCGGGTGAAGGAAATTTAGTTGCAGATTTTTCAAAAGAAAAAAGAATTTTTGTTCCATATGGCGCAATACCAAAAAATGTAATTAATGCTTTTTTATCTGCTGAAGATAAGAATTTTTTTTCACATCCTGGTGTTGATGCTAAGGGTGTCATAAGAGCAACAATAAATAATCTTAAAAATATAATGACATCAAAAAGATTAGAGGGCGCATCCACAATCACTCAACAAGTTGCTAAAAACTTTTTACTAACAAATGAAGTAAGTTTAAATAGAAAAATAAAAGAAGCAATTCTTGCATTTAGAATTGAGAGAGCATTAGATAAAGAGAGAATTTTAGAGCTGTATTTAAATCAAATATATCTAGGAAGTGGTGCATATGGTGTTGCAGCTGCTAGTTTAGAATATTTTGACAAATCGATTAAAGAACTTAATTATGAGGAGGCAGCATTATTAGCAGCACTACCTAAAGCACCTAGTAAATATAATCCTTATCGAAATATTAAATTAGCTGAATTTAGAAGAAATCTTGTTTTAAAAAATTTATTAGAAAATGAATTTATAAGTAACGAAGAATATCAAAAATTAAAAAAAAAAGAAATCGTTTTAAAAAAAACTAAAAAGGTTTTTTTAGAGGATGCACAGTTTTATATAGAAGATGTAAGAAAAAGTGTTATTGAAAAATTGACTTATGAAAAAGTATATAAACAAGGTTTTAATATCAATACTCCTATTGATCTAAATTTACAGAAAATTGCCACTAATTCTTTAAGAGAGGGATTAATAGCATATGACAAAAGAAAAGGATGGCATGGAATTTTAGGGCATAAAAAAAATTTTTTAAATTGGGCTAATGATTTTAGGGAGCATAAGTTAGAAGACTCTATAGGTTGGGATATTGCAATAGTAAAAAAAGTAGACAAGTTTTCTGCAGAAGTGGAAACATCAAATAAATTAAAAGGTACAATTAAATATAATGATATTACATGGACAAAAAAAGAATTTGACGAATTGTTAAAAGTTGGTGACGTAATTTATGTAAAAAGAATTAAAGAAAATGAATTTAGTTTAAAACAAATTCCTAAAATCAATGGTGGTATTGTTGTAATGGACCCATATACGGGTAGAATTTTGGCCTTAAGTGGTGGTTTTAGTTTTAAAAATAGTGAATTCAATAGAGCAACACAAGCTTTAAGGCAGCCAGGCTCAGCATTCAAACCTTTTGTTTATGCTTTGGCTTTGGAAAATAACTATACACCTTCCTCATTAGTATTAGACGCTCCGCTAGTACTAGAACAAGGAGTTGATTTAAAAATGTGGAAACCAGAAAACTATGGGAAAAAATTTTATGGACTTTCAACGTTAAGAACAGGATTAGAAAAATCAAGAAATTTGATGACAGTAAGAATTGCACAAAAATTGGGAATTGATAAAGTTGTAAGCTTTTCTAAAGGATTAGGAATATATGAAGAACCTGAAGAGTTATTGTCTATTTCTTTAGGATCAGCTGAGACAACTTTATTAAAATTGACTTCAGCATATTCTGCTTTTGTTAATGGAGGAAAATTAGTAAGCCCAATACTTATAGATAGAATTCAAGATAGCGAGGGTAATACTATTGTAAACAACGAAAAAAGAACATGTTTAAATTGTAGAGAGATTTCTTACACAAGCGCTACTTATCCAAAAATAGATGACAATTATAAACAAGTTTTTTCTCCTCAAACAGCTTACCAAATAACTTCAATTCTAGAGGGTGTAATACAAAGAGGGACTGGAAAAAAATTAAAAAAACTAAAGTTAAATTTAGCTGGAAAGACTGGAACTACGAATGAAAATACAGATGCATGGTTTATTGGATTTACTTCAAATTATGTAATTGGTGTTTATGTTGGAATGGATAATCCTGCGCCACTTGGAAAATTTGAAACAGGTTCAAAAACAGCATTACCTATATTTGAAAATTTTATTAAAGAAGCAGTTAAAAAATCTGAAGCAAGACCATTTAAAGTTTCTGATGGTATAACTATGATGGTAATTGACCCCACGTCTGGTCAAAAAGCGAATCTTTCATCAAAAAATACTATTATGGAAGCATATAAAAGTAAAAATGTTGTTGATGGTAAAGTTTTATATTCAAATAATAATAGATTAGACTCAAATAATATATTAAAGTTTTATTAATGGATGATAAATATTTAAGTTTTAAAAAAGAGATCGAAAGAATTAATCAAAGAATTAAGGAGTTTCTTTGAAAAAAATGATATCTACTCCAAATTAGAAAATCATAATAAACAAATGCTTGATGCTAATTTTTGGCAAGATAAAGCTAATTCAAGTAAAGTAATTAAGGAAAAAAAGTTTTATGAAGAGTTAACTAATTCATTTGAAAATTCTATTAAAAGTTTAGATGATTTAAATGATTTATATAAATTGGCCAAAGAAGAAAATAATCAAAATATTCTAAGCGAAGTTTTTGAGAATATTAAAGAATTAAGAAGCCTTGTTAAAAAAAATGAAATAAGTTGTTTTTTATCAAATGAAGCAGATTTTCTTGATTGTTATATAGAAATTCATGCTGGTGCGGGAGGTACAGAAAGTCAAGATTGGGCAAACATGTTAAGAAGAATGTATCTTAAATGGTCGGACTCAAAAAGATTTAAATCAAGTCTCATAAGCGAGCACAGAGGTGACGAAGCAGGTATTAAATCCTCAACAATAAAAATTGAGGGAAATTATGTTTTTGGATGGTTAAAAAAAGAATCTGGCATACATCGATTAGTAAGGATTTCACCTTTTGACTCTGGTGCAAGAAGACACACAAGTTTTGCGAGTGTATGGATATATCCAGTAGTTGATGAAAATATTGATATTGAAATTTTAGATAAAGATTTAAGGATAGATACTTATAGATCAAGCGGTGCTGGGGGGCAGCATGTTAATACTACTGATAGTGCTGTGAGAATAACACATTTGCCGTCAAAAATAGTTGTACAATGTCAAAATGAAAGATCACAACATAAAAATAAAGAGACTTGTATAAATATGTTAAGGGCTAGATTGTATGATTTTGAAATAAAAAAAAAGGAAAAGGAGGCACAAAATATTGAGTCTTCAAAATCTGAGATAGGATGGGGTCATCAAATAAGATCATATGTATTACAGCCATACAGATTAGTTAAAGATAACAGAACAAATTACGAGAGTACTAATCCTGAAAAAGTATTAGACGGTGATATTGATAACTTTCTTGAACAATCTTTATATAAAATTTAATGAAAATAGTAATTAGAATTTTAACATCATTATTTTTTTTACTTATAATTTTTTTTGGTTATTTAAGTTTAATTGGAATTGAAACAAAAAAATTCAACAACCAAATTTCAAATAAAATAAAAGAGTTTGATCAGCATTTTGATATTGAACTAAAAAAAATAAAGATCATTTTTAATCCAATAGATTTTAAATTTAGTACAAAAACAATTGGACCAAAAATAATTAATAAAGATATAATTTTAGATCTTGAAAGTATAAAAGCTCAAATACCTGTAAAATCTTTATTTAGTGATAAATTTATTATTGAAAATTTAGAAATTTCTACAAAACCTCTTGAAGTAAAAAAGATAACCTCTTTAGTAAGAAGTTTTAAGCAAAATACCGAATTATATTTTTTCGAAAAATTTTTAAAAAAAGGTTTTTTAATAGCAAATATCAAAATAGAATTTGATGAAAATGGAAAACTAAAAAACAATTATAAAATAGATGGTATTGTACGTGATGTAAAAATAGATATTTTTAAAAAACTTATTATAGATAATATTAATCTTAAGTTTGATTTAGCAAAGAATAATTTAAATTTAAAAAATATAAAATTTGCATTAAATAAAGTTGAGTTTTCTTCAAAGGAACTCGTAGTAAAGAATGATAAAAAACATTATTTGATTAATGGTCAAGTTGAGAACGAAATAATTGATTTGACTCAGGATCAATTAGATTCTTTTATAAAACCTTATTTATTTAATTTAGATTTGACAAAGCTAAAGTTTAGTTCAAATAGCAAATTTTCTTTCAAAATAAATGATAAATTAAAATTCAGAGATTTAGTATTTGAAACTAAATTAAGATTAAATGAAATGACAAGTTCAAAAGTTAATGGTTTAAAAAGAATATTTCCTGAATTATCAAATAGTATAAAATTTTTAAATCATGAATTAACAATTGTTTCAAAAAAAAATAATTTGTCTATAGATGGTTTGGGAGATATTTTACTACAAAAACAAAATGATAATATTAAATATTCAATAAAAAAGATTAATGACGTTTATTCTTTCTCCAGTTCATTAAAAATT
>CACOKI010000016.1 GCA_902627735.1 uncultured Pelagibacteraceae bacterium
ATGTTAAAGATTACTTTAAAGATAACTCAAATTTAGATTTCTATAATAAGACTAAACAGATTATCTCTGGCATCAACTTAAACGAGGTTTTTTTAGTTCCTAAAACTTCAAAAAATAAGGGATTTTTTGAAAAATTTTTTCAAATCTTTAATTAACCTGTATTTTACCGTAACATTTGTTGTTTTTGAATATTTAATAATAGACCTTAAAAGATTATGTGCCTTATTTAACCCAAAAAACTGTTTCAGCTATTACAAAGTTTAGTGGCATTGGATTACATACTGGTAAAAAATCTAATATAAGCATATCTCCATCAGCGCCTAATACGGGAATAATTTTTAAAAGAGTAGATTTAAATTTAAACAATATCATTTATCCAAATTTTAATAATGTGACTAGCACATCATTAAATACAACAATATCTAATGAGCATGGAATAAAAGTTTCAACTATAGAACATTTAATGGGAGCATTATTCGGTTTAGGTATAGATAATGCATTAATTGAAATTGATAATGAGGAAGTGCCTATTCTTGACGGTTCTGCAATTCAATTTGTTCAAAAATTAGTTAAAACTGGAATTAAGTCAAGTGAAGTCCCAATTAAAATAATTAAGATTAAAAGAAGAGTTGAGTTAATTGATGGCAAAAGATCGATAGTGATTGAACCGTCAAAACTAAGTTTGAATATAGATTTTGAGCTTAAATTTAATAATCCAATAATTAATAATCAAAGGAATTTAATTAAAGTTTATGAAGATGACTTGACTGATATTTATAATTCTAGAACTTTTTGTTTATTTGAAGATATTGAAAGAATTAAAAGTCTGGGTTTAGCGCAAGGTGGAAGTCTAGACAATGCAATTGTAGTTAAAGATAAAGAAATATTGAATAAAGAAGGATTAAGAAATAAAAAAGAATTTGTTAATCATAAAATTCTAGATTGTATTGGAGATTTATATACATGTGGTTATAGATTATTGGCTAATATAAAGTGTTCTCAAGGTGGTCATTTTTTAACAAATGAGTTATTGAAAAAAGTATTTGGTGATCGTGAGAATTATATAGTACTGGAAATTAAAGAAAAAACTTTACCTCATACGCTTATTAATAAGAATTTGCTTAAATCAATAGCATAAATTTTATTTTCAATTAATAATATAGGAAAATGAAAATAATTTTCACTATCATTGTAGTTATAATATTTTTTTTATCTGCTTGTAAAAATAAAAAAGAGGAGTCAATTGTTTTAAAGAGTGATGATTTAGAAACACAAATGATCGAGGCTTATAATGAGGGAATAAAAGCTTTTGAAGAGGGCGATATGTTATTTGCAGCAAAAAATTTTAATACTGTAGAAAATATATATCCCCAGTCTATTTGGGCTCCAAGATCAATATTGATGGCAGCTTATTCGTATTATTATCATGATTATTATGGTGATGCTATTTCAGAAATAAAAAGATTTTTAAAAAACTATCCAGAAAATGAAAATTATCCTTATGCTTATTATTTAATGGCAAGCTGTTATTATGAATTAATTGTAGATGAAAAAAAAGATTTATCATCGATACTAAAATCACAAGAATATTTTGAATACATTATTCAAAATTATCCAAATACAGATTTTTCTTTAGATGCTAAGTTTAAATTAAATTTGATAGATAATGTTTTGGCTTCAAAAGAGCTTTATATAGGGAAATATTATTTATCAAAAAAAAAATGGATACCAGCGTTAAACAGATTTAAAAATATTGTAAATAATTATGAGCAAACTGAATATATTGAAGAAGCTTTACACAGATTAGTTGAGATAAATTATATTTTAGGCCTGGAAAATGAGTCAAAAAAATATGCAGTTTTGCTTGGATATAACTATAAAAGTAGTGAGTGGTACGAGGAGTCTTATAGAGTTTTTAATAAAGAATATATCAGTCCGATAGAAAAAATTAAAAAAGACAAACAAAATATTATATTCAGAAAATTTAAAGAGTTATTTAAATAAAAATGAATTTTGATGAAATAAAGAAAAGATACAATAAAAAAATTAGTGAAATTCTTAAACATAATAAAAATTATTATGATAAAAATAGTCCTATAATATCTGATAAGGATTATGACGAATTAAAAAAAGAAATTTTAGATCTTGAAAAAAAATACAATTTTTTAGCCAGCGATGACTCACCTTCAAAAATTGTTGGATTTAAACCCTCAAAAAATTTTAAAAAAGTTAAACATAAAGTTTCAATGTTATCTTTATCTAATGCATTTAATGAAGAAGATTTAATTAATTTTGAAAAAAGAGTTATTAATTTTCTTGATAAAAAAGATGATTTAGAAATAGAGTATAGTGCTGAACCTAAAATTGATGGTATCTCTGCTTCTTTATTTTATAAAAATGGAAAATTTATTACTGGATTATCTAGAGGTGATGGAAAAGAAGGCGAAGATATAACTGAAAATTTAAAAACTATTAAAGATATTCCACTTAAAATTGATGCAAAAAATTTTCCTCAAGAAATAGATATTCGAGGAGAAGTTTTTATACAAAATTCAGATTTTAAAAATCTATCTGACAAATTTGCAAATCCAAGAAATGCTGCCTCTGGCTCTCTAAGACAAAAAAATCCTAATGAGACAAAAAAAATTCCATTAAGATTTATTGCCTATACTTATGGATATGAAAAAAATATGAAAATGAATTCTCAAAGTGAATATTTAAAAAATTTAAAAAAATGGGGATTTGTAACTAATCCATTAAATAAAACTATAGTAGGTATTAAAAATTTATTAAAAAATTATTTAGAGGTTGAAAAAAAAAGAGATCAACTAGACTTTGATATAGATGGAATTGTATATAAGGTAAACGATTTTAAACTTCAAAAAAGGTTAGGAAACGTAGCGAATGCTCCAAGATGGGCCATAGCACATAAATTCTCCTCAACTAAGGGAGTATCCAATATTATAGATATAGATATTCAGATTGGTAGAACAGGAGCATTAACACCTGTGGCAAAAATAAAGCCTATAAACATTGGTGGAGTTATAGTTTCAAATGCTACACTACACAATGAGGATGAAATTAACAGAAAAGATATAAGAGTGGGAGATACAGTAATTATTGAGAGAGCAGGTGATGTTATACCCCATATAATTTCTGTAGATTTAAATAAAAGACAAAAAAATTCAGAAAAGTTTGTGTTCCCAAAAAAATGTCCCTCATGTGGATCAGAAACAATTAAGGAATACAATCTTACAACCAAAAAAAAAGATTCAGTGAGAAGATGTTCTAGTGAAGGTTTTAAATGTGAAAAAATTTCTATTGAAAAAATCAAACATTTTGTTTCAAAAGATGCTTTTAATATCGAAGGTTTTGGAAAAAAAATTGTTGAAAATTTTTGGAATTTACAACTGGTTCAATTTCCACAGGATATCTTTAAATTAGATTACTTAAAAATTGAAAATCTTGATGGATGGGGTAGACAATCAGTTGCAAATTTAAAATATTCTATCGATTTACGAAAAAAAATTTCATTTGAAAGATTTATTTTTGCTCTTGGTATAAGACATATTGGTTTAGAAAATGCAAAATTGTTAGCAAAAAATTTAAAATCGTTTAAAAATTTTATCAATTTATCTAAATCTAAAAATTTTAGTGAACTATTAAACATCGATGGAATTGGTGAAACTCAAATTAATTCAATTAAAAGTTTTTTTTCTAATCAAGAAAACATCAAGGTTTTGAGTGAACTTTCAAAAATAATCTCAATAAATAAAAAAACAGAAACTAAGAAAGATGGCCCATTGAAAAATAAAAATTTTATGCTCACTGGAAAATTGGAAAATATGAGTAGAGCAGAGGCCAAATCTTTAATTGAGCAGAATTCAGGAAATATTATTAGCAACATATCAAAAAAACTTGATTACTTAATTATTGGAGATAAACCAACCAAAAGAAAGATTGATAGTGCTAAAGAACTAAATATTAAAATTTTAAATCAATCTGATTGGCTTAAAATGTTAAATAAAACTAGCTAACCACTTCTTTTCTTTTTTGTTAAGAAATTTAGATAATTCAGAGTAAACTGTTAAATGATATCTAAATAAATAATTTTTTTCTTTATCATCTAACATTTTGTAATTTATTAACTCTTTCTCAATCGGTGCTAACGTTAAATTTTCAAAAGTTAATTTATTATTATTTTTTTTAACATATATAAGATTTTCAATTCTTATACCAAATTCTCCTTTTTTATAATAGCCTGGCTCGTTACTCACAATCATTCCCTCTCGTATTTTTATAGTATTAAATTTTGATATTGCATGAGGTCCTTCATGAACATTAAGAAAGAATCCAACTCCATGTCCAGTACCATGTTTGTAATCTAAACCACTTTTAATTAAACTTTTTCTTGCAAGAACATCAATTAATTTTCCATTAAAATTTTTTTTTAGATCAGCAGAAACTACTGCTATATGTCCTTTTAGAACTTTAGTAAAAATATTCTTGATATTTTGTTTTGGTTTAGAAAAACAGATTGTTCTTGTAACATCAGTTGTTCCATACTTATATTGGCCTCCAGAATCACACAAAAAAATGTCTTTTTTATCAATTTTTTTTGCTGATTTTTTGTTAGCTCTATAATGAACAATAGCACCATTTTTTCCTGATCCAGCAATAGTATTGAAACTTGGATATAAATATTTCTTATTTTTTTTTCTAAAAAACTCTAATTTATTCTGAGCATCAAATTCTGATATTTTTTTTTTATTTATTTTTTTAATCCAATAAAGAAATTTAGTTAGTGCGACTCCGTCTGAAATATGTGCGTCAATCATTGAATTTATTTCATTCGGAGTTTTTAAGGATTTTAAAAAATAAATCGGATCTTCATTACTTTTTATGTCAAGTTTCTTTTTGATTAAGTTTTCATGATAAATTGAACAACTATTTTTATCTATGATAATCTTACCTTTTTTTATTTTTTCTATTAAATGTTCAAAATTTTTTGGTTCTATTATTTGATGTTTTAAAATTATTTTTTCTTTAATAAATTTTTTAACTTTCTTTTTTTCAGCAATTAAAAAAATATTTTTTCTATCATCTAGTAATAAACGACAATTAGGAATTGGACTAGTAGGATTGTCGTAACCTCTTATATTCAGTAACCAAGCGACATTTTCTGGCGCACTAATAAAAAGATATTTTGAATTATTTCTTTTCATGTGATTGATTACTTTTTTAATCTTTATTAAGTGACTTTGTCCTGTAACTTCTTTATTAAGTGAATAAAAAGATTTTGAATTTGTGACTTTTTTTTTAAAAACTAAATCTACTAAATTTTTATTAATACTTTTAATACTATTATTTTTATTAAAACATTTTTTGATTTTTGATGACGTAAAAATTTTTGGATCAATTCCAAGTGTAAGGTTTTTAAAAATTTTGCAATTTATAATTTTTTCATAACTAATTATTTTAAAATATTTTCCTGACTCAATTTCTGCTTGAATTGTATATCTGCCATCAACAAATAAATAATTTTTACCTTTTAAAATAATTGCACATCCAGCAGATCCACTGAAATTAGATATTTTTTTTAATCTATCATTTAAAGCATACTCACCAAAAAATTCATCATTTTTTGGTATAATGTAGCCGTCAATTCCAAAAAAATTAAATTTTTTTCTTAATTCTTCAATTTTTTTTTTAATCATTTAATTCGCTTTTGATATCTTATCCATCCAGGACTTCTAATATTATCATTTTCCTCGAAATCTTGATTAAAATCAAAGTCTTCATCCATATTATTTGTCTCATCAAAAAAAGAATTTTTTTCCAAATAATCTTCAGGGAGTTCATCAATAAATCTAGAGGCCATACTATCAATCCAATCACCTTGATAGAATCTGTTCATAGAAAATGAAATTATAGCTTTCTTTTTTGCTCTGGTGATACCAACATAAGCAAGTCTTCTCTCTTCTTCTAAGCCATTTTGACCTTTTTCCTCAATAGATTTTTGATGAGGAAATAGACCTTCTTCCCAACCAGGTAAAAATACAACATCAAACTCTAATCCTTTGGCAGCATGCATAGTCATCATATTTACTTTTTGTCCATTCCAGTCTTGATCAACAGAAGTAGCTAAAGCAACATGTTCTAAAAAACTTTCTAAATTATCAAATTCTTTCATTGCACTAAGTAATTCCTTTATGTTTTCAAGTCTATTTTCATTTTCCAAATCTTTTTTATTTTTTAACATTGCCGAGTAACCCGACTCATCAAGAATTATTTGAAGCAATTTAACATGATTAAATTTTCTTTTATTCAAATTTTCTCTCCACTTATCCAAAAGATCAAAAAAAATTGTTAAACCAATTTTAGCTTTGGGTTTAATTAAATTATTTTCGATCATTTTTTTTGATGAAATTTCTAGGCATAAAGAATTTTTTTTAGAATATTCATGAATTGATTTGATGGTACTTTCTCCAATTGATCGTTTTGGATTATTTACTATCCTTTCGAAAGCTAAATCATCTTTAACTTGATTAACCAATCTCAGATAAGCTACACAATCTTTTATTTCAGCTCTTTCGTAAAATTTAATTCCACCTAAAATTCTATAAGGCAGACCAATTTTCAAAAATCTTTCTTCAAATTCTCTGGTTTGAAAAATCGCTCTCACAAGAATGGATATATTATTCAATGTATACTTTTTTTTAATTTTTTCTATTTCATCAGAAATTCCAATTGCCTCGTCTTTTCCATTTTTAAAACAATTTAATTTAATTAATTCACCATCCTCTTGAGTTGATTTTAAAGTTTTACCAACTCTATTTAGATTATTAGAGATTAAATTTGATGCTACTGATAAAATATTTTGAGTTGATCTATAATTTTGTTCTAATCTGATTACTTTTGTATCATTGTAAACTTGATCAAATTCTAAAAAGTTTTTGATTTCTGCGCCTCTCCAACTATAAATTGATTGATCGTCATCACCGACACAACAAATATTCTTATTTTTTTCTGCTAATAGATTTAACCATTTACTTTGTATAAAATTTGTATCTTGATATTCGTCAACTAGAATATACTTAAAATTTTTTGAATAAATTTCTCTTATCTCTGAATTTTTTTCTAAAATTTTGACAGTATGTAAAATTAAATCTCCAAAATCGCATGAGTTTAAATCAATTAATTTTTGTTGATAAATTTTGTAGATCGGTAATATAGTTTTTTCATAAATATCTTTTTTATCAATTATTACCTCGTTTGGATAAAAGCCTTTATTTTTCCACCTATCAATAATTGCAAGAATATATCTAGGTGCTAACTGTTTAACATCAACATTTTCCGCTTTACAAATATTTTTTATTAACCTTATTTGATCTTCTGTATCTACAATTGTAAAATTTGAACTTAGATTTACAGCTGATGCATGTTTTCGTAATAGTTTAGCACAAATTGAGTGGAAGGTTCCTAACCACGACAAACCAACTGCAGTAGAACCAAGAATCTTGCTTACTCTATTTTGCATTTCTTTAGCAGCTTTATTTGTGAAAGTAACAGCTAAAATTTGATTTGGATAAGCTTTTTTACTATAAATAATATTAGCTATCCTAGTTGTTAAGACTTTCGTTTTACCAGAACCAGCACCGGCTACGATTAATAATGGACCTTCAAGGCACATCACAGCCTCTTTTTGGTTTTTATTTAGGTTTTTTAAAAAATCAGAGTTTAACATTTAAATTATTTTAATATAAATACTTCAAAACTTTATGCAGAAAAGCAAAATATTAGCAAAAAAGCTTAAAAGGCAAATTTTATTAATAAATAATTCAATAGAAAACTATTTCAATAAAATTAAATCATTTAAATCAAACTTAAAAAAAACTAAATTTGATACAAATAGTAGACTTTTTTATGGCTTAGGAGCATTGCTAATTTTAACTTTAGCTTATTTTTTAATGCCAACTCTTTACGATAAAAACGTTCTTGAGACGAAAATTAAGAATCAAATTCTTGAAAGATACGGTATTGAAATAAATTTCAATGATGAAATTAAGTATGGTTTTTTTCCTAAACCTAATTTCTACTCAAAAAATTTATCAATTATTGAAAAGAATAAAGATATTGCAAAAGTAGGAAATTTTAAAATTTTTATTTCTATTAATAGATTGTTTGAAATGAATTATCTATTAATTAAAGACGTAAAATTTATTAAAGCAGACTTTAATATAAATATAAATGACATAGATTTTTTTAAAAAACTTTTATTCATTAATCCAAATGATTATAATTTATCGATATTAAAAAGTAGTATTTTTTTTAATAATGCAGATGACGAAATTCTATTTATCAACAAAGTTGACTCAATAGAATTAACTTATGATGAGAAGAACTTGCAAAATATTCTGTCTTTTAAAAATGAAATATTTAACATTCCATTTAAATTAAAAATAAGAAACAAACCTATTGAACAAAAGTTTACATCAACATTTAATTCGAGAAAAATAAGGCTTAATATAGAAAATGAATTTGACTATAAAGAAAAAATAAAAAAAGGATTAATAAGTATTCTTTTAATTAATAAAGATACAAAACTAAATTATCAGTTTACAAATAAATCTTTAATTTTCAAATCGTTAAATGATAAAAATAAATTTGATGGATATTTAGATTTCAAACCATTTTATCTTTCAGCAAATTTTAATTTTGAAAATATGACACTCAAAAATTTGTTAAAGAATGACTCAATTATTGTTGATTTATTCAAATCAGAAATTTTGAATAATAAAAATCTAAATATAAATACTAATTTTAAAATTAAAAATATAAACGATATAAATGAATTTAATCAATTAGATTTAAATCTATCATTATCGGATGGAAATATTAGTCCTTCAGATTCAAGTGTTATGTGGAAAGATGATTTAAAAATAGAATTAGATGAAAGTTATTTAATTTATGATAAAAATGATATTTATCTTGTCTCTAAAATTATTATAAACTTAAAAGATGCTATGGATTTTTTTAGTTTCTTTCAGGTTCCCAGAAAAAATCGAAAAGCAATTAAAAAGATTGAATTCGATTTAAACTACAACATTAGTAATTCGCAATTAAATTTTGATAATATTATTATTGATGATAAAGAGAATTCAAATTTGAATAATTTTGTTAATAACTACAATTCATTTAAGAAAAAAAATTTTAATAAAGTTAGATTTAGAAATTTTATTAATAATTTATTCGAAAGTTACGATGGATAAATCATTTTTTTTGGATTTATAATTTTATCATAATCTTTTTCATTAATAAGCCCAGTTTTGATGGCTTCCTCTTTAAGAGTTGTTTTGTTCTTAAGAGCCTTTTTTGCGATATTAGCTGCATTATCATAACCTATTTTTGGTGCTAACGCGGTTATAAGCATTAAAGAATTATCTAAGTAATATTTTATTTTGTCTTTATCTGCCTTTAATCCTTTAATACAGTACAATGTAAAATTCCTTGAGCTGTCTGCGAGAAGATCTATGGACTGTAGAATATTATGTGCAATTAAAGGTTTGAATACATTTAATTCGAAGTGTCCATGAGATCCAGCCATAGTTATACCATTATGATTTCCTATAACTTTTACACATACCATTGTTACAGCCTCAGATTGGGTTGGATTTACTTTACCTGGCATAATTGATGAGCCAGGTTCATTGGCAGGCAGAATTAATTCACCATATCCCGCTCTTGGGCCCGAACCTAGAAATCTTATATCGTTGGCAATTTTCATTAAACATACAGCGGTAGTATTTAATGTGCCTGAAAAATTTACAATTTCATCATGAGCAGCTAAAGCTGCAAATTTATTCTTTGTTGGTTTAAATGGAATTTTAGTTAATTTTTTTATTTCACTAATAATTTTTCTATCAAAACCTTTTTTACTATTTATACCTGTTCCTACTGCAGTACCCCCTTGTGCTAATGAATGAATTTCTTTAAGACCATTTTTTATCCTTGAAATACAATCTTCTAATTGAGACTGATAGCCTGAAAATTCCTGACCTAAAGATAAGGGTGTTGCATCTTGTAAATGAGTTCTTCCCACTTTGACTATATTTTTAAATTTTACAACTTTTTTTTTTAATTCTTTATTTAATAACTCTAGAGATGGTAAAAGTTTATTTTTAGTTTCTATAGCTATTGCAATATGCATTGCTGTTGGAAATACATCATTAGTGGATTGTGACTTGTTTACATGATCGTTAGGATGTACAGGTTTTTTTGAGCCCTTTTTTCCTCCTAAAATTTCAATTGCTCTATTTGCTATCACTTCATTTACATTCATATTAGTTTGAGTACCTGATCCTGTCTGCCAAACTTTTAAAGGAAAATGCTCATTTAATTTTCCTGATATAACTTCATTTGATGCTTTTATAATTGCTTTAGAAATATTTGGTGAAATTTGTTTTTCTTTTCCATGAATTTTAGCAGCTGCTTTTTTTATTATTGCAATAGACTTTATTAGTATCGGTCTCACTAAAAATTCACCAATATCAAAATATTTTTTTGACCTTTGTGTGGAAGCGCCCCAATATTTATTATCTGGGACATTTATTTTTCCAATACTGTCGTATTCTTTTCTTAATTTCATGAATAATGTTTTAAACTACACACTATAGGTATATATTAATTTTATTTAAACTTACAGGAGCAAAATGACAAATTTCAACAAAGTAGGAACTTTCATGAAAACTTTTGGCCAAGAAGTAAAATCAAAACCATCATTTAGTTCTGAAAAAATCAATAAATTGAGGTTGGATTTAATTAGAGAGGAACTTGATGAACTTACAGAGGCCATGAAAAACAAAGATTTATTAGAAGTTGCTGATGCACTTACTGATATTTTATATGTTACCTACGGGGCAGGGCATGCATTTGGAATAAATTTAGATAAATGTTTTGATGAAGTACAAAATTCAAATATGAGTAAGTTAGATGAAAATGGTAAGCCAATTTATAACGAATTTGGAAAAGTTATGAAAGGACCCAATTATTTCAAACCAGATTTATCTAAATTTTTAGTTTAGCTTGTTAACCAAGATGGTATAATAATCTTAAAAGTGGAATTATTAAT
>CACOKI010000017.1 GCA_902627735.1 uncultured Pelagibacteraceae bacterium
AAAAATTAGTGATGTTAAAAATGAAAAAATAAAAAAATCTCTTCTTGAGCTTACAAAAGTATTTAGAGAAAAATGAAAAAAATTATCTTAATAATATTTATTTATTTTGGTATCATTACTAATATTAATGCTGAAGTTAAAAGAATAGTTTCAGGACAAGAAAGTGCTAAAATTACAATTATTGCTTACGAGTCTTTAACTTGTAGTCATTGTGCTGATTTTCATAAAAATATCTATCCTAAACTTAAAAAAGATTTTCTTGATACTGGAATTGCTAAAATTGAATTTAGACATTTCCCTTTAGATATTGCTGCTCTAAATGCTGCAAAAATCGCACAATGTAAAAATAATGAAAGTTTAAAAATATTAGAAAGCCTATATTCGAACCAGCAGGCTTGGATAAAAGGAAATTCAGTTGAAGATTTAAACAACCATCTTAAAAATTATTTAGAAAAAGGAGGTTTTGATATTAATTTTGAAAAATGTATTAAAAATAAGGAAATAGAAGATTTTGTTTTAAATGATCGAATCGAAGGTGTTAAAAAATTCAAAGTAAATGCTACTCCTACGATAATTATAAACAATGAGAAGTTTGAAAAATCTCTAAATTATAAAAATTTAAAAAAAATTATAGAAAAACTGCTATAATCCATTAATGGAGTTTAAAAAAATTCAACTTAATGGATTTAAATCCTTTGCCGATAAAACAAATTTTTTGATTGAAGATGGTTTAACTGGAATAGTCGGTCCTAATGGGTGCGGAAAATCTAATATTGTAGAATCATTAAGATGGGTAATGGGAGAAACATCTGCTAAAAGTATGCGGGGTTCCGGAATGGAAGATGTAATATTTTCAGGTACTTCAAATAAACCGTCAAAAAATATTGCTGAAGTTTCGGTTACTGTCGAAAATAAAGATAATGAAGGACCAGTTCAATTTAAAGAGTTAGATGAAATTCACATCAGACGTAAAATTGAAAAAGACAAAGGATCTAAATTTTATATAAATAATAAAGAAGTGAGAGCAAGAGATGCTCAAATGTTTTTTGCTGATTTATCAACTGGCGCTCATTCACCCTCGATGATAAGCCAAGGACGTATTGGAGCTCTTGTAACTGCAAAACCCACAGATAGACGTGCAATTTTAGAAGAAGCTGCTGGAATTTCAGGTTTACATGTCAGAAGGCATGAAGCTGAGCTTAGGTTAGGAGCGGCAGAAAATAATCTAAAAAGAGCAGATGAATTAAGAAGACAGCAAGAAAGACAACTCGCCAATCTTCAAAAACAAGCCGAAGAGGCAACTAAGTATAAAAATATATCTGATGAAATAAAAAGAATTGAAGCTGGTTTATATTATTTAAAATTATTAGAAATAGATAAAGAAATAAGAGTTGAAAATGAAATTAATACTGAAGCTGAAGGAGAAGTGAGTGGCTATAATAGTAAAATTTTAGAATTCGAAAAACAAATTAAATTTGAAACTGAAAAGGTTACACCTTTAAGAGAAAAAAATATTGAAAATCTATCAAGAATTCAACGTCTCAATCTAGAACTTCAAAATTTAGACGAAGAAAATACTAGAACGCAAGAAGAAATAGAAAATATAAAAAAATCTTTGGAAACACTTGATGAAGATATTTCTAGAGAGAAGGGAATAATAATCGATGCAAACTCGAATGAAAAAAGGCTTAAGGAGGAAAAAAATGATCTGATAGAAATAGATTCAAAATATTACGAAACAGAAAAACAATCTAATGAAGATTTGGATCAATCAAAAAGTAAATTAAAAAATGAAATAGAAAATATTAGAACTTTAATTTCTAACAAACAAAATGATGAAGCAATTAATGCATTAGATAATTTTCAATCTAGTATAGAAAAGTTTGCAGAAAATTTTAGTAAAAATCAAAATATTAAAAAAGAGTCTGTAAAAAGAAATGAAAGAATTAAAATAATAGAAAAAGAAATTGAAAGCTGGAAAAACTTACTTTCTAATTCCGAAAAGATGGTAAATGAACTTACAGAAAGAAAAAATAAATCAAACTCTCAATTAGAAAAACTAGATAATCAGCCCAAAGTTCAAGCTGAAAAAAAAGGTCAAATTTCAGAAAATTTAAGAATATCTGAAAATGAAAAGACCGAAAACGAAAAAATAATAAATGAAACTGATGAAAAAATAGAAAATTTAAGAGTTCAACTTAATGAAATTCAAGAGCAATCAATTCAAATTAGGGAAAGAAAAGCTAGTTCGGGAGCAACTATAGAAGGACTTAAAAAAAGAAAAAATGATTTAATTGATAGGATTGCTTCTGAACTAAATTTGAATGAAGATAATATTTTAGAAAATTCAAATCTTAATGGTGTCGAAGAGCTCCCCGATGCAGTTAATCAAGAAGATTTATTAGACAAAAAAAAACAAGAAAGAGAAAGATTGGGTTCAGTAAATTTAAAAGCTGATGAAGAAACAAATAAATTTGAAACAGAAATAAAAAAAATGGAACAAGATCGAAAAGATTTAGTCACTGCAATTGTTAAATTAAAGGATAGTATTAATGAATTAAATCAAAAAGGAAGAGAAAGATTAATTGAAGCCTTTGAAAAAGTTAATAGAAAATTTAATGAAGTTTATACTAAATTATTTAATGGTGGTAATGCAAAGCTCGAGCTTGTTGATTCTGATGACCCTCTTGAGGCTGGATTAGAAATGTTAGTAAGTCCCCCTGGAAAAAGATTACAATCAATAACTTTATTATCAGGTGGAGAACAAGCTTTGACAGCTCTATCACTCATATTTGCTGTTTTTTTAACTAATCCATCACCCATATGTGTTTTGGACGAAGTAGATGCTCCTTTAGATGATGCTAATGTAACTAGATTTTGTAACTTACTTGAAGAACTTATAAATATTACTAATACAAAATTTGTAATTGTAACCCATCACGCTTTAACAATGTCAAAAATGAATAGACTATATGGTGTAACAATGCCTGAAAAAGGAATAAGCCAGTTAGTTGCTGTTGATTTACAAAAAGCAGAGAGTATGGTTGCATAATCTTAAATAATGCCAAGAGATCAATTCAAAACTCGCTTAGAGATTGCAAAAAAGAAGATTTCAAAACGAAATTTAGACAATAAAAATCACAATCCATCCCCTATTGGTACAGCTTTTAAGCTAAGCACAGAATTAGTTTCTGCTGTAGCTGTAGGGACAATTATTGGGTTTATTTTAGATAAGACCTTTGGTACTAAACCATGGTTAATTTTAATATTTTTTTTTGTAGGAGTGATTGCTGGTATTGCCAATGTAATTAAATCTGCAAAGAATATGCAAAAAAAGTAAAAAATTATGGCAGCAAATCCAATGACTCAATTTGAAGTGTATAGAATTGGGCCAGAAATTAAAATAGGAACTTTTGATATTTCATTTACAAACGCAAGTTTGTTTATGATTATAAGTTCTATTGCAATTTTACTTATTTTCAATTTAGGTTCTAAAAAAAATTCAATATTACCAAATAAACTTCAATTATTAGCAGAGCTCAGTTATTCATTTGTATCAAAAATGATTAGTGATACAGCTGGTTCTAAAGCAAAACCATATTTTTCATTTATATTTTCTTTATTCATGTTTGTTCTTTTTTGTAACATGTTTGGAATGATACCTTATACTTTTACTGTAACTAGCCACATCATAGTCACCTTTGTTTTAGCGGCATTTATATTTATCGGTGTTACAATTATTGGTTTTATAAAACATGGTTTTGGTTACTTAAAACTTTTTGTACCAAGTGGAGTTCCCGTTGTTTTACTTCCCTTAATTGTAATAATTGAAATAATTTCTTATTTAAGTAGACCTATTAGTCTTTCAGTCAGACTATTTGCAAATATGATGGCAGGTCATACAATGATGAAAGTTTTCGGAGGCTTTGTAATAAGTCTTGGAATAGTCGGTGGATGGCTTCCACTGAGTTTTTCGGTTGCATTAACTGGTTTGGAGATCTTAGTTGCTTTTCTTCAAGCTTATGTTTTCGCAATCTTAACATGCATCTATTTAAATGATGCATTAAATCTACACCATTAATTAACATAGGAGGATATAATGGAATTAGAAGCAGCAAAAATGATCGGAGCAGGTCTAGCAGCCATAGCTTTAGCTGGAGCCGGTGTTGGTATCGGAATAATTTTTGGTAATTATTTATCAGGAGCGATGAGAAACCCTTCTGCAGCGCAAAAACAATTTCCTAATTTACTTTTAGGTTTTGCTCTTGCTGAGGCAACTGGGCTATTTGGATTAGTAGTTGCATTAATCATTCTTTTTGCATTTTAAATTTAATGATTAAAAAATATTTTTTTCAGGTAATATTTTTTAACCTCTTTTTTTTAAAAGAGGTTTTTGCAGCTGAAAGTGGAGGTATGCCTCAATTGAACCCTGAGTTTTGGGTCTCTCAAATATTCTGGCTTATATTAACATTTGGTATTTTATATATTATTTTATCTAAATTTATTTTACCTAAAATAAGTGGAAATTTAGAATTAAGAAAATCTCAAATACAAGAAAATATTGAGGCAGCAGAAAAACAAAGAGAAGATAGCGAGTCTAAACTTAAAGAATATGACGAAATAATTCTAAAAAGCAAAATAGAGGCAAAGAATCTTTTTAAAGACACAAGAGATAAAGCTATTAAAGATATTAATTCTAAAAGAGAGATCTTAGAGAAGCAAATCGATGAAGAGATCAAAAAAGCGGAGAAAGAAATTAGTGAACTTAAAAAGACTGGACCTGAAAAGATTAATAAAATTGCAATAGAAACATCCTCTGAAATTTTAAAAAGTTTAATTGGTACTGATGTGAATAATAGTAGTATTTCAGCTATAGTTCACGATCTATCAAAAAAGAATGGAGACAAATATTATGGTGATTGATTCAACTTTTTGGGTAGCTGTATCGTTTTTTATTTTTTTTGGGGGATTGATATATTTAAAAGTACCTCAAAAAATAAATGAAATTCTCAATAAACTTATATTAGATATTAAAAATGAAATAGCAGAAAGTGAAAAATTAAGAACTGAAGCAAAGACATTATTAGATAATGCTCAAAAAAAACTTGATACTGCTCAATTAGTAAAAAATGAAATTTTAGAACAAGCAAAAAAAGATAGTGATAGGTTGATTATAGAATTAAATGATAAGTTTCATAAATCATCAGAAATTAAAAAAAATTCAGCTGAAAATAAAATTACTCAAATGAAAGAAGCTGCGATAAAAGAAATTAAAAATGCATCAATAAAAATTGCTATGGACTCTGTAAAGAAAATAATAACTACATCGGTAGATAAATCTAAATTAGATACTTTGTTCCAAAAAAATTTAGATGAAACTAAAGAAGAGTTAAAAAAAATTAACTCATAATTCTCTTACAATTTTTATAAAAAACTATTAAATTATCATCATGAATTCTGTTGTAATAGGTTCTGGTTTTGGAGGCATAGCAGCTGCACT
The DNA here is from genome assembly GCA_902627735.1 of uncultured Pelagibacteraceae bacterium. Taxonomy (GTDB): domain Bacteria; phylum Pseudomonadota; class Alphaproteobacteria; order Pelagibacterales; family Pelagibacteraceae; genus Pelagibacter. The sequence goes on from CACOKI010000017.1 coordinate 5,501, forward strand.
GCGTCTTAAAGCAAAAGGTCATGATGTAACTTTAATTGAGAAACATCCAGATCTAGGTGGAAGAGCAAGAGTATTTAAGAGAAATGGCTTCATATATGACGGGGGTCCCACAGTAATTACAGCACCATATTTAATCGACGAATTATTTGAATTATTTAAAAAAGATCCAAAAGATTACATAAAACTTTCTCCATTAAAGATTTGGTATCAATTCATTTTTGAAGACAAAACTAAATTTAATTATTCAGGCAATGAAATAGATATGAAAAAACAAATCGAGGAAATAAGTAAAGAAGATGTAAAAGGCTATGAAAAATTAGTAAACTTTACAAAAAAAATCTTCGATAAAGGTTTTACTGAACTTGCAGATGTTCCATTTAATAGACCATTTATGATGATGCAACAACTACCTGCATTATTAAAACTCAAAAGTTATAAATCAGTTTACTCATTAGTTTCATCTTTTATAAAAAACGAGAAGCTGAGAAGAATGTTCAGTATGCATCCTTTGCTAGTTGGAGGAAATCCTTTTACTACGACTTCAATTTATGGACTAATTTTATACTTAGAAAAAAAATGGGGAATTCATTATTCAATGGGTGGAACTGGAAATATCATAAAAGGTTTTGAAAAATTAATGAATGAAATTGGAATAAAAATTATTAAGGGAAAAGAAGTAACTAAAATTATTACCAATGAAAACAAAATAAGTGGCGTTCAGCTGGATGACAATAATATTATAGAATCTCATAATGTTATTTGTAATGCCGATCCACCAGCTGTTTATGAAAAAATGTTAAATGGTAATGCAAATAAATCATTCTTATTTAAATGGAAAAAAAATAGAATGGAGTACTCAATGGGTCTATTTGTTTATTATTTTGGAACTAGAAAAACTTATAATAATGTAGAACATCATACAATTAAATTTGGCTCAAAATATAAAGAACATCTTGATGACATATTTAATAAAAAAAAATTGAATACAGATATAAGCTATTATCTTCACAGACCTTCGGCAACTGACAAATCAATGGCACCTAATGGGAAAGATTGTTTTTACGTTTTAGTTCCTGTTCCAAATAATCAATCAAAAATTAATTGGGAAATTGAGGGAGAAAAAATGAAGAATTTAGTAATTGACAAAATGGAAAATGATTTAATGCCAAATCTTAGAGAAAATATTGTTGAAGATTTCTATCTAACACCAGATTATTTTGAAAAGGATCTAAATACAAAACATGGTTCAGGTTTTTCAATACAGCCAAAATTTTCACAATCTGCTTATTTTAGATTTCATAATAAATCTGAAATTTATGACGGTTTATATTTTGTTGGTGCTGGAACACATCCAGGCGCTGGAGTACCAGGTGTTTTATCCTCAGCGAAAGTTTTAGATAAAATAATTTAATGATAAAAAAAAATTATCTAGCTCTTTTTGCTAAATCATTTAATTGGGCTGGTTTTTTTCTACCAAGAAAAATTTATGATGATTGTGCTAAGCTTTATGCTTTTTGTAGAGTTCTAGATGATATAGCTGATGAAAAAGCTGATTTAGATTATAAAATTGAAAAATTTAACAAAATGAAAATTTTTTTTGAAAATTCATTTAAGTTAAATGATAACGATAAGAGTCCATCTTACGAAAATGAAACAATAATTCTAGATATTATTACTATTGCGGAAAATTATAAGATAAAAAAAATAATAATAGAAGATTTAATAGATGGTGTTGCCTCTGATTTAAAAAAAAGAGTGCATATTAGATCAGTAAAAGACTTGTTAATTTATTCATATAGAGTTGCTGGAACAGTTGGATTAATGATGTCAAAAATATTGAAAGTAAATGATAGAAGAGCTTTAAAAGGAGCAATTGATTTAGGTATAGCGATGCAATTAACTAATATTGCTAGAGACGTAGTTGAGGACAAAAAAATGAACAGAGAATATATAAAGCCAGACTTTGAAAATATTCAAGCAACCTTAAAACTTGCAGAAATGTTTTACCAAAGCTCATTTAGCTCTATTCAAAAAATCCCATTTAGATATAAATTTTCGATAATTGTTGCCAGACGAATTTACAGACAGATTGGAAGAAAAATTTTACAAAAAGGTAGTATGAAAAATTATGAAAACTCTGGAAAAATTTATGTCAATAATTTTGAAAAGATTTACCATACAATTATCTCTATATTTGATTTGATTTTAGTTTATTTAAAAGAGATAGAAACTCATCAAAGAGCAGAGGAACATGCTATTATAAGTCAGGAAGTAGATTTAGATGAAAGAATTTGATTATGTAATTATTGGAGGTGGATGTGCTGGCCTATCACTTGCTTACGAACTAGAAATTCATGAAAAATTAAAGGATAAAACTTTAGCAATTATTGAACCCAGACCAGAGTATAAAAGAGACAAAACTTGGTCATTTTGGAGAGTTACACCACATAACTTTGATGATTGTGTAAAAAAAAGTTGGGACAATTTTTCAATTAATGTACCAGGTAAAACTAATTATCTAGAATGTAAAAGATTTCCATACCAAAGTATTGATAGTGGTATGTTTTATGAAAAAATAAATAATAAACTCAGAGAAAATAAAAATATTTCTTTCTTTAAAGATATAACTGAAATCAATAAGAAAAATTCATTCATTTTTAACAGTGTGCCAGAAATTAAAAAAAGTCATCAAAATCTTTGGCAACATTTTTGTGGTGTAGAAATTGAAACTAAAAATAATTTTTTTGACGAAGAAATTTTTAATCTCATGGATTTTGACTGTGAACAAAGAGAGAGTGTTCATTTCTTCTATACACTTCCATACTCAAAAAATAAAGCTTTGGTTGAAACGACTTGGTTATCAAAAATGAATGATAATTCTCAAAAAGACTATGAACAACAAATTAAACTTTATATTGAAAATCATCTAAAAATTAAAGAAAAAGATTATGAAATTATCTATAAAGAAGAAGGAGCAATACCTCTATTTTATCCATTATATAAAAAAGAAAAAAACAAAATTAACATTGGTACCGCTGGTGGTATGACAAGATTAAGTACTGGTTATACTTTTTTGAATATTCAGGATCATTGCAAGTTTATAAGGGAGAATTTTGAAAATATTTCTAATGTCAGTAGATTTGAAATTAGTAAAAAATACCAATTTTTAGATGATATTTTTTTAAGAGTTTTAAACAAACACCCAGAAAAAATGTCAGATATTTTTTTTAATATGTTTAAGACCTCGCCAAAGACTGTTATAAAATTTTTGTCTAATAAAAGTAATTATTTAGAGGATGTAAGTATAATTTTAAGAATGCCTAAATGGACTTTTATTAAAGCATTATTTTATTAGCCAATGAGAAATCAAATTAAAAGAATAAATTTTAATCACTCTTTTATTTTCTTTTTATTTTGCAATATTTTTTCATTAATAACATTTGTTAATAATAACCTCACAATATCACCATTAATATGCTTCTTATTAATTTTGAGTATTGGTGTGTCTCATGGTTCCCTTGATAATATGAAAGGAAAAAAACTTTTTGAAATGTTCAAAATTAATAATTTTTTTATCTTTTACTTGTCGTATGTCTCATTAGCTATTTTAATAATTTTTTTTTGGGTAATATTTCCCTCAATCTCACTAACTCTTTTTTTGATAGTAGCATCATATCATTTTGGGAAAGAAGATACCTCTTTTTTGATAAACAATGAGTCGTTTTATGATTCATTACTATTTTTCTTAAAAGGTTCCTTGATTGTTTTAGCGCCCATGTATTTTCATTTTGATGAAACAATCAATATTTTTAAATTTTTATTAATTGAAAATGAAGCTTTTTATAATTTTTTAGATTTTTTAGAAACAGGTAAAATTTTACTTTATGGTATAATTTTAAGTACCCTATCAAATATTTTACTATTTGTGAAAAATTTTGAATTAAAAAAGTTCACTATTTTTTTAGATTACTTTTCAATAATAATTATTAACTATTATTTTTCTCCACTAATTGCTTTTACATTTTACTTTTGTTTTTTGCATTCAATAAGACACGGTATTTCTCTAATATTTGAACTAAATAGAGAAGACTTAAGCCTAGGTATCAAAATTTTTTTAAAAAAAGCATTACCTTTAACAATTCTGACAGCAATTTTTTGTTTAATTAGTCTATATTTTTTAAATAATACTTACAGTTTTGATAGTTCAATTCTCAAAATTATATTTATAGGTTTGGCGTCTTTGACCTTTCCACATATATTGTTGGAATATCTTTTGGAAAAATATGAAAAACAAAGAAATTAAAATTTTATTATCTGCTCCTAGAGGTTTTTGTGCGGGTGTCGAACGAGCAATTGAAATTGTAGAAAAATCAATTCAAAAATATGGAAGTCCCGTTTATGTTAGACATGAAATAGTTCATAACAAGTACGTTGTTGATAATTTGAAAAACAAAGGAGCCATTTTTGTTGAGGAGCTTGAAGAAATAAAAGATAAATCAAGACCAGTGATTTTTTCTGCACATGGTGTTCCAAAAAAAATACCTGAAGATGCCAAAAATTATAATATGACCTATGTAGATGCTACTTGCCCTTTGGTTTCAAAAGTACATAGAGAAGCAGAAAATCTTCATAAAGCTGGATATCATTTAATATTAATTGGTCACCAAAATCATCCAGAAGTTATTGGCACAATGGGCCAATTACCGGATGGATCTATAGATCTTATTCAAAATGAAAATGAAGCAAAAAAATATACACCAAAAAATTCAGATAAGATTTCTTATGTCACTCAAACAACTCTTTCTGTGGATGACACAAAAGATATTATAAAAATTTTAAAAGAAAAATTTCCAAATATTAAAGAGCCGATGAAAGAAGATATTTGTTATGCAACAACAAATAGGCAAATGGCTGTAAAGAATATTGCAAAAAAATGTGACTTATTTTTTGTTATTGGGAGTAGAAATTCTTCTAATTCAGTTAGACTAGTTGAAGTTGCTAAAAAGTCTGGTTGTCCTAATTCACAATTGATCCATTCGCAAAGTGAAATTCCATATGAACTAATTGAAAAATCAAATACCATTGGAATATCTTCTGGTGCTTCAGCCCCTGAAGT
>CACOKI010000018.1 GCA_902627735.1 uncultured Pelagibacteraceae bacterium
TGAAAAAATATGTCTCTGAAAATGGAAAAATTCTTCCTTCTAGAGTAACAAATGTAAGCCAAAAAAAGCAGAGAGAACTCTCACTATCTATTAAGAGAGCAAGAAATTTAGCTTTAATATAAAATGAAAGTAATTTTACTAGAAAATTTAAAAAAAATTGGATCTATTGGAGAGGTAATAGAGGTTAAAAGAGGTTTTGCTAGAAATTTTTTGATAGCTAATAAAAAAGCATTATATGCTTCAAAAGAGAATATTTCTCAGGTTGAAAAAATTAAATCCGAACTATCTAAAAAAGACAATGAAAGAAAACAAGATGCAAAAAAGATAGCAGAACAAATAAATAAAAAAGAATATAAAATAAAAAAATTAAGCACTGAAAACAACGAGTTATATGGATCTGTAAAACCTACAGAAATCTCTAAATTGATAAAAGAAACCAATAAATTAGATATTAAGCCATCTATGATCGAGCCTATAAAAGAAATAAAATCGATTGGAAAATTTAAAGTCAAAATTTATTTACACTCTGAAGTTGATGCTGAAATCTTAATAAATGTAGAATCTGCTGAGAGTATTCAATAATAATTATACAATTTTTTCCCCAATATATTTTTTAAATTTAATTTCTTATTATTTTAAGTAACTTCCAAATTTATGGAAAACAATTTAAGTATAGTCAAAGAAAAATTTAAAGAATTACCAAATAATATAGAAGCAGAACAAGCGGTTATTGGTTCTATACTCGTCTCAAATGAAATTTTTGATGAAATAAATATCATTATTTCTAGTGTAAACTTTTATGATCCAATGCACCAAAAAATTTTTAGTGCAATCGAAAGTCTTATCTTTAAAGGAATGTTAGCAAATCCAATAACGCTTAAAAACTATTTTAAAGATGACGGAGACGATTTGGATATACCCGAATATTTGGTAAAAATTACTAAATTCTCAACATCAACTAGACAAGCCACAGAATACTCAAAAATAATCTATGATATGTATGTTAGAAGGCAACTTATAAAAATTTCTGAAGAGACAATTGATACTGCTAAATTAAATGATCTAGATGTAAATGGCCAAAACATAATAGAGAAATCTGAAAGATTGCTTTTTGATCTTGCTGAAAAAGGATCTTTTAATTCATCATTGATTAAATTTGACGAAGCCATGAGACAAACGATTGAGATGGCATCTGCGGCATATAAAAACGAGGAAGGAATAGTTGGAGTACCTACCGGTTTGAAAGATTTAGACGACAGACTCGGTGGGCTTCATCAATCTGACTTGATAATTATTGCTGGAAGGCCTGGAATGGGTAAAACAGCTTTAGCAACTAATATAGCATTTAATGCTGCTCAGAAATTACTAGACAGTGAAAGAAAATCATCAATAGCTTTTTTTTCATTAGAGATGTCTTCTGAACAACTTTCAACAAGAATTTTGGCAGAACAATCGAGAATTAAATCAAATGATATACGACGTGGAAAGATTTCAGATGATCAGTTTGATAAATTTATAGAGACTTCAAAAAATATTTCAGAATTACCGTTATATATTGATGAAACACCAGCAATTAGTATAGCTGCATTAAGTAACAGAGCTAGACGAATTAAAAGATTGTTTGGTCTTGATATGATTATTGTCGATTATATTCAGTTGATGAAAGGATCTTATAATAATAAAGATGGAAGAGTGCAGGAAATTTCCGAGATTACTCAAGGGCTCAAAGCGATAGCTAAAGAACTTTCCATACCTGTTGTTGCACTCTCTCAATTATCAAGAGCTGTAGAACAAAGAGATGATAAAAAACCCCAACTATCAGATTTGAGAGAATCAGGATCAATCGAACAAGATGCTGATGTTGTTATGTTTGTATATAGAGAATCATATTACTTAAAATCCAAAGAACCTAGGCCTGCAACGGTAGAACATGCTGAATGGCAAGCAAAAATGAATGAGGTATCTCATCTCGCTGAGCTTATAATTAGTAAACAAAGACATGGTCCTACGGGCAACATCAACTTAGAATTTGAGGAAATGTTTACTAAATTTAAAGATCTACAAAATAACTAAATTTCAATATAAAAGGGTTAGATGATTGCCCAATTTTATGAAAATTTAGTTTTAAAAAATCCAAAATCTATATTTGCTGTACTATTAATCGCTTTAATTAGCTTTGGATACTATTCAAAAGATTTCAGGTTAGACGCCTCTTCTGAAACTTTGCTAATAGAAGGAGATCCAGACCTAAAATATCTTCAGGAAATATCTAAAAAATATGGATCAAAAGAATTTTTGATTTTAACTTACACTCCAAAAGAGGGAATGATATCTGATGTTTCTATAAACAATCTCTTAAGCCTCAAATATAAAATTCAAAGTCTAGAATGGGTACATAATGTAGTTACACTATTAGATATTCCTTTATTAGATAATTCTGAGGCACCTTTGCAAGAACGTTTGGAAAAATTTAAAACACTAAAAGATGATGATGTTGATAGAGATAGAGGTTTTAAAGAAATACTTAGTAGCCCAGTTTTTAGAAATTTTGTGATAAGTGAGGATGGTAAAACCAGTGGGATAATAGTTTATTTAAAGAAAAATAAACCATTAGAAAATATTGATAATAAAACAAGAAAAGAAATTGAAGATTATAAGGATGAAATAAAAAAACAAAATCATAAAAATATTTTAGAAATTAGAGAAATTATTAAAAGTTATGAAGATATTGGAAAAATACATTTAGGCGGAATACCAATGATTGCTGATGACATGATGACTTTCATAAAAAGTGATATAATTGTTTTTGGGTTGGGAGTTCTTTTATTTATCATAATAACCTTATGGTATGTTTTTAGAAAATTAATTTGGATTTTAGTTCCAATCAGTAGTTGTTTTTTTTCTGTAATAATTATGACTGGGTTACTGGGTTTATTAGGATGGAAAGTAACAGTGATATCATCAAATTTTATTGCTCTAATGTTAATTTTAACAATGGCAATGAATATTCATATGAGTACAAGATTTTTACAACTAAGAGAGAAATTCTCAGAAAAAAATATATTAGATTTAATTATTTTGACTACAAGCAAAATGTTTTGGCCAATCTTATATACAGTGCTTACAACAATAATTGCTTTTCTTTCACTCATATTTAGTGAAATAAAACCAATTATTGATTTTGGTTGGATGATGACAATGGGTTTAATTACTTCACTAATAATTACTTTTACACTTCTACCAACGCTAATAAACTTTGTACCTAAAGAAAATATTTCTTTAAAAGAATATAAAAATTCTAAGATAACAATACTTTTCTCAAAAGTTTCTCAAAATAATCAAAAATCAATTTTTTTCGTTACAGGTATCATCATTCTTTTAAGTGCTATTGGAATAAGTCGTCTTGAAGTTGAAAATAGTTTCATAAATTATTTTGATAAAAAAACAGAAATTTATAAAGGAATGAAATTAATTGATGAAAAATTAGGTGGAACTACTCCATTAGAAGTAATTTTAAAATTTCCAGAAAAGAAAAAAATTTCAGAAGATGATGAATTTGAGGATTGGGGTGATGAAAGTGAAGATGAAAATGAGGAAAAATATTGGTTTACAAAAGACAAGATAGATAAAATTACACTTGTTCATAATTATTTGGATAGTCTACCTGAAATTGGAAAAGTTATATCTTTTTCATCAATTATAGATGTTGCTACTTTGTTGAATGATAATAAGCCATTAGGAACTTTAGAAATGGGAGTTTTATATTCAAAGATTCCTGAAAGTATCAAAACAGAAATAATTGATCCGTATATTTCAATAAAAGATAACGAAGCAAGAATAAATTTGAGAATTATAGACTCTCAAGAGAATTTAAGAAGAAATGATTTAATTAAAAAAATTAATTATGATTTAAAAAATAAAATAGGATTAAATGAAAATGAATTTAAACTTGCTGGAGTTTTGATTTTATTTAATAATTTGCTCCAAAGTCTATTTAAATCTCAAATTTTAACTTTAGGACTTGTTATAATTGGAATATTTGCAATGTTTATAATTTTGTTTAAAAATGTAAAACTATCTATTATTGGAGTAGTTCCAAATTTTATAGCAGCTTTTTTTATTTTAGGAATAATTGGTTTAATTGGCATCCCATTAGACATGATGACTATAACTATTGCGGCTATAACAATAGGTATTGCTGTAGATAATAGCATTCATTACATTTATAGATTTAAAGAAGAGTTTAATAATTATAATGATTATAAAAAAACTCTTGAAATTTGTCATTCTACAGTTGGAAGAGCTATTTTAAATACATCAATTACTATTGTATTTGGGTTTTCAATATTAATTTTGTCTAAATTTATACCTACAATTTATTTTGGAATTTTTACAGGTATTGCGATGTTGCTTGCGATGATATCAGTTCTTACTTTATTACCAACACTTATTTTGTTGATAAAACCTTTTGGAAAATAATTTATAGATGGAATTTTTAAAAGAGTTTTATAATTCAATATCTATTTTAGATTTAATCTATCTAATTATTACAATTTTATCTTTGATTAAATGTTATCGTAAAGGATTTATTTTAAGTATTTTAGCAATGGCTAAATGGCTATTTGCTTATATCATTACTTTAATCATCTTTCCGAGAGCAAAACCGTATGTAAAAGATATAATCGATAATGAATATATTTTAGATGTTACACTTGGTACAACAATTTTTATAATTGTAATTTTCTTAGTATTACTTATTAACAAAGGTATTAGCAAAGCAGTTAGGTATACTGGACTTGGAAGTTTAGACACTATTTTTGGATTCTTTTTTGGATTCGTGAGATCATATATCATTGCAGTATGTATATTTTCTGGAATTCATATTGTTTATAATCATGATAAATGGCCAATAAATCATGGTAAATCATACATCTTTCCATATTTAAAAAAAGGTAGTAATTATTTATTAAAAGAATTTCCCGATGAAAAAAAGTATCAAGACTCTAAAGAAAAAATTGAAGAACTTTAATCCAAAAGTAAAAGAGGAGTGTGGTGTGTTTGGTATTAGCAATGCCGAAGATGCTTCAGCATTGACTGCGCTTGGCCTTCATGCTCTTCAACATCGAGGACAAGAAGGATGTGGTATTGTCACATTTGATGGGAAAAATTATTTTTCAGAAAAAAGATTTGGTCTTGTTGGTGATAATTTTAATAAAGAAAAAGTTTTAAAAAAATTAAAAGGAAATTATGCAATAGGCCATAATAGATATAGTACAACTGGTGAGAATACTTTAAGAAATCTACAACCCTTTTTTGCGGATACTAATGCTGGAGGTATTGGCGTGGCTCACAACGGTAATCTTACTAATTCCATATCTTTAAGAAAAAAATTAGTTGATGAAGGAGCTATCTTTTATACAACTTCAGATACAGAAACTATTGTTCAATTAATTGCTAAATCAAAAAGAGAAAAAACTATTGATAAAATTATTGATGCTATTTTTCAAATTCAAGGAGGTTATGCATTAGTAATGCTTACACAAACGTCTCTCGTCGGGGTAAGAGATCCTTTTGGAATACGTCCATTAGTGATAGGAAAAATAAATAATAGTTTTGTCTTGGCATCAGAAACATGCGCATTAGATATAATAGGTGCAAAATTTATTAGGGAGGTTGATCATGGAGAAATTGTTTTAATCGAAAAAGATAAAATCATAAGTGTCAAACCTTTTCCTCCAAGAAAAATAAGGCCATGTGTTTTTGAGTACATTTATTTTTCAAGACCAGATAGTATTTTAAATGGTAAAAGTGCTTATGAACATCGTAAAAATCTTGGTATTGAACTTGCAAAAGAAAATGATTTAAAAGCTGATATAGTCGTGCCTGTCCCTGACTCAGGGAATGCGGCTGCACTTGGTTTTGCACAACATCTTGGTATAAAATTTGAATTGGGTCTTATTAGAAACCATTATGTTGGCAGAACATTTATAGAGCCGAGTCAGAAAATTAGAAGTTTGGGGGTCAAACTTAAATTAAATGCAAATCAATCAACAATAAAAGGTAAAAAAATTATTTTAATTGACGATTCTCTCGTAAGAGGCACTACCTCTTATAAAATTATAAAAATGTTATATGATGCTGGAGCTAAAGAAGTCCATATGAAAATAGCTTGTCCAGAAATAAAGTTTCCTGACTTTTATGGTGTAGATACTCCTACAAAGAAAGAGTTACTTGCAGCAAACAAGACAAATGAGGAAATATGTGAATATATTGGTGCAAAATCTTTAAATTTTTTAACTTTAAATGGTTTGTATAAAGCTATTGGATATCACAAAAGAAATAATGATTATCCTCAACTTACTGACCATTATTTTACAGGAGATTATCCGGTCAAACCAATCGATGAGCTTGGCGACAATAAAGTCACTCAACTTTCCCTACTAAATACAGGATATAATAATTAAATGAAAAAAGTTAGTTTTACAGAAATGAGTAAAGGAACAAAAGAAGATTATATTTTTTTAGACAAACATGAAAAAAATTTTGCTAGTAAAACAGCGGATAGAATTTTAAAATTTATGTCTAGTTTAACAGAAACTTTAGAAGGTTATCAGGTTTCAAGATTAGAGCATTCTCTTCAAAGTGCTACAAGAGCTTACAAGAATGGTGAAAGTGAAGAAATGATAGTTGCTGCTTTATTACATGATATAGGAGACGAGTTGGCACCAATGAATCATTCTGAGTATGCAGCAGCTATACTTAAGCCTTACGTGTCAGAAAAGACTTATTGGATTGTTGAAAAACACGGTGAATTCCAAATGTTCTATTATGCTCATCACCTAGGAGGTAATAAAAATAAAAGAGATAAATATAAAGGACACAAATATTACGAAGACACTATAAATTTTTGTGAAAATTATGACCAGAACTCCTTTGATCCAAACTATAAATCCCTACCTTTAGAATTTTTTAAACCAATGGTAAAAAGAATTTTTTCAAGAAAACCTTATTCTCTTAACACAAAAAAATAAGAAACTATTTAAGATTTAATGATTAATACAAAAGATAAGATAATTGACTATTTTAAATCTGGAATTAAAGAAACTAAAAATTATAAAATTGGTATTGAACATGAAAAATTTTTATTTGATAACCAAAATAATAAAAGAGTTGATTATCCAAAAATTAAAGAAATGTTTTCAGCCTTATTAGAATTTGGCTGGAATCCGATTTTAGAAAATAAAAATGTAATTGGACTTTACAAAGGTGGAAAGAATATTTCTTTAGAACCTGGTAATCAGATTGAATTATCTGGAGATAAACTTAATCATGTTCATGAAGCCTGTGCTGAATCATATGATTATTTATTTGAACTTAGACAAGTTACAAAAAAACTTAATTTAAATGTAGTTAGTGCAGGTTTTGACCCAATATCAAAACTTGATGAAATCCCTAATAATCCAAAGCAAAGATATAAGCTTATGACTAAAGATATGCCTCTAGGGGGTGAATTAAGTTTAGATATGATGTACCGAACCTGTGGTACACAATTAAATATAGATTATAATTCTGAAAAAGATTTTGAGAAGAAATTTAAAATAATAAATTCAATCGTTCCTATTTCAATTGCTTTATTTGCTAACTCTTCAATCGTAGAGAAAAAAAAAAGTAAGTATTTATCATATCGCTCAAAAGTTTGGCAGAATACTTCTCGTGGAGGACTTCCTAAAATATTTTTAGAAAATTTAAATTTTGAAAAATATGCAGACTTTGTTTTAGATTTTCCAATTTTATTAATTAAAGATAAAGAGCAATATTTATCTGGACAAAAATATAAATTTATAGATTTTATGAATGGTAAGATTGACGAGATTAATAATCGTATACCAAATGAAAATGATTTATCTACTCACTTAAGTACAATTTTTACAGAAAATAGACTAAAAAAATATATAGAACTAAGATCTATGGATACTTGTGGTTGGGACTGTTTATGTGCAGGTCCTGCATTCTATGTTGGAATATTATATGGAAATTTAGAAGAAGTTTATGAACTGATTTCCAAGTGGGACAAGGATAAGATAATAAATGCATATCTTGAGGCTCCTCAAAAAGGTTTTAATACTCAACTAATGGGTAAAGACCTTCTGTATTGGGCATCCACTTTATTAAATCTATCTAGGAAAGGTCTTGAAAAGAGAGACATCCTCAACAAAAGTGGAAAAAATGAGACTATATTTTTAAATCATTTACAAAAAGTAATTGATAATAAAACTACAAATGCAGATCATATGATTAGTAAATTTTCTAAAAATGAAGATTTAACAGAATTGTATGATAAATAGAATTATTGCTATTCAAGGAAACCATCCATCCAAACTTAATCCTCAGACTGATACAAGTATTTTTTTAGCAAACGAAATACAAAAAAAAAATTATAGAATTT
>CACOKI010000019.1 GCA_902627735.1 uncultured Pelagibacteraceae bacterium
AGACTTTACTGACACTGTTACAACTTTAACAGGTGGATCTCTTAAATTTGAAATCTTACCGGCTGGAGCAGTTGTTGGTGTAAAAGAAACTTTAGATGCTGTTGACAAAGGTTTGATCGATTGTGGATTCGCATGGACACATTATTGGTCAGGAGACCATCCTGCGGCTATGCTATTTGGTTCGCCAGTAGCTGGTGGTGGAGTTGGTATAGACAACATAGCTTTCTTATCATGGTTTCAATATGGTGGTGGTAAAGAATTATACGACCAACTTTGGAAAGAAATGGGAAGAGATATTAAAGGATTTATGATTCAACCAGTTGGACCAGAGGCTTTAGGTTGGTTTCCAAAACCAATTAAAGATATGGCTGATTTTAGAAAATATAAATTCAGAACTCCTCCAGGAATTCCAGGACAAACTTACAAAGATATTGGTATAGCATCTGTTGCTATGGGTGGTGGAGATATTCTACCAGCTTTAGAAGCAGGAACTATCGATGCTGCTGAGTGGTGTTGTCCAAAACCAGACTTAACATTTGGTTTCCAAAAAGTATTAAAGCACTATTACTTACAAGGTTTACACCAAGTAGTAGTAAATGCTGACTTTTACATTACTGGAAAAACTTATAATGCTATGAGTGATCATGAGAAGAAGTCTCTTGAAGTTGCAGCTAATGCTTCATTAGCTAAATCTTTAAGTTACAGAATCTATGAGAACGGAAAAGCTTTACAAGAGCTAACTACTAAACACGGAGTAATCTTAGAGGATACACCTTCTGATTATTTCACAGAATATATGGCTGCAGCAAAAGCTTCTTTAAATAAGAATGCTGCTGAAAATAAATTCTTTAACGAAGTTTATACTTCAATGAAGAAATTTGCTGATATAGCCGTTCCTTTCTGGAGTGGTGCTCAAATGTCTAATGCGAAGCTAGGAATGGCTCACGCAGCAACATTAAAGTAATCAGTAATTAATCTTAATTTATTAGAGCGGACTTTTACAGTCCGCTCTAGTTTTTTTTTTACAAGAATTTTATGGCAGACGAACCAGGTAAACTTGATATATCAGATGAAATGATAGCCGAAAGGCGAGGTGGTTCAGGAAAAATGCCCGAAGACATGCCGTCATGGATGGCAAAATCTATTATTAATATTGATAAGTTTAGTAAGTGGATTGGAAATATTGTTTGCTGGATTTTAATGCCACTTATTTTTGCAATGACTTATGAAGTACTTGCAAGAAAACTTTTTTTAGCACCAACTATTTGGGCCTATGATATAAGTCGTTTTTTATATGGCGCACTTTTTATGTTAGGTGCAGGTTATGCTCTTTCTAGAGGAGTACATATCAGGGCTGACTTCTTATACAGAAATTTTAAAATTAAAAACCAAGGTCTTATTGATTTTTGGTTATATCTTTTGTTTTATTTTCCAGGACTGATTGTTTTTCTTTATATGACTATTGGTTATGTGGGAGAGTCAATTCAGAGAGGTGAGAGAGGCATGGATACTACTTGGATGCCTTATATGTGGCCAATAAAAACATGCTTGCTAGTGGGTATAGTTTTTTTACTTATTCAAGGCATATCTGAATTATTTAAAAGTTATTGGGCAGCTAAAAAAGGTGAATGGCCTGGAGAGTCTAAATGATAGCTGAGTTTATTGATCCAGCGATATTAGGTTTTATTTTAGTCGGAGTAATGCTTTTTGCAATTTTTGTAGGATTTCCAATTTCATTTACTTTAATATTTTTAGGTTTTGTATTTGGTTATTTAGGCTTTGGAAAATTAGTTTTTTACTTAATGACACTCCAATTTTCTATGGTTATGACCGAACAAACTCTCGCTGCAGTCCCACTCTTTGTATTCATGGGAATTATGATGGAACAAGCTGGACTTATGGAGAGATTATTTTCAGCATTTCAAATGATGTTAGCAAAAGTTAAAGGCTCTTTATATTATGCAGTTTTATTTGTTTCTGTAATCTTTGCTGCGGCAACAGGAATTGTTGGAGCTTCAGTTACAATTCTTGGAATAATGGCAGCAAAATCAATGAATAGATCTAATTATGACGTAAGACTTGCTGCCGGAACAATTACCGCAGGAGGAACTTTAGGAATTTTAATTCCCCCAAGTATTATGCTTGTAGTCATGGGGCCAATTATGGAAATTCCAGTAATTGATTTATTTGCAGCAGCAATACTTCCAGGAATTCTTTTAGCAAGTTTATATGCAGGTTACACAACAATAAGATGTATGATTAATCCTAAATTAGGACCAGTGCTTCCTGACGACATGAGAGCAGCTAGCATGAAAGAAGTATGGATTGAATTTTTTTTAGGATTAGTGCCACCAGCAGCTTTAGTATTTGCAGCATTAGGAAGTATTTTATTTGGATTTGCTACGCCAACAGAAGCAGCGGGTTGTGGAGCAATGGGAGCTTTATTGCTTTCATTAGCCTACAAAAAATTAACTTTATCTAAATTACAAGAAGCTTTAGTTAAAACACTTGAGATAACAGCCTTGATAATGGTTTTGGTTGCTGCTTCAAACTTTTTTGGTGCTGTATTTGCAAGATTAGGGACACCGACTTTATTGACTGAATTTTTATTAGGTTTGGAAATGAATAAATATTTAATCCTAGCAATGATTATGGTCATGATATTTTTACTAGGATGGCCGTTAGAGTGGGTGCCAATTGTGATGATAATTGTTCCAATTATTTTACCACTAGTGGAAGCACTAGGGTTTAATTTAACTTGGTTTGCTATATTAGTGGCAGTCAATTTGCAAACCGCCTGGTTATCTCCTCCAGTAGCCTTATCGGCTTATTTTTTAAAGGGTGTTGTACCAGAATGGGATCTTAAAGATATTTATTATGGAATGATGCAATTTATGGTCTTACAAGTAATTGGATTGATCTTAATTATAATTTTTCCAAAGATTGCTTTATGGTTACCAACTCTCTTATATGGACAGTAGAAAATTAAAGTTTTATATTGTCTAAGTGAGTCATCAAAAATCAAAAAATTTAATCAATTGGGAATTAGTTACAGTAAATCCAAATAATAAGAACTGGGATTGGAAAGATTTATTCTGCTATTGGGGCGTTAATATCCAAAGTGTTATTGGTTTTTCTTTAATTACCTCACTATACTTAATATATAATTTAAATACTTTTGTAGTTATTTTTGGGACTCTATTAGGAGCTCTATTAGTATATTTTTTCTCAAATATAATTGGCAAACCTTCTCAGAAATTTGGATTACCATTTGTTGTTCTTTTAAGATCTTCTTTAGGCTTTAGAGGAGCTCAATATTTTGGATTGTTAAGGTGCTTTGTTGGAATTTTTTTATTTGGTATTCAAACGTATTTTTTGTCCAAAGCCTTTGCTTTTCTTATAAGAATAAGTATTTTTTATTTTAATTCCTCTTTTTTAAACCAAGATATTTTTTTTAATTTCATATTAGCAATGAATATAATTGATTGGAGTGCAATTATTTTTGCCATAATTTTTCAAGTTATGCTTTTTAGCTTAGGAATGAATTTTAATAAAAAGTTAATTCGTTTTTCAGCTCTAGCAGTTTATTTCGGAATGCTTTTATTTTTCTTTGCTGTATTTTTAAGTGATGTAAAATTAACATATAGTGCTTTTTTGAATGCTTTGAATTTTAATAATTTCTCAATAATTAATAACATTGGACCTTTAATAACTGTTGCTGGCACTGTATTTGCATATTTTGCGATAATAATTTTAAGCTTTGGAGATTTTTCACGTTATATTAAAGATGAAAAAGAATTGAATAAAGGTAATTTAAGCTTACTCTTAAATTTAATTATTTTTTCTTTTTTTGCTTTATTTATCGTTTCAGGTGTCGACATATTTTTAAAACAAGATCCTGAAAATTTAGACAGAATACTGACAAATCCTACAGACATAATTGGAAAGATTGATGATTTATTAATTGCTAATCTCGCTTTAGTATTTATTGTAATAGCATCGGCTTCTACAAATTTAATAGCAAATTTTATACCGTCTCAATATACCTTGATAAATTTTATGCCATCTTCTTTATCTTTAAAAAGTTCAAGTTATATTATTGCGTTCTTAGGTTTCTTTATTGGAATTTTTTGGCTTACTTATTTTAGTCAAATCGGAATATTATCTTTGATAGATACTCTTGGTGCTTTCTTTGGTCCTTTATTTGGAGTTATGATTTCAGATTATTATTTTGTGAAAAAAGGAACATTAATTAATAAAGATATCTATTCTTTGGAGAATAATGGAGCATATTATTACTCTGGTGGTTGGCATATTAAGGGAGTCTATTCATTAATTTTAGGTTTTGTTTTTTCAGCATCAACTATTTGGAATAATAATTTAATGTATCTACATTCTTATTCTTGGATAATGGGAGCATTCATTTCTGCTTTTGTGTATTATCTATTAGCAAGAAAATAAACAAATGAATAAAATTAAATTTGATTTTAAAAATAAAACAGCAGTAATAACTGGTGGTGCCCAGGGTTTTGGATTTGATATTGCGAAAAGATTTCTAAATTCTGGAGCAAGAGTTATAATTTGGGACATAGACTCAAAAATGATTGAAAAAGCAGCAAAGGAACTAAATAATCAAAATTTAAGTTCAAATGTGATTGATGTTTCAAATTTTAAAGAGGTCGAAGATTGTACTTATGAAATAAATAAAAAATCTAATATAGATATTTTGATAAATAATGCTGGAATTACCGGTCCTACATCAACGCTTTGGGAGTATGATGTAGAGATGTGGAAAAAAGTTGTTGATATTAATTTAATGGGAACTTTTAATTGCTGTAGAGCGGTAGTCCCTAATATGATTAAAAATAATTATGGAAGAATAGTTAATGTAGCCTCTGTTGCTGGAAAAGATGGCAATGCTAACGCGAGTGCATATAGTGTAGGCAAAGCAGGAGCGATTGGACTTACAAAATCTTTAGGTAAAGAGCTTGCAGATAAGAATATAGCAGTAAATGCAGTAACTCCTGCGGGTGCCAAAACTAGAATTCTGGATCAAATGACTAAAGAACACGTGCAAAGAATGCTATCAAAAGTACCAAGAGGTAGATTTCTTGAAGTTGAAGAGTTTACTTCTCTTGTTTGCTGGTTATCTTCAGAGGAAAATACTTTCTCAACTGCAGCAGTTTTTGATATCAGTGGGGGTCGTTCTACCTATTAACTTCTTGGTTTTGGTTCTAATATCTTAGTCTGATTTAGTTTAATTCTACCAAATTTCACATCTTTTGACATGACTGGAGCAAAAATCATTATTGACCAGTAAATTAAGAGAATAAAAATGGAAATTGTCTTCATGATTAATATATATAATTAGAAATTGATTTTTGATTGTTTAAATTTTGTCAAAATGATGTATTAACAATTTTTTTTAAAAATTTATGAAAATAATTTTAAAATTTTTAGTTATTATTTTTTTATCAATAGAAATAAGTACTGCTGATGGAATAAGTGTATTTGAATTTACTGAATCTGAGCTTTCAAAACTTGAAGTTAGAAAAGTAAGAGGTGCCGATAATAATACGAATTATAGCGTGGGATCAAACGAAAGGGGCAATTTTCTAAAAGCTGTAGCTGATAATGCTGCCTCTGGTCTAGGAAAAGAAGTTAAAATTAACCTTAATAAAACGCCTTTTATAAATATTACATGGAAAGTTGAAAAAGATTTATCTGGCATTAAAGAAAATACAAAGAAAGGACATGACTTTGCAGCGAGAGTTTTTGTTATCAAGAAGACTGGTGCTACACCATTATCTAATAGAGCAATTAATTATGTATTCTCCAGCAATAGTGAAATTGGATTTAATTCACCAAGTCCTTATACTAAAAAGTCTATAGACAATGTTTTATCAACAACTAAAAATAATCTAGATGTGTGGGTTACTGTAAAAGCTAATGTTAAAGAAGATTTTAAAAAGTTTCATGACCTAGATGTAAATGAGCTTGATGGACTAGCAATTATGTCGGATACTGACAATTCTAAGATGAAAGCAATTGCTTATTTTCAAAATATTTATTTTTCAGCAAAGTAGTTTTTTATTTGATATAATCTCCCTAAATGCATGAAAATTTCTTTCACAAATTAAAAGTTTATTATGAAGATACTGACTCCGGTGGAGTGGTTTACTATGCTAATTATTTAAAATATTTAGAAAGGGCAAGAACTGAAGCTTTATTTTCAATAGGTTTCAGTAACAAGATAGTTCAAGATCAATTCAATTCATTAATAATTGTTAAATCATGCAATATTGAATATAAAAAATCAGCTCATTTAGAAGATGAATTGACGGTAAGATCTTTTGTAAAATCAATTACCAAAACTTCATTTTTTATGAATCAAATAATTACCAAGGGAGAAGAAATCATTGTAGAGGCTCAAGTTCATTTAGTTTTTGTAAATCATGATGGAAAACCTGTAAAAATTCCAGATGAAATTTACTCAAAATTTAAACCTTATTTTTGTGATACGATTAAAACTTAGCTAGTTTTTTTGCTTTTTTAAATAAATCTATCATCATTTTATTTGAGATAAGTTTAGTGTTAACATTTCTCGGACTCGGATGATAACTAGATAAAATTATTATACCATTAGGTAATAACTGAGATCTACCATGTTTGAAAATAAATTTTTGTTTTAGATTAAATTTTTGTTTATATAATTTTATACAATTATCAAAAGCAACTTTACCTAATGTAACAATCACTTTAAGTTTTTTTAAAGATAATATTTCTTCATCAAAAAAATTGGAACAATTTGAAATCTCATTACTCAAAGGTTTATCTTCAGGAGGAACACATTTCAGTATATTGGTAATGTAAGTGGATTTTAAATTTAAATTATCATTTAAATTTTTTGAGTAAGGATAATTTGAAATACCTACTTCATATAAACATTTAAACAAAAAATCTCCTGATTTATCTCCTGTAAAAGCTCTTCCTGTTCTTGTGCCACCATGCGCAGCAGGAGCAAGCCCAATAATCGCTAATTTTGAATTTAAATTTCCGAAACCAGGAACAGGTTTACCCCAGTATTCCTCATTCATATTTTGTTTTCTTTTTTCTGTACTAACTTTTTGAACAAATTTGACAAGTCTTGGACATTTTTTGCAATTAACTATTGTTTTGTTTAAATTACCTAATCTAATATCCATATATGAAATTTATAAGATTCTTTTTAATTATATTTATATCTTTAACCTCTTCAGTTAAAGCAGATTTAAACAAAAAATTAATTAATAAACTTGAGGAAGGTGGAAAATTAATATTTATCAGGCATGCATATGCACCTGGAAGTGGTGACCCAAGTAATTTCAATTTAAACGATTGTTCTACTCAAAGAAATCTTAGTGAGGAAGGAAAAATACAAGCTAAATATATTGGTGAATTTTTTAAAAACAATAATATAAA
>CACOKI010000020.1 GCA_902627735.1 uncultured Pelagibacteraceae bacterium
TATCTATATTGCCTACAGCAAACAATGAAAGAATTGTAATGCGTATCCTTAACAAAGATGCAGGTGATATTACCCTTGAGCAATTAAATTTTGAAGATCAAGATCTTAAGAGTTTGAGAAAAGCCATTCATTCAACACAAGGACTAATTTTGGTTACGGGACCAACTGGTTCAGGAAAATCAACAACGCTATACAGTATATTAAAAGAAGTTAGCAAACCTCATTTAAATATTTTAACTGCTGAAGATCCAGTTGAATATGAACTAGATGGAGTGGGACAGGTTCAAATTAAAGATCATATTGGTTTAACATTTGCCTCAGCACTCAGATCTTTTTTAAGACAAGACCCTGAAATAATATTAGTTGGAGAGATGCGAGATAAAGAAACTGTTGATATTGGTTTGAAAGCTGCACTTACAGGTCACTTAGTATTTAGTACACTTCACACGAATGACGCCCCAAGTACAATTACTAGATTACAAAATATGGGAACACCAGATTATCTGATAAGTGCTGCAACTCAATTAGTTGTTGCGCAACGATTAGCTAGAAAGAATTGTAAAGAGTGTAAAATTCCAGATGAAGATGTTACTCCAAAAGTTCTACAAGATTTAGGTTTCTCAGCAGAGCTTGCATCTAGAGTAAAAGCTTTAAAAGGAAAAGGTTGTGCGAAATGCAGCAACACAGGTTATAAAGGTAGACAAGGTATTTACGAAATTTTAGTGGTTTCAAAACCAATCAAAGAAGCAATACTTAGACAAGCAACAACTCCAGAACTTAGAGAGATTGCTGTAAAAGAAGGTTTCCAACAAATGCAAGATATGGGTCGAAGACTAATTGCATCAGGAGATCTAAATTTTAGAGAATACGAAAGAGTTCTTTCGGTCGAATAATAAATGGAAGCTTTCACATACAAAGGTATTACGGACGGGAAGTACGTTGAAGGTGATATCGAAGCGTTGAATATTGATGAGGCTTCACATCTTTTAAAAGAGAAGAAAATAATCATTACAAATATTATTAAATCTAAGAAAAAAAAAGCTGATACAAACAAAAAGAAAAGTAGCTTTTCTTTATTTAATAGGAAAAAAAAGCCTAAAGTTGAGGATGTTTTAATATTTTCTAAGCAATTTGCGACAATGGTTAAGGCTGGATTACCAATATTACAAGTTCTTGCCATGTTAAGGGATCAACTTGAAAATGATGGAATTAAAGAGATTGTCGAAGACATTCGAAAAAGCCTTGAAGGTGGTGTGAGTTTATCAAAGTGTTTTGAAAAGTTTCCTGATCAATTTGACAATGTCTATATAAATTTAATTAAAGCTGGTGAAGCCAGTGGTAAATTAGATGTATTTTTACTGAAAATTGTCGACTCATTAGAAAAAAAAGAAAAAATTAAAAAAAAGATAAAATCTGCACTTATGTATCCAATGATTATGTTTACAGTTGCTATCACTGTAAGTGCGTTCATGTTAGTTAAAGTGGTTCCAGTTTTTGCTAAAATGTATGAGGGTATGGGTTTGGACCTTCCTGCTGCAACAGCAACAATTATGGCAATGAGCGATTTTTTAAGAGGGACTGGTGGAAAAATAATTTTATTTGGTGGAATAGGTCTTGTATTAGGTTTTAGATACGTGATAAAGAAAAACGCTGCTCTACGTTTTAGATGGCATCAACAAGTCTTAAAACTTCCAGTGTTCGGTGAAATGATTTTAAAATCAATGTTAGCTAGAATATCACTTATATTAGGTAATTTAAGTGCAGCAGGTGTTAATCTTCTTGAAAGTTTAGAGATTGCAAAATCTGTCAGTAATAATGATGTTATAACTGATGCAATTGAAAATGTAAAAAAAGGAGTTTTTTCAGGAGACACACTTACAAAACTTTTTTTAAAAGAACCATTATTCCCACCAACTTTTAGCCAATTAATTTCTGTTGGAGAACAAACAGGTCAATTAGATGAGATGTTCAATTCTGTTGCAATGTATTATGAAGAAGAGTTTGATACAACAGTAGATAACATGTCTAGTTTAATAGAACCTATCATGATTGTATTTATGGGTGTAATGATTGGTGGATTAATGATAGCGATGTATTCACCAATATTTAACGTTGGTGCATTAATCGGTTAATCTACAATTGTTTGGTTAAAACTAAATGGTTGATCCAAGGTTTTTTTCCATCTTTAAATTCAACAGCATCCATTATTTCTTGAATAAAAAAAGTTCCTAAACCACCTGGTTTAACATTATCTAATTCTCGATGTTTAACTTTTTGAGGATCTACTGGAGTTCCTCTATCATAAAAAGCAATTTTCAATTCATTATTCATACAACTAACTTCAACAACCATAATATCATTTGAGTCAGGTTTATCTTTATAGGCATGTTTAACAATATTTTGCGCAGCTTCTGCGATCGCTAAAACTAATTCATCTTTAAGGCTTGGGTCGATTTCAAGTTTTTCAAATACTTCTCTACAAAAAGTTCTTACATCTTTTAAGCTAGAAGTTTTTACCAAAAATGCTTTTTTTTCGTTATGATTTATTTGAGCTGTAGATGATCCACTCATAAAAAAATTTATTCCAAATTTAATATTTGCTCTAATTTAGCCATCATGATTACTTTTAGAACAGATTTACTTACATCTTTAACAATAAGTTTTGTTCCTTTCTCTAATGCTTTTTGATGACTTTCAATTAAAACCGAGATCCCCGAAGAGTCCATGTATTGAACGTTGCTTAAATTCAAATTAACATTTTTTCCTGCATCAATTAATGGGAAGATAACTTCTTTTGCACCTTCAGTTTTATCCATATCTATTTCACCATCTAAAAAAACGGTGCTAGTATCACCTTCTTCTGTAACTTTATATGTCATAAAAATTTCCTTGCCATTGCTAAAACTTTTTCTACGGGTTGACTAACTTCTTTAAGCTCAACTTTAGTATTTTTAGTTTTTGCCCTTTGATTACTCTCTATAATCACAGATATACCCGAAGAATCCATGTATTGAACATCTTTTAAATTTAAATGAACTTCTTTGCCCGCATCAATTAATGGAAAAACTACTTCTCTTACACTGTCTGCTATTTCCATATCAATTTCACCATTTAAAAAAACTGTGCTTACATTATTATCTTCGGTGACTTTATATTTCATAAATATACTCTTTATATTTTAGCTAATAACAAAAAATACCATAAAATTAAACCCATTATGAGCAACTTCCACTATTTTAATATAAAATAAGTGTTTTTTTCAGTTTACATCATTAAGAATTATTATACATTTTTGCATATAAATTAATTTATAAGAGGAACATATGAAAAATAACAAAGGTTTTACACTAATTGAGCTATTAGTTGTTGTAGCTATAATTGGTATCTTAGCAGCCGTAGGAGTTGTTGCCTATAATGGTTATACAACAAGTGCACAAATTGGTGCTGCTAAATCAAATCATGCATCAGTAGTTAAATACATAGCTGCTGAAATTCAAAAATGTAACACTGGTGCCAGTGAAGCAATGGATAGTAATTTAGATTGCGATGATGTTGCGGCTACTGTTACTGATAGAGCGACACCTGCGATTGAAGCAGCTGAGTTAGCTTTAGCTGATTTTAAAAATCCAGCTGCACCTGCAAATGATGCAGTTGTTGATGGTGGTGCAGAAGGTGCAGCATCTGGAGTAGGCTATACAGTAATGACTAAAGCAGGTAACACTGAAATAACTGTTACAACACAGTATGAGGCTACTGACGAAGATGATACAGATAAAGATACAGCAGCAGAAGTTTCTTTAGAAAACGCTGTTAAGCTAGACTAAAACATCTAGGTTGAAAGTAATTCAAAAAAAAATTAGAAGCTCACCAGGTTTTTCCCTGGTCGAGCTTCTTGTTGTTGTTGCTATTTTAGGTATTTTATCAGCTGTTGGAACATTGTCTTACAACGGATATGTTTCTGGAGCACAAAAAAAATCTGCAATCAATATAATGAAACAAATTATGCTTGCACAAACTGAAGAGTACTCGAATTCTTCAAGTTATTATATTAATGGTTGCAGCACAGAAAGTTTAGAGGATGGATCATCTAGCGATGAAATCAATGGGGCCTTGTTTGGAGGTGATGATATTATAGCTGATGATATAAGATATGAAATGTGCATAGAGTCAACTACGGAAGAGGACGGTAGTAGCAGTTTTAATGTAGTTGCAGTAAAAGGAGAATGCACTCTTACTATGCCTCGACAAGGAGAACTTCAAGAAAGCGACGAGTGTTAAAATTACTAATAATTTTTTAATCCAAAATAAATTAGTATTGTAAAATAATAACTTTTTAAGCAATTTAACAATTGAAAAATAATAGATTCACAATATCTTCCACCTTTATGATTTTTAATTTAAGTAAATTAAAACTATTAGTGGTATGGTTTTTTTTGCTGATGATGACTTCAGTGTATTCATCAGAAAAAAATATTACTTACATGCAAATTTTACAAAATCCTAATGATCTAGATTTAAATATTAAATATGCCCAACAACAAGGAAAGATGGGTAACTTTAAACAAACTATTTCAACACTTGAGAGAATGAACATGTTGTATCCAGATAATACTGAAATAAAACTTTATTTATTATCTGTTCTTGTTCAAGTCGATTCACCAGAAAAAGCTAATACGATAATTGAAGAGATGAAATTAAGAAGAGATTTAAGTCCAGAGGATTTAGAAACATTGCAAGAAATTGAATTAGAGTTAAAAGACAGAGAACCAGGATTGTGGACTTTTGCAGCTGATATTTCTGCAGGTTCAGTTTTTAGTGATAATGTTAATAGCGTTTCAAAGACAAGAACGAAAAGTGATTCTGATAGTGTTGTCGGTTTTAATTCTGCAAAACACGATAGAACATTAAGTGGTGGAATTGGTTTAACAGCAACAAGACCGATTGGTGAAGAGTCATCTTTTTTAATAAATGTGTCTCATAGTTTATCAGAACAATATCAAGAAACTGATGATGATTATCAAAGTTATGGGTTAACGCTAGGTTTAGATAGTGTTTTTTTAGGACAAAGTGTTAGTCCATATTTAATGTTAAGCAAATCTGATTATCAAACAGATGCAGATAGTTTTTCATTTATGTATGGTATCGGAAGCTTCTTTTCAGTTGGTGAGAGAAATTCAATAAGTTACGGTTATGCTTTTTCAGATTCCAAAGGAAATCATAATTCTACTGACACTACTGCTGATGAAACAAATGCTATAGGACACAGTTTTACGCTGGCACATGACTTTATTTTTAATGAATTAATCACAACAAATATAAGCTTAGGCTATAGTGACAGTGATGCAAAAGTAGATGCAGGAAATGATTACGAAACTTATGATGTAGGTTTTGGCTTAAATTTTGCTTTTCCTTGGGCATACATAGCTGTTTCAAATTCATATAGTTTTAATGATTATAAAAAACCTGACACGACAGTATCTTCAGATAGAATTAGATCAGATGTTACTAATACTTTTGATGTAATGCTTACAAAAGCGATAGGTGATATTTTTCCAGCTATTGATCCTAATAGAAGTTTGTTCATTAATTTGTCCTATGAAAAAGTTATCTCAGAAGCAAATATATTGAATTATGATTATATTGCTGATTCTTTTTCTTTAAGTTTCTCTAGATCTTTCAGCTTAAATTAAGTTTTAATCAAAACAAAATTTTTTTAATTTTTCCCCTAAAAACCTTATAAATTCAGTGATCAATATGAGTTTTTTAATTTTCTTTTTTCCAAGAATTTGTTAGTTTCCTCTTAATGAAAAAAATTATATCAACAGTTGTAGGATTTCTACTTTTAGTTAGTTTCAGTGCAAAAGCACAAGAAGAGCTGTCTATTGAAAAACAACTTGTTGGAATAGTTGGAGCTATCTCTGGAACAGTAAAAACTGAAACAAGAGAATTAAAAGCGGGTGATAAAATTTATCTTAATGAAACAATTTACGCTGCTGCAGGTTCAGGAACACAAATTTTATTATTAGATCAATCAACATTTACAATTGGTGAAGACTCAGAAGTTGTTATGGATACTTTTGTATTTGATCCAGCTACTAACGATGGAAAAATTGTTGCAAGTGTTAAACAAGGAAGTTTAAAAGTTATTTCAGGTTTAATTAGTAAAAAAAATCCTGATAGCTTAACAGTAGAAGTTCCAGAAGGAACATTAGGTTCTAGAGGAACTGAATTTCAAACTATAGTTTCAAAAGGAAAAACAGATACTTTATTAATCGGTCCGGGTAAAAATAATACTTTAGGTATGAGACCAGGTGCTGTTCTTGTAGGAAATAGTTTTGGAAGAACTTTATTAGATAATCCTTATAGCATGACTTCAATGACTAAAGGGAAAGCTCCGGGTCAAGCTAAGAAAATTTCAAAAAATCAGTTAAAGAAGTTTAATAAAAAGATGAAAGCTTTAAGAGTTGCAAAACTTTCGCCTGATGAAACTAAGTCTGAAAGAAAACAAATAAGAAAACAACTTAAAAAAGAATTAAAAGCTTTAGGATTTGAAAAAGAAGAAATTAAAACGATAATAAAAGAGAATATTAAAAAAGATAAAGAGAAAAAAGTTGCTATAAAAAAAGACAGAGCTGAGAAAAAGAAAAAAGCTAAAGCAGAGAAAGCTAAGAAGAAAAAAGCTAAAAAAACTGAAAATAAAAAAGGTAAAAAGAAAAAAGCTAAAGCAAAAAATAAAAAAGGTAAAAAGAAAAAAGTAACTAAGAAAAAAGAAACTAAGAAAAAAGCTACTAAGAAAAAAGCTACAAAGAAAAAAGCTACTAAGAAAAAAGCTACAAAGAAAAAAGCTACTAAGAAAAAAGCTACAAAGAAAAAAGCTACCAAGAAAAAAGCTACAAAGAAAAAAGCTACTAAGAAAAAAGCTACAAAGAAAAAAGCTACTAAGAAAAAAGCTACAAAGAAAAAAGCTACTAAGAAAAAAGCTACAAAGAAAAAAGCAACTAAGAAAAAAGAAACTAAGAAAAAAGCTACTAAGAAAAAAGCTACAAAGAAAAAAGCTACTAAGAAAAAAGCTACAAAGAAAAAAGCTACTAAGAAAAAAGCTACAAAGAAAAAAGCTACCAAGAAAAAAGCTGTGAAGAAAAAACCAGCTAAAAAGAAAAAAGCTGTGAAGAAAAAACCGAAACCTAAAAAGAAGAAAAAAGTAGTTAAAAAGGTTAAGAAAAAGAAAAAAGTAGTTAAGAAGAAAAAAGCAGCTAAGAAGAAAAAAGCTAAGAAGAAAA
>CACOKI010000021.1 GCA_902627735.1 uncultured Pelagibacteraceae bacterium
TTCATAGAAAGAATAAAAAATGGTGAATTGAACTTTGAAAAATTAATTTCTACACCAAAAATGATGATCAAATTATCAAAACTTGGTAAAGTTTTAGGTCCAAAAGGTTTAATGCCAAATCCAAAATTAGGATCAGTAACTGAAAATCTTAAACAAGCTGTTACTGATGCTAAATCTGGACAAGCAGAAGTAAGAAATGATAAAGATGGAAATATTGGTGTCAGCATTGGAAAAAAATCTTTTAGTGATGATAAGCTTATAAAAAATTTTAATGCAATATTAGAAACTTTAGAAAAAGAAAAATCAAATAATACTATTAAGGGTGATTTAATTAAGTCTGCATTTATTACATCAACAATGGGTGTTTCTTATAAACTTAAAATTGGGAAGAGTATTTAGTTATGATGAATAAAGACCAAAAGAAAAACTATATTACTGAGATGACTAATCAGTTTGAAAATAGTAAAGCCATAATGGTCACTCATTATCAAGGATTAACGATGACACAACTTGATGATTTAAGATCAAAAATGAGAGAACATGGTATCATTTTTAAAATAACGAAAAATAGAATAACAAAATTAGCACTGGAAAAAACTAAATGTAAAGATCTTTCAAATTTATTTACTGGACCAACAGCTGTAGCCTTTGGAGAGGATGCTATTATGTCAGCAAGGATTTTATCGAAATTTGCTAAAGATAATGAGAATCTAAAATTAATTGGTGGAATGATGAATAATGAGGTTTTAGATCAAGCAGGCGTCATGAATGTCGCAAATTTACCTACTTTAGACGAAGCGAGAGCTAATATAGTGGGTATTTTGAATGCTTCTGCATCAAAATTAATCAGTATTTTGCTTGCACGATCAGAAAAAATGAGTAGTTTACCTCCAGAAAATTCTGAAACACAACCTAAAGAGTAAATATATGCCTGACCTAAATAAAATTATTGAAGATTTATCAAGCTTAACAGTTGCTGAAGCAGCTGAGCTTTCAAAACAATTAGAAGAAAAATGGGGAGTAACACCTATGGCAGCAGCAGCACCAGCAGCAGCAGGTGGTGCAGCAGCAGCAGAAGAAAAAGATGACTTTACGATTATGTTAGTTTCTGCAGGAGACAAAAAAATTAACGTTATTAAAGAAGTGAGAGCGGCTACTTCATTAGGATTAAAAGAAGCTAAAGATTTAGTTGAAGGTGCACCTAAAGAAGTTAAAGCTGGTGTTCCAAAAAAAGAAGCTGAAGAGATAAAAGCTAAGTTAGAAGCTGCAGGCGCAAAAGTAGAACTTAAATAAATTAATAAGGATTTTACAAATACTGATTAATTTTTTTAATCAGTATTATTACATAGATGCAAATATCTTTTACTGAGAAAAAGAATATTAGAAAAAACTTTGGTAAACTTAAAGAAAGTTTATCCATACCTAATCTTATTGAAGTTCAAAAAAATTCCTACAAGGAACTTACTCATTTAAATCCTGAAGCTGGAGAATTAACAAAAGGTTTTGATAGAGTGTTTAAAAGTATTTTTCCAATTGAAGATCTAAATGACAAAGCAACATTAGAGTATGTATCTTATAGATTGGAGAAACCAAAATTTGATGTAGAGGAATGCATAGCTAGGGGTTTAACTTATTCATCAGCACTAAAATGTACATTAAGGTTAGTGGTATATGAAATTAATCAGGAAAATAATACTAAAGACATTCTGTCAGCTAAAGAGCAAGAAGTTTATATGGGTGAAGTTCCAATGATGACAAATAGTGGAACATTTATCACAAACGGTGTCCAAAGAGTTGTTGTAAATCAAATGCATAGAAGTCCTGGTGTCTTTTTTGATCATGATAAAGGAAAAACACATGCAAGCGGTAAATTATTATTTAATTGCAGAGTTATTCCAAATAGAGGATCTTGGCTGGACTTTGAATATGATGTTAAGGACTTATTATATTTTAAAATAGATAGAAAGAAAAAAATTTTAGCTTCAACATTACTGCTTGCCTTGGGATATTCTAAACCTGAAATCACAAACGAATTTTATGAAAGTGAAAAGTACGTTTTTGACACTAATTCAAATAAATGGAAGACTAAATTTAATCCCGAAAACTATAAAGCAAAAAATTTTTCCGAGGAAGTAATAGATGCTAAAAATGGTAAGATCGTAATCAAACTTGGAGAAAAAATTAATTATCTTTATGCAAAAAAAATTGCAGATGGTGGTTTGAAAGATATCTTAGTTTCAAAAGAATCAATTTATGGAAAATTTCTTCACAATGATATTAAAATTAGTGAAGAAGAGGGAGATATTTTCAAAATTGGAACTGAGTTAAATGAAACTGTAGTTCAAAAAATTTTAGATGCAAATATTCATTCAATTCAAATATCAGTTACCAATTCTATAAACAAAGGACCCTATTTATTAACAACTATTCTTAATGATAAAAACAATACTAAGGATGAAGCTATTACAGAAATTTACAAGATGTTAAGACCAGGAGAACCTCCAACTATTGAAATAGCAACTCAAATTTTTAGCAATTTGTTTTTTAGCTCTGAAAGATATGACTTATCTGATGTTGGAAGAGTGAAAATGAACTCAAGATTAGATTTAGAATGTTCAGATAAAATTACAATTTTAAGAAATGACGATGTGATTGCAATTATTCATAAAATGTTAGATCTAAGAGATGGAAAAGATGAAGTTGATGATATAGACCATCTCGGCAATAGAAGAGTAAGGTCAGTTGGTGAATTAGTAGAAAATCAAGCACGTATAGGTGTTTACAGAATGGAAAGAGCAATTAAAGAGAAGATGACAACTTTAGATGTTGAGTCTGCAATGCCTCAGGATTTAATTAATGCTAAGCCATTGACAGTTTCATTAAAAGATTTTTTTGCAAGTTCCCAACTCTCACAATTCATGGATCAAACTAACCCTTTATCCGAAATCACTCACAAAAGGAGAGTCTCAGCTTTAGGACCAGGTGGGTTAACTCGAGAGAGAGCTGGATTTGAGGTAAGAGATGTACACCCAACTCATTATGGAAGAATTTGTCCGATAGAAACTCCTGAGGGACCAAATATTGGTCTTATTAATAGCTTATCAACTTATGCTAAAATAAATAAATACGGTTTTATCGAAAGTCCCTATAAAAGAGTCAAAAATGGAGTAGTACAGGATAATGTAGAATATTTATCAGCAATGGAAGAAACGAAATTTACTATTGCTCAGGCAAATACTAAAATTGATAAAAATGGAAAAATTATTGAGGATTTAGTTTCTTGTCGACAAAATTTAAATTTTCTTTTAGCCAAACCTGATACGATTGATTATATAGACGTTTCTCCAAAACAATTAGTTTCAGTTGCTGCATCATTGATACCTTTTCTAGAAAATGATGATGCAAATAGAGCGTTAATGGGATCAAATATGATGAGGCAAGCTGTACCATTATTAAAACCAGAATCACCATTAGTTGGAACTGGCATAGAAAGTGATGTGGCTTTAGATTCAGGCGTAACAATAGTAGCAAAAAGAGATGGTATAGTTGATAAAATTGATGGTAAAAGAATTGTAATAAAAGTAACTGAAGACACCGATTTTACCAAATCGGGAGTAGATATTTATAATCTTCAAAAATTTAAAAGATCAAACCAAAATACATGTATTAATCAAAGACCATTGGTAACAGTTGGTGATAAAGTTAAATCAGGCGACATAATTGCAGATGGTCCATCTACTAAATTAGGTGAATTAGCTTTAGGAAAAAACGTTACTGTAGCCTTTATGCCGTGGCAAGGATATAATTTTGAGGATTCTATATTAATTTCAGAGAGATGTGTGACTGATGATGTTTTTACATCGGTTCATATTGTTGAATATGAGATAATGGCTAGAGACACAAAACTCGGAGAAGAAGAAATTACAAGAGATATTCCCAATGTAAATGAGGAAGCTTTAAAAAACTTAGATGAGTCAGGTATAGTTTATATTGGTGCAGAGGTGAATGCTGGAGATATTTTAGTTGGAAAAGTAACTCCAAAAGGTGATTCTGCTTCAGGACCAGAAGAGAAATTACTAAGATCTATTTTTGGAGAAAAAGCAATAGATGTTACAGATACATCTTTGAGAATGTCTAGAGGTAGTAGTGGAACAGTTGTCGATGTTAGAGTTTTTAATAGACATGGAATTGAAAAAGACGAGAGATCTATAACTATAGAAAGAGCTGAAATTGAACAAGTTCAACAAGATAAGATCGTCGAAGAGGAAATTTTAGAGAGAAGTATTAAACAGAGAGCAGCCCAAATTTTATCTGGAGCTTCTTTATCAAAAAAATTGAAAAATATTGAAGCAGGATCAAAATTAAATTTTGAAGTTATAAATCAATTAACTATAAACGAATTGTTTAAAATAAATATTGGTAAAGCAAAAGAGGATACTGCTCTAGAGCAACTGAAAGATCAATTTAATAAAGCAAAACAAGATATCATCGAAAGATTTGAGGACAAAGTTTTAAAAATCAGAAGTGGTGACGATTTACTTCCGAGTGTTATGAAAATGGTCAAAGTTTTTGTTGCTATAAAAAGAAGATTAAGACCCGGAGATAAGATGTCTGGAAGACATGGAAACAAAGGTGTAGTTAGTAAAATTGTTCCTGTTGAAGATATGCCTTATAGAGAAGATGGACGACCAGTAGATATCGTTTTGAACCCACTAGGAGTCCCAAGCAGAATGAATGTTGGTCAAATTTTAGAAACTCACCTAGGTTGGGCATGTAAAGAATTTGGTGAAAAAGTAAAAAATTTGATTAATGAAAATAATAAAAAAATTGAAAAAACTGAGAAAATAGCAAATTTTTTAAAATCAGTTTATGGAGAAGAAATCTTTAAAGATAAAGTAGATAAATTAAGTAAGAACGAGTTTAAAGATTTATGTGAAAATTTACAGAATGGTATTGCAATATCAACTCCAGTTTTTGATGGTGCTAAAGAAAAAAATGTAACTGAAATGCTAGAATTAGCTGAATTACCTAATTCAGGTCAGACATATTTATGGGATGGTAGAACAGGAGAAAAATTTGATAGACCTGTAACCGTTGGAATTATTTATATGCTTAAACTTCATCATTTAGTTGAGGATAAAATTCATGCTAGATCAACTGGTCCATATAGTTTGGTGACTCAACAACCATTAGGAGGAAAGGCTCAATTAGGAGGTCAAAGATTCGGTGAAATGGAAGTATGGGCTCTTGAAGCTTATGGAGCTTCTTATACTTTACAAGAAATATTAACAGTAAAATCTGATGATGTTGCTGGAAGAGTTAAAGTATACGAAACAATAGTTAAGGGTGAAGAAAACTTTGAGTCAGGTATACCAGAGTCTTTCAATGTGCTCGTGAAAGAAATAAAATCTTTGGCACTAAATGTGGAGCTAAGTTAGTAATGAAAAAAGAATTAACAGATTTATTTAAAAACAGTGAGATATCAGAATCTCAAAATTTTAATAGTATTAAGATATCATTGGCCAGTCCTGAAAAAATAAAATCTTGGACTTATGGAGAAATAAAGAAACCTGAAACTATAAATTATCGTACTTTTAGACCAGAAAAGGATGGTCTTTTTTGTGCAAGGATTTTTGGCCCAATAAAAGATTACGAGTGTTTGTGTGGAAAATATAAAAGAATGAAATTCAGGGGTATAATTTGTGAGAAATGTGGAGTTGAGGTTACTAAATCAAATGTGAGAAGAGAAAGAATGGGCCATATAATTTTAGCTACCCCAGTTGCTCATATTTGGTTTTTAAAATCTCTTCCTAGTAGAATTGCATTAGCAGTCGATATGAAACTAAAAGAAATTGAGAGAGTTTTGTATTTTGAAAATTTTATAGTTATTGAACCTGGATTAACGGGTTTAAAAAAGAACCAACTTTTAAATGAAGAAGAATTGGCTAAATATCAAGATGAATATGGTGAAGAGGCTTTTACAGCTGGAATTGGTGCTGAAGCAGTTCTTGAAATGTTAAAAAATCTAGATCTAGAAAATGAGAGAAAAGTTTTAAGTACTTACATTAAAGAGACAAAATCTAAAGTAAACGAAGAGAGAGCTATTAAAAGATTGAAACTAATAGAGTCATTTATTGAAACTGGTCAAAAACCAGAATGGATGATTTTAACTGTTATACCTGTTATTCCACCTGAATTAAGACCTTTAGTCCCATTAGATGGAGGAAGGTTTGCAACTTCGGATCTAAATGATCTCTATCGAAGAGTAATAAATAGAAATAATCGTCTAAAAAGATTAATGGATCTTAAAGCTCCAGATATTATTGTTAGAAATGAAAAACGTATGCTTCAAGAGTC
>CACOKI010000022.1 GCA_902627735.1 uncultured Pelagibacteraceae bacterium
TTTAAAAAAAATTCACTTATTTTATAAAAAAATGGAAAAACAAAACCTCTGAGAATTAAGCTGAATAAATTTGATTTAGAAAAGTTTGCTCCACCCGTTATTGGTCCTAAAATTGTTTTTGGTGGTAAAAAAATAAAAATGATAAAGTTCCAAAAAGGAAGGTAGTTTAAATAACAAACTTTTTGATTTTTAAAATATTTATTCCAACAATAAATTATACCTAATAATGTAGATAAATATTTAAATTTTAATATTTTTCTTTGATTAAATTTGAGAATATATTTTTTTTTATGATTTAAATAACTGATAAATAATCTCGCTAGCTTTCCCTCTCCAGAATTTTCTGAATAATCACAGGTCCAAACAAATAATCTTTTTTTAGTCAATTTTTATAAATCTTGTTTTATGAAAAGCTTTATTAATATATTTTCCTTTTAAATAATAATAAAAAGTTTCAATAATTCTTTTTGATCGTCTAAAAAAATCATTTTTAAGTCTCCATAAAAATTCATAATTTTTTAATATATTTGGCACTTGTTTTTCCTCACCTGATGCAATTGCTACTGATGCACCAATACAAATTATTTTATATTTTGAATTTTTTTTTGATAAGTGGATCGCTAACTTTTCTTGTTTAGGTGTTGGAAGAGTTATTAACGTAAGAGTATTATCAGATAGTTTTATTTTTGATTTGATTATTTTATTAATTGGACCAAAAGGTAGCTTATGATTCAAAACTTTTAATTTAAACTTTTTTTCTAAAAATTTTTTTGAGTATTCCGATAAATTTCCAAGTACAAGAATCTTATTTATTTGTTTTGGAATCTCTAAATTTTTTAATAATTCCCTTCCAGGTATTTTTTCAATATCAATATGTTTTTTTAACCAAATACCATCTGGCCAATGAAATAAAATTTTTTCTGTAGAAAGTTCTTTATTTGCGAAATAACCTAAAAACGCTAAGTTCATGCCAGATAAAATAAAATTTTTATGAAATGGAACATCTTCAGTTTTATCTAAAATTTTAAAGCTATTTTTTTGATAATACTCATTTTCATATAATAATTTGAACAATCTAAAAGATTTATTTATCTTATTTTTGTTATAAATAAATAATTGATTTATTTTTGCAGGAATACGCATAATAATGAAAAGTATATTAGTTTTAAGATTGTTTATCTGGAAAGATTTTAAAATTTCAATCGTAGAAATCCAATAACTTTTAAAATTTTTTCCTGAAATACCACCTGATCTCATTCTTACGATAGTGGAATTTATTATTTTAAATTTTATTTTTTCTATAAGAAATAATCTCAAGAATAACTCGAAATCTGCTGCAATTTTAAAATTTTCTTTGTAAAGACCATATTTCATATAGATATTCTTCTTAATTAAAGACGCTGGATGAGGTGGCATTAATCCAAATTTCATTTTCCAGCCTTTAAAACCGACTGCTGAATAAAATCTAGTTATATTATAGTAATCTGAATTATCAAAATAAGCTACGTTACCCAAAAAAATTTCAATATTTTTATTTTTAGAAATTTCATTAACAAGATTCTCTATTATTTTATTTGATTGAAATATATCGTCTGAATTTAAAATACATATAAATTTTCCCGAGGACTCTTTAATCGCAAAATTGATAGATTTATAGATACCATAATTTTTTTTTATAAAAATTTTTTTTCTTTTATTTGTGTAATTCTTTAATATAGATAATGTCCCATCTTTTGATCCACCATCAACTATTATGTGTTCAATGTTTTTATAAGTTTGAGAAAAAACAGAATTTAAAGTATCTCTTATTGTTTGAGCACTATTAAGCGACACTGTAATAACTGAAATTTTCATTTTATATAATTATTGCATAATAAAACTTTTAATATAATAGTGATATAGTTTAATTTATGAAATTTAAAAAAGCACTTATCACTGGAATTACTGGACAAGATGGCTCCTACTTAGCAGAGTTCTTGCTTAAAAAAAAATATATAGTACATGGAATTAAAAGAAAATCATCATCCTTTAATACATCTAGAATTGATCACATATATGATAATAAAAGTTATAAAAATAAATTTTATTTACATTACGGTGATCTTCTTGATCCAAATTCCCTAACAGATTTGATTAATAAAATTAAACCTGACGAGATTTATAACCTTGCTGCACAAAGTCATGTTGGTGTTAGTTTTCAACTTCCTAATTACACCACACAAGTTAATTCACTTGGAACTTTAAATTTACTTCATGCAATATATGATTGTGGGTTGGAAAGTAAAACAAAATTTTATCAAGCATCAACTTCAGAACTTTATGGAGAAATTCAAGAGTCAAGACAATCAGAAAAAACAAGTTTTTATCCTAAAAGTCCTTACGCAACTTCAAAATTATTTGCATATTGGATCACAAAAAATTATAGAGAGTCATACAAAATATTTGCCTCTAATGGAATTCTTTTTAATCATGAGTCACCAAGACGTGGAGAAACTTTTGTAACTAGAAAAATTACTATGGGTATAAGTAAAATAATTTATGGTCTTGATAAGTGTTTATATTTAGGAAACATTTATTCTTTAAGAGATTGGGGTCATGCTAGAGATTACGTTGAAATGTGTTGGAAGGTTTTACAATATAAAAAACCTGATGATTTTGTAATTGCAACAGAAAAACAATATTCAGTTAAATATTTTGTAGACGAATGTTTTAAATATTTAAGGATTAAAATTAAGTGGTATGGAAATGGTTTAAAAGAATACGCAAAAATAGTTAGTTTTGATTACAAGAAATATCCATTTCTAAAAAAAAATATGATTATAATTAGGATTAGTAGAAAATACTTCCGACCAAATGAAGTCAATAATTTGATTGGTAATGCTAGTAAAGCTAAAAAGTTATTAAAATGGAAACCTAAAACTAATATTTATCAATTAATTAAAGAAATGATGGATGCTGATTTAGAATATACAAGAAAATCTCAAATAAAATATAAGCTTTGAAATTGAAAGTTTTAATTGCTGGTCAAGAGGGGATGGTCGGAAGATCTATTTATAATTTTTTAAAAAAAAAAAAAAATTATCAAATTATTGATTGTAAAAGAAAAGATTTAGACTTCACAAATCAAGCGTCAGTAGAAAAATGGTTTAAAAAAAATAAACCAAATATTGTTATTAATGCCGCAGGTAAAGTCGGTGGTATTTTAGACAATAAAAATTTTCAGTCAGATTATATATATATAAATTCTATGATTGGATTAAATATTATCAATGCCTCATTTAAAAATGGTGTTAAAAAATTAATAAATTTGGGTTCTGCTTGTATATATCCAAAAAAAAATAAACAACCAATTAAGGAAAAAGCTCTTCTTTCATCATATCTAGAAGAGACTAATGAAGGTTATGCTTTAGCAAAAATTATATCTTTAAAATACTCTCAACATTTAAAAAAGAAAAATAGTAAAGAATTTATATCCTTAATGCCAGCAAATTTATATGGAAGAGGTGATAACTTTGATCTAGAGTCCAGTCATGTTCTACCAGCATTAGTTAAAAAATTTACTTTAGCTAAAATCAATAATCTTCCGTACGTAGAAGTTTGGGGCTCAGGAAAAGTTAAGAGAGAATTTTTAAATGTAGAAGATTTAGCATCAGCAATATATTTCACTATAGTTAAAAAAATTGATTGTGATTACTTAAATATTGGTGGTGGGGAACATTATTCAATTAATAAATTAGCATTTATGTTGAAAAGAATTATTGGCTATAAAGGTAAAATTATTTTCAACAAAAAATATCCTGATGGAGTAAAAATGAGAAAATTGGACTCAAGTAAAATTAAAAAATTGGGATGGAAACCTAAAATTAAGCTTAAAAAAGGATTAGAAAAATACTGTAATTATTATTTAAATGAAATTTATCCTAAAGAGTAGTTTTTTTTCTTTTTAGAAAAAAAACTAATGCAAAATAGATAATTGCAGTAAGTAAAATAGTTAACATATTATTAATTTTAAAGTATTCTAAAAAAATAGGAAAACTTATAAAAAGCAAAATAGTAATAATTGAAAATTTAAATGAATATTTTGATAACAGCAAATGATGAAGATGATTTCTATCAGGACTTAATGGATTCTTTTTTCTGTAAATTCTTGAGATAAATAATCTAATTAAATCTAGTCCAGGGATGAGCATAAATAAAGTAATTTGATCAGCATAATTAAAGTAATTAAAGTTATATAGTTTAATAAAAAAGTAACTTATTAAGAATCCTAGTAAAAGTGAACCACTGTCTCCTAAAAAACTTTTATTTTTTAAATTTAGATAAGAAAAGGTAACTAAATTAATAATTAAAATTTTTAATATAAATGAGTTCACAAAAAAAAATGTTAAAATTAAGAAAATAAATAAAGAGTATGAAATTGCTTGTAGATTAATTCCATCAAACATATTGAATGCATTTAAAAAAATTAAAAAACACAATACAGAAAATATCACATCAAAATAATGTAAAGAGAAACTTCTTTCTAAAAAAGAAAAACGAATGTTATTTAATACTAAATCATCATCAAATAACAAAAGAATAGTGATTATTATAGCTAATAATAAAAATTTTGTATTGGCTTGAAAGTCAATTTTATCATCTATAATTCCTATTAAAAAGATAGAAAAAAAAGCCAACATAAAAAAATTTAAACTTTTGATATTTTTAAAAAATATTTCAATTTCCAGTATCTCTCTGTGAAAATAAACAAAGACACAGTAAATTAATATATTTAAACAAATTATCTGACCACCAGCTAATGGCGTTGGTTTGGAATGTAATTTTCTAACTTTGTCTGGTTTATCTATAACGTAATGAAAAATTTTTAATTTTTGAAAATAAGTAACTATAAATAAATTTAATAATATAAAAAATATTAATATTAGGTCAGAGAAAATCATTTAAATAATTTTTTGTCCTTTATCAATATTTATAAAACTTGTGAATATTGAAACTAAAATTAAATCAATACCAAAGACAGCATAAGAAGTTTCAAACAGAGATCTTATAAATATTACTAAAATAATTAATCCACTATAAAATTCTAAATAATTATTTTTTTTAATATTAAAAAAAATATTTGATAATTTTATTAATATCATGATTAAGAAAAGAGTATAGAACAAAAATCCAAAAATTCCTGACGAAATCAATGCATAAATTATTCCGTTTGATGCAGATTGATTAATTAGATATCTATCAGCTTGAGATCCAAGACCAATGTATAATGAATTAAGTTCAATTTTTTTAAAAATTTCTCTCCAATCTTCAAATCTTCCTGAGGTAACTGACTCCGAAAAGTTTCGAATAGGCAATTCTTTTTCAATTTTTATATCTTCTTCTTTTAACTTTTCAGTTCCTGTATATTCATTTATCAATTTTTGTTTTATCAATTTATATTTTTGATTTGCGTGAATATCCATTATTGAAAAAGTAAATATTATTGGGATTAATGTATATTGTAATAAAAATTTAGATATATCTTTTAAAGTAAATTTATTTTCAAAAAAATAAATAAAGAAAAAACTTATAAAAGTTGTCAAAATAATTAATCTACTTTGACAAAGAAATATAACAGTTAAAAATATAATTCTTAAAAGTTTAAAGATAATTTCTTTTTTAATTATAATTTTTTCTAAAATAAAA
The DNA here is from genome assembly GCA_902627735.1 of uncultured Pelagibacteraceae bacterium. Classification (GTDB taxonomy): domain Bacteria; phylum Pseudomonadota; class Alphaproteobacteria; order Pelagibacterales; family Pelagibacteraceae; genus Pelagibacter. Next base: position 5,686 of record CACOKI010000022.1, read on the forward strand.
GTCATAATAAATAAGATTAAACATGATCGCGAAATACCAGATGATCGAGGCGAGACTTTATTCAAAAATAAATCGTAATTTTCACTAAAATGACCATATATATTTAATTCCCCTGACAAATATAACAATAATGGATTGAAAAAAGATAATACAAATACAGTAAAAAGAATTAAAAAAGATATGAAAATTATAATTTTTTTTTCTTTTTTTGGAAAGAAATTATTAATCAAAAAAATATTTA
>CACOKI010000023.1 GCA_902627735.1 uncultured Pelagibacteraceae bacterium
GGTAAATTTTATAAAAAAAAATAAAAAAAATTAACTTTCTTTGTCAAATTTTTCTACATTTTTACAGGTAGAAATTTTAGAAATTCCCTCCTCATCATTCAAAACAGTTTTCATGAAGACATCTTGCTTACCTTTTTCAAAAAGTATTTGTGTATAAAATTGTGGATACCCATGTTTATGAGTAAATATTTTTTCATTCTCAACATAAATATTTCTAACGTAGGTATTAGATTTTTTTACACTAAGATCTGTTAATCTATATTTTTGATAAGTCTTCTCTTTATAAACATAATTTCTAACCATCACCAATTCATTGAGATTTAGGATATATTCATTCTTTAAAAATTCATCCTGTTTATCATCACAGTTACTCATAATAATTATTTCAGATTTTAAGTTTTGAATAGGTAAAATAAATAGTAAAAAAATTATTAAATACTTAACTTTTTTCATGTTTATCAGCAAAAAATAAACCAATTAAAAATAAAGCAGTCCAACCTAAACCTAGTAGACCTTTATAAATATTTGTATCTGCACTCCATATCTTAAGGAATAAGGCTCCAAAAATAAGACCTATTATATAAATAATTATTACAATTGTTGATTTATTCATTTTATACTTTTTTTAATGGAAAATAGCATTTTCAATTTTATATGTATAGGACTCTTCAAAACTTTCTTATCACTCCCCAAAAGTCTGCATTTCATAAATTTTATTATAATTCTCATTGGACAAATAGCTTCAATCATATATAAAACTTCTAAATTTGTGGGGCGATGGCGGAATTGGTAGACGCGTCGGTCTTAGGAACCGATAGAGCAATCTGTGAAGGTTCGAGTCCTTTTCGCCCTACCATTTAAATATTTTATGAAAGTAACTGTAGAAAATAAAAAAGGTTTAAATAAAGATTTAAAAATTTTTATCGATAAGAAAATAATGAATTCTTATATGGATGAAAAATATGAGGAAATAAAAAGTTCTGTAAATTTAAAAGGCTTCAGACCAGGAAAAGTTCCGAAAGAAGTTTTAAAAAGACAATTTGGTAAAGCTGTTTACGGTGAAGTTTTGGATAAAGTACTTAAAGAAACAACAACAAAAGCATTAGAAGAAAATAAGATTAAACCCGCTGGACAACCAAAGTTAGATTTAAAAATTTATGGAGAAGATAAAGATTTAGAATATGTTATATCGGTAACTGAGTTACCTAAAGTAGATATCAAAGCTATAGAAAATATAAAATTTGATCAATACTCAGTTAAGATAGAAGATACAGAGACAGACAAGAGAATAAATAACATAGCAAAAAATCAACCGAATTTTAAAGAAGCAAAACCAGAAATAAAATCTAAGGAAGGAGATTTAGTTATTTTTGATTACAATGCTTCTATCGATGGTAAACCCTTTAAAGGTGGAGAGGGAAAAAATACTCAACTTACTTTAGGGAAAGATTTATTTCTAAAAGGATTTGATAAACAATTGGTTGGAGTAAAAAAAGATGATGAGAAGATTGTTGATGCTATACTTCCTGAAAATTTTCCTGAAAAAGAATTAATTAACAAAAAGGCACAATTTAAGTGCAAGATTATTTCAGTAAAAAATCCTGAAAAAGTAGAGATCAACGATGAATTTGCAAAAAATTTAGGCGCTAAAGATTTAAAAGATTTAAAATCATTAATCTCTAAACAAATCAATGATGAGTATAAAAATTCGTTAGATCGACTTACTAAAAATCAAATTTTAAAAGAAATAGAAAAATTTAAAGTGAATGAAATACCTGAAAATTTAATTGATGAAGAGATTAAGGTTTTATCTCAGGGAATGTCAGAAAAAGATGCAAAAGAAAGTAGAAAAAATTTTGAGGAAGTTGCAAAAAAAAGAATAAAAGTTGGATTAATATTGAATGAAGTAGGTGAAAAAAATAATATAAAAGTCTCTGAACAAGAACTTCAAGCTGAAATTCAAAAACAAATTAGAATGATGCCAGGCCAAGAAAAAATGGTCATGGATTTTTATCAAAAAAACCCATCAGCGGTTGCAAGCTTAAGAGGGACTGTTTATGAAGAAAAAATTTTAAGTCATATAAAAGATAAAGCAAAAAGTAACAAAAAAGAAATATCAAAAGATGAAGCAGAAAAAATTTTAAAACAATCTCAAAATCAGGAACAGAAGATTAATGATGAGAACAAAAGTGAAAAAGATACAAAAAAAGCTCAAATCAAAAAAGAAACAGTGAAAAAGACTAGTTCAAAATCTTCTAAATCAAAAACCACTCAAAAAAAAACAAAAAAAGTTAGCAAAAAGTAATCTCAAGTTGTATAAGTAAAACGAATCAACTTATGAGTAAAATTTTATCAGAACATATGAGTAATTTAGTACCTATGGTTGTTGAACAATCTAATAGGGGTGAACGTGCATACGATATTTATTCTAGACTTTTAAAAGAAAGAATTATTTTTTTAACTGGGCAAATAAATGATAATGTAGCATCTTTAGTAACAGCCCAACTTTTATTTTTAGAAGCTGAAGATCCCAAAAAAGAAATCTATTTATATATAAATAGTCCGGGAGGCTTAGTGACTGCTGGTCTAGGTATTTATGATACAATGCAATATGTTAAACCAAATATTTCAACTTTATGTATTGGACAGGCAGCTTCTATGGGATCTTTTTTACTAGCTGCTGGCACTAAAGGAAAAAGATTTTCTCTACCAAATTCTAGGATTATGGTTCATCAACCTTCAGCTGGATTTCAAGGCCAAGCTACAGATATTGAAATTCATGCAAATGAAGTTTTGTCTTTAAAAAAAAGATTAAATGAAATTTATTCTAAACATACCGGTAAAACTGTAGATGAAATTAAATCTGCATTGGAAAGAGATAATTTTATGACTGCTGAGTCTGCAAAATCCTTTGGATTAATAGACGAAGTTGTGGAAAAAAGATCATAAAATACCATATGTTGAATTACCAATATTCCAAACTTGATCTATATGAGTCATTTATAATAAAGTAACTTATTGATTCGTTTAAAATTTTATGAGTACAAATAATAAAAATATACTTTACTGTTCCTTCTGTGGAAAAAGCCAACACGAAGTTAGAAAACTTATAGCTGGGCCTACAGTTTTTATATGTGATGAGTGTGTTGAGCTGTGTATGGATATTATCAAGGAAGAAAGTAAAGATACTTTCGTTAAACACCAAGATGGCTTACCTTCTCCGAAGGAAATTTGTGCAGTTTTAGATGATTATGTAATTGGCCAAAACCACGCAAAAAAAGTTTTATCTGTTGCAGTGCACAATCATTATAAAAGATTAAATTATGAAAATAAGACAAGTAAAAATGTTGAACTAGCAAAATCAAATATTCTTTTAGTCGGTCCAACAGGTTGTGGAAAAACTTTGTTAGCTCAAACTTTAGCTAGAATTTTAGATGTTCCATTTACAATGGCAGACGCTACAACTCTTACTGAAGCTGGTTATGTAGGTGAAGACGTAGAGAATATAATTTTAAAATTGTTGCAAGCAGCAGACTATAATGTTGAAAAAGCTCAAAGGGGAATTGTTTATATTGATGAGGTTGATAAGATAAGCAGAAAATCTGAAAATCCTTCAATTACAAGAGATGTATCAGGTGAGGGAGTGCAACAGGCTTTATTAAAAATAATGGAAGGTACAGTTGCAAGTGTTCCACCTCAAGGTGGTAGAAAACATCCACAACAAGAATTTTTACAAGTCGATACAACAAATATTTTATTTATTTGCGGTGGTGCATTCGCGGGTTTAGATAAAATTATTTCACAAAGAGATAAAGGCAGTTCCATTGGATTTGGAGCTGATGTGAAAAACATAAAAGATAAAAAAACTGGTGAATGGATGAAAGGTTTAGAACCTGAAGACTTATTAAAATATGGATTGATACCTGAATTTATAGGCCGATTACCTATGATTGCTACATTAGAAGATTTAGATGAAAAATCTTTAATAAAAATACTTCAAGAACCAAAAAATTCTTTGATTAAACAATATCAGGAACTATTTAAACTTGATGGAGCAAAGCTTACATTTAAAGAAAATGCTTTAAAGGAGATAGCTCAAAAAGCTATTCAAAAGAAAACTGGAGCGAGGGGATTAAGATCTATTCTAGAAAACACCTTATTAAAAACTATGTATGATCTTCCAAGTAAAGACAACATAGAGGAGGTGATCGTAGATGCTTCTGCGGTAAAGGGTCAGAGTCAACCAATCATAGTTCACTCTAAAAGCGACAATAAAACTAAGACAGACAAAACGTCAGCGGCTTAATATCCATAATAAAGGCGAAAAAGGTATTGCAATATAGATAATAATATCCATATTTATATCAATGGACGTAAAATTATCATCCCCACTTTTACCACTCAGAGACATAGTGGTATTTCCGAGCATGGTTATTCCTTTATTTGTTGGGAGAGATAAATCTATCTCGGCATTAAATGAAGTAATGAAAAATGATAAAAAAATTATACTAGTTACTCAAAAAAATTCAGAAATAGATGATCCTAAAAAAACAGATATTTTTATGTATGGATGTGAAGGAAATATACTTCAATTATTAAAATTACCAGATGGGACGGTAAAAGTTTTGGTTGAAGGTTTAAAAAGGGTTAAAATTTTAGATTTTAAAGATAATGAAAAATTTATCTCTTGTGATTATTCAATTTATAATGATTTAATAAATAAAGATGAAGATTTATACCCTTTAGCAGTTACAGCAGTGAGAAGGTTAGAAAAATTAACTTCAATAAATAAAAAAATATCAAGTGAAACTGTTAATTCAATTAAACAGTTAAAAGACCCATCGCAGATTGCTGATAATATTGCTTCACATATAACAGCGACAATTTCTGAAAAACAACAAATTTTTGAAACTGTTGATGTAAAAAAAAGATTGAATGCAATTATAAAAATAATGGAAAATGAGACAAGCATCATTGGTGTTGAAAAAAGAATTAGGGGAAGAGTTAAAACTCAAATGGAAAAAACTCAGAGAGAGTATTATTTAAACGAACAACTTAAAGCTATTCAGAAAGAATTAGGTGAAATAGAAGATGGAAAAGATGAAAACTCAAGCCTCAATAAAGCGATACTTAAAGCAAAAATGCCAAAAGATGTTGAAAAAAAATGTATGCAAGAACTTAAAAAGTTGAAAAATATGAGCCCAATGTCTGCAGAGGCAACTGTAGTAAGAAATTATTTGGATTGGATGACAGAGTTACCTTGGTACAAAAAAAGTGAAGTGGATATAGATTTAACTAAAGCATTGAATATTCTTGACAAAGATCATTTTGGTTTAGAAAAAGTTAAAGAAAGAATAGTTGAGTTCTTAGCAGTACAAAAAAGAATGGAAAAAATTAAAGGTCCAATTTTATGTTTAGTTGGTCCTCCTGGTGTTGGAAAAACCTCTTTAGGAAAATCAATTGCAAAAGCAACAAATAGAGAATTTGTAAGAATGTCTGTTGGAGGCATGAGAGATGAAGCTGAAATAAGAGGTCATAGAAGAACTTATATTGGTTCTTTACCAGGAAAAATAATTCAGATGATGAAAAAGGCTGGTACTAAAAATCCATTAATTTTATTAGATGAAATTGATAAAATTGGTAATGATTATAGAGGAGATCCGTCTTCAGCATTATTGGAAGCTTTAGATCCAGAACAAAACACCACATTTAATGATCATTACTTAGAGGTTGACTATGATTTATCTGATGTAATGTTTGTAACAACTGCAAATACT
>CACOKI010000024.1 GCA_902627735.1 uncultured Pelagibacteraceae bacterium
ATGTTAAAAAATCAAAAAAAACCCTTTAAAATAGGGCCTTTTTACCTTTTTTTTTATTGTTAAAAGCTTGATTTCCCATAATTTTAGCCTATAAGCACTGAACTTTCTCAATAATATTGTTTAACAATAAAGTAAGTGAGGATTATTGGGCTTTTTAGCTCAATTAGCTATTTTAAAAGTAAAAATTTAAGAAGAGAAGTGTGGACGGTTAAGGTTACCAAAAATTTGTCGTACACACTTCAACATCATATAAATTTTATTCTTAGAATTTATATGGAAGCTAGTGTGCGCCGTTTTTAAACTTGAGAGTTTGATCATGGCTCAGAACGTACGCTGGCGGCACGCCTAATACATGCAAGTCGAACGAAGTAGCAATACTTAGTGGCAGACGGGTGAGTAACATGTAGGTATCTACCCTTTGGCCTGGAATAACACGAGGAAACTTGTGCTAATACTGGATAAGTCTTTACGGAGAAAGCTTTATGCACCATTGGATGAGCCTGCACTTGATTAGTTTGTTGGTGGGGTAATGGCCTACCAAGACTGTGATCAATAGCTGATTTGAGAGGATGATCAGCCACATTGGGACTGAGACACGGCCCAAACTCCTACGGGAGGCAGCAGTAGGGAATCTTGCACAATGGAGGAAACTCTGATGCAGCGATGCCGCGTGAGTGAAGAAGGCCTTTGGGTTGTAAAGCTCTTTCGTCGGGGAAGAAAATGACTGTACCCGAATAAGAAGGTCCGGCTAACTTCGTGCCAGCAGCCGCGGTAATACGAAGGGACCTAGCGTAGTTCGGAATTACTGGGCTTAAAGAGTTCGTAGGTGGTTGAAAAAGTTGGTGGTGAAATCCCAGAGCTTAACTCTGGAACTGCCATCAAAACTTTTCAGCTAGAGTTTGATAGAGGAAAGCAGAATTTCTAGTGTAGAGGTGAAATTCGTAGATATTAGAAAGAATACCAATTGCGAAGGCAGCTTTCTGGATCATTACTGACACTGAGGAACGAAAGCATGGGTAGCGAAGAGGATTAGATACCCTCGTAGTCCATGCCGTAAACGATGTGTGTTAGACGTTGGAAATTTATTTTCAGTGTCGCAGCGAAAGCAATAAACACACCGCCTGGGGAGTACGACCGCAAGGTTAAAACTCAAATGAATTGACGGGGACCCGCACAAGTAGTGGAGCATGTGGTTTAATTCGAAGATACGCGCAGAACCTTACCAACACTTGACATGTTCGTCGCGACTTTAAGAGATTAAAGTTTTCGGTTCGGCCGGACGAAACACAGGTGCTGCATGGCTGTCGTCAGCTCGTGTCGTGAGATGTTGGGTTAAGTCCCGCAACGAGCGCAACCCTCACTTTTAGTTGCCATCATTTAGTTGGGCACTCTGAAAGAACTGCCAGTGATAAGCTGGAGGAAGGTGGGGATGACGTCAAGTCCTCATGGCCCTTACGTGTTGGGCTACACACGTGCTACAATGGTATCTACAACAGGAAGCAAAACCGCGAGGTAAAGCAAATCCTTAAAAGATACCTCAGTTCGGATTGCACTCTGCAACTCGAGTGCATGAAGCTGGAATTACTAGTAATCGTGGATCAGCGTGCCACGGTGAATGCGTTCCCGGGTCTTGTACACACCGCCCGTCACACCATGGGAGTTGGTTCTACCTTAAGGCAAGGTTTAAAACCCTTGACCACGGTATAGTCAGCGACTGGGGTGAAGTCGTAACAAGGTAGCCGTAGGGGAACCTGCGGCTGGATTACCTCCTTTCTAAGGATGAATAAAAGTAAAATTTTATTCTAAATAATATACAGGTAATGTTGACCGTCCTCATTTCTCTTCTTAAAGTAGTGTTTCTCTTGCATGGGGGCCGGTAGCTCAGTTGGTTAGAGCACACCCTTGATAAGGGTGGGGTCGAAAGTTCGAGTCTTTCTCGGCCCACCAATTTTAATTAAGGGGGGATTAGCTCAGCTGGGAGAGCGCCTGATTTGCATTCAGGAGGTCAGCGGTTCGATCCCGCTATCCTCCACCAAAACACTTAGCTATATTTATCGTAAATAAATTTTAATAATTAATATCAATATCTATATCCGAACATTAAAAAGTTTAAAATAATGTTCAAAATAAAAATTTGATTCAACACAGAATTTTTTTCTGTGCATAAATCAAGCGTTTAAGGGCGTGTGGCGGATGCCTTGGCACTGAAAGCCGATGAAGGACGTGATATACTGCGATAAGTTTCGGGGAGCTGTATGTAAGTTTTGATCCGAAAATTTCCGAATGGGGAAACCCACCACTTTATGTGGTACTTTAAATTAAATTCATAGATTTAAAGAGACAACCTGGAGAACTGAAACATCTAAGTAACCAGAGGAAAAGAAATCAATTGAGATTCCGTTAGTAGTGGCGAGCGAAAATGGAATAGGCCAGTAGTTTTGTTAAAAAAATTTGAATAGTTTGGAAAATCTAACCATAGAGGGTGATAGTCCCGTATGAGTAAAGTTTAACAAAATTCTTGAGTAAAGCGGGACACGTGAAATCCTGCTCGAATATAGGGGGACCACCCTCTAAGCCTAAATACTCTTCAGTGACCGATAGTGAACTAGTACCGTGAGGGAAAGGTGAAAAGAACCCCTATTAGGGGAGTGAAATAGAACCTGAAACCGCATGCCTACAATCAGTCGAAGCTCTTTTTAGAGTGACGGCGTACCTTTTGTATAATGGGTCAGTGACTTAATTTGTTAAGCAAGCTTAAGCCATCTAGGTGTAGGCGCAGCGAAAGCAAGTCTTAATAGGGCGACAAGTTTAATGAATTAGACCCGAAAACGAATGAGCTTACCATGAGCAGGTTGAAAGTAAGGTAACACTTACCGGAGGACCGAACCAGTTGACGTTGAAAAGTCTTTGGATGACTTGTGGTAAGGGGTGAAAGGCCAACCAAATTCGTAGATAGCTGGTTTTCCGCGAAAACTATTTAGGTAGTGCGTTGAATAAATAGATGTTTAGAGGTAGAGCACTAAATGGGCTAGGGGGAAGAGATTCTTACCAAACCTAATAAAACTCCGAATGCTAAACATTGTTCTTCAACAGACAGACTGTGGGTGCTAAGGTCCATGGTCGAGAGGGAAAGAGCCCAGACCACCAGATAAGGTCCCCAAATTATGATTAAGTGTGAAAGGATGTGGAAATTCCTTAACAGCCGGGAGGTTGGCTTAGAAGCAGCCATCCTTTAAAGATAGCGTAACAGCTCACCGGTCTAATAGAGTTTCTGCGCCGAAGATGTAACGGGGCTAAAATCATATACCGAATCTGTGGATTTATAATTTTTTCGAAAATTATAACTGGTAGCGGAACGTTCTGTAAGCCTGCGAAGGGATACCCGTGAGGGATCCTGGAGGTATCAGAAGTGCGAATGCTGACATAAGTAACGATAAAAGAAGTGAAAAACTTCTTCGCCGAAAATCCAAGGGTTTCTGCGCAAGGTTAATCCGCGCAGAGTTAGTCGGCACCTAAGGCGAGGGCGAAAGCCGTAGTCGATGGAAATAAGGTTAATATTCCTTAACCAGATGGTAGTGACGAATCTTGTAAATTGTAAATTCTTAATGGATTGAATTTGCCGTGAAAAGGTTCCAAGAAATAGCTCCATCATTAGACCGTACCCTAATCCGACACAGGTGGATTAATAGAGTATATTTAGGCGCTTGAGAGAATGATGTTGAAGGAACTCGGCAAAATGCTTCCGTAACTTCGGAATAAGGAAGACCTTTTTTTAGGCAACTAAAAAAGGGTGGCACAAGCCAGGGAGAAGCGACTGTTTATCAAAAACACAGGGCTCTGCTAACACGTAAGTGGATGTATAGGGTCTGACGCCTGCCCGGTGCTGGAAGGTTAATGCGATGGGTGCAAGCTCATTTCTGAAGCCCCAGTAAACGGCGGCCGTAACTATAACGGTCCTAAGGTAGCGAAATTCCTTGTCGGGTAAGTTCCGACCTGCATGAATGGCGTAACGATTTCTCCGCTGTCTCCAACATCAACTCAGTGAAATTGAATTCTCCGTGAAGATGCGGAGTTCGCGTAGTTAGACGGAAAGACCCCGTGCACCTTTACTGCAACTTTACATTGGTGTTAGGAAAAACATATTTAGCATAGGAGGGAGACATTGAAGCAGAGGCGTCAGCTTTTGTGGAGTCACCAGTGAAATACCTCTTTTGTTTTTCTTGATATCTAACTGATTGCCGTCATCCGGCATCAAGACATTGTATGGTGGGTAGTTTGACTGGGGCGGTCGCCTCCCAAATAGTAACGGAGGCGTGCGAAGGTAAGCTCAGAACGGTCAGAAATCGTTCGTAGAGTGCAATGGCATAAGCTTGCCTGACTGTGAGACTGACAAGTCGAGCAGAGACGAAAGTCGGTCATAGTGATCCGGTGGTTCTGAGTGGAAGGGCCATCGCTCAACGGATAAAAGGTACGCCGGGGATAACAGGCTGATACTGCCCAAGAGCTCATATCGACGGCAGTGTTTGGCACCTCGATGTCGGCTCATCACATCCTGGGGCTGGAGCAGGTCCCAAGGGTTTGGCTGTTCGCCAATTAAAGTGGTACGTGAGCTGGGTTCAGAACGTCGTGAGACAGTTCGGTCCCTATCTGCTATGCGTGTAGAAGAATTGAGAGGAGTTGACCCTAGTACGAGAGGACCGGGTTGAACATACCACTGGTGGACCGGTTGTAGCGCCAGCTGCAGTGCCGGGTAGCTAAGTATGGACGAGATAACTGCTGAAAGCATCTAAGCGGGAAACTCACCTCAAAACTAGTTCTTCCTATAGAGCCGTGGTAGACCACCACGTTGATAGGCTGGGTGTGGAAGCGCAGTAATGCGTGCAGCTGACCAGTACTAATAGCTCAATTGGCTTGATTTATGCACTGAAAAAAATTTTATTAAACCTCATAAAAATTACTTATTTGGTAATTTCATAATATAGATAATTGATGGATAAAAGAAATATTAAAGCAAAAGAATATTTTGACCAAGCATTTGGCTCAAAAAATCATCACAAAAATTATAGCACATTCTCTGAAATTGTTTATTTTTCTCTATCTGTGCCAAAAATTATAAAATCTGGACATGGAGTTTTTTTATCTTTAGGTTCACATCATAAAATTAGTGATATTAGAAAAGTTATTAATTATAAAAATAATTTTTTATTTTAGATGAAAAAAATAATCAAAAAATTAAGACTAGATAACAGTGGCAAGTCCACAGCATTTTATTTAAAAAAAAATATTAATTCACTTTCTAAAGATACAATAAAATTAATTAATAATTTTAGTAAAAAAAATAAAAAAGA
>CACOKI010000025.1 GCA_902627735.1 uncultured Pelagibacteraceae bacterium
TTGCTTTTGGAGGAGGAAGTGGTCTTGATGTTGGTAAAGCAATTGCTTTCATGTCTGGTCAAACATTATCTATATGGGAATTTGAAGATGTAGGTGAAAATTGGAAAAAAGCAAATTCTGATAATATAGCTCCAATTATTGCAGTTCCGACTACAGCTGGTACTGGATCAGAAACAGGCAGAGCTTCAGTAATTTTAAATGAGAAAACTGGAGTAAAAAAAATAATTTTTCATCCAAAATTTTTACCATCAATAGTAATTTTGGATCCTATGTTAACTGTTGAACTTCCTCCAAAAATTACAGCAGCAACTGGTATGGATGCTTTAGCACATAATCTAGAGGCGTATTGTGCAACAAGTTTTCATCCAATGGCTGATGGAATAGCATTAGAGGGTATGAAATTAATTAAAGATTGGTTGTTAGAGGCAGTATCTAATGGATCAAACGTAGAGGCAAGAATGAATATGTTGATAGCTGCAAGCATGGGCTCAACTGCATTTCAAAAAGGTTTGGGTGCAATACATTCATTGAGTCATCCAATAAATGCTTTAAACAATATTCATCATGGTTTATCAAATGCTATATTTATGCCCTATGTTTTAACTTTTAATAAAGATAAAATTGAAAATAAGATTATTAAAATTTGCAAATATTTAGAATTTGAAGAAAAATCGTTTGAAGCTTTTTTGAATTGGGTTTTAAATTTGAGAAAAGATCTTAATATACCTCATAAACTTTCAGAAGTTATTGATGAGAAAGACTTTGATTTAGATAGGTTATCAAAATTAGCTTTGGATGATCCCTCAACCGGAGGAAATCCAAAAAAATTAAATTTAAATGATATGAAAATTATGTATCAACACAGCATGTCAGGTAAATTATTTAAATGAGCAATTTGAAAATTTTGATTGTTGAGGGAAATTTAGAAGAAGAAAATCAAAGTTTTTTAAAAGTCGGTATAGAGACACATACTGAAAGTTTAATTTATAGTTTAAATCATTACTCAAATAAATTAGATTTTGATGTAATTAATCCATCTTCAGATAATAATATTCAAGAGGTTAATAAAAAACTTTCAAGTTATGATGGATTGATATGGGGAGGTAGCAGTCTTAATATTTATGATAATACTCCTGAAATTAAAAGACAGATTGATTTTATGAAAGAATGTCAAAAAAAAGTAAAAAATATTTTAGCTATATGTTGGGGAATGCAAGTAGCTGTTACTGCCGCAGGTGGTGAAGTAAAAAAGGGGATGAATTGTCATATTGGAATCGCTAATCAAATAATGATAAATAAAGAAGGTTTAAATCATCCAATATACAAAAATAAAAATAATGGATTTAATTCGCCTGCATTTAACTTTGATGAAGTTGTCACATTGCCTAAAGATGGAATTTGTTTAGCTTCAAACAGAATTAATAAAATTCAAAGTTTATATTTTAATATAGGAGAAACAAATATTTGGGGGCTACAATATCACCCTGAAATTACATACGAAAAAATGATAAGTTTAATTGAATTTAGAAAAGATAAATTAATTCAAAATAGAAAAGCATTTAAAGATGAAGAAGAAATAAAAAATCACATATCTTTTATTAAAGATGAAATTTCATTATCAAATAAAGCACAAAGAATGATTGAGTTAAAAAATTGGTTAGATAATATTAAGAGATAGATTAAAAAATGTTAAGTTATATATTACCATTTATTATACTTATATTAGTAGTTGTATTCATTCATGAATATGGACATTACTATTTTGCAAAAAGGTATGGAGTTGGTGTTACAGATTTTTCAATAGGATTTGGTAAAGAAATTATTGGTTGGAATGATAAATCAGGCACTAGATGGAAAATTTGTTGGATACCTCTTGGTGGATATGTAAAATTTTTTGGTGATCGGAATGTTTTTTCACAGGCTGATCAAGAAAAAATTGTTCAAAAATACAATGAAGTAGATAGAGAAAAACTATTTGTTTTAAAACCTTTATATCAAAGAGTCTTAATTGTTTTTGGTGGCCCGTTAGCTAATTTTTTATTAGCCCTAGCTATATTTTTTTCTATTTATACATTTGTTGGTAAAGATTTTACACCTGCAGTTATTAATGAAGTTCAAAAAGATAGCCCTGCAATGGTTGGAGGTTTAAAGCAAAATGATATAATTTTAGAGATAGATGGAAACAAAGTTGAGAGTATAATGGATGTATCTAAATTCATTACATTGTCTACAGATGATATTATTGATTTTAAAGTTAAGCGTTCTTATGATGAATTAATTCTGAAAATAAAACCTGACACTGTTTTGGGTGAAGATAATCTTGGAAATCAAGTTAATAAAAGAATAGTTGGAATTAAATTAGGTGCTTATAATAATCAAATTAATCATATAAAATTGGGCCCTGCTCAGGCAATCTATCATGCTGCAAATGAAGTTTTTTATGTAAGCATTTCCTCATTAAAATACATTGGAGCTATGATTTTTGGCAAAGCAGATACCTCCCAGTTAGGAGGTCCTATAAGAATAGCTAAAATTTCAGGTCAAGTAGCTGAATTTGGTGTTTTAGCTTTCATCAGTATGATGGCATATATTTCAATAAGCTTAGGATTAATTAATTTATTTCCAATCCCAATGTTAGATGGGGGACACTTAATGTTTTATGCGTTTGAAAAGGTGTTAGGTCGTCCATTATCTCAAAAAACTCAAGAAGGTTTTTTTCGAATCGGTTTGTTTTTATTGTTATCATTGATGTTTTTTACTACCTTTAACGACTTAAAAGACCTTGGTTTATTCAGATAAGTATTTTTAAAATATTTTTAAAAAGTCAATAAAATCAACACAAATTTAAGATTTTACAAGATATTGTGTATAACTTTTTTAAATATACTAAAAAAATTCTTGATTTATCAACACTTTTGATAAAAATGACTGTTAACCTAATAAACCGGAGCTAAAATGAACAAAAAACAATTAGTTGTCAAGCTTTCAGGAGCTTTAAACTTAAGCAAAGCTGATGCTGAGAGAACTTTTGACACAATAACCAACACTATTTTAGATGCTTTAAAAGCTGATGATTCAGTAAAAATCGCTGGATTTGGAACTTACAAAGTAGCTAAGAGAAAAGCTAGAGTTGGAAGAAATCCTAGAACTGGTGAGCAAATTCAAATTGCTGCATCTCAAAAGGTTAAATTCTTACCTGCAAAAGCTTTAAAAGAAGTCTTCAACAAATAATTAATTTTAACAGCCTTAATACTAAATGAGTGTTAAGGCTGTTCCTATATGCAAAAACTGCATACCCAATTTTCCTAATCAGCGTTAGTTATTAATTTTATTCAAAATATAAGACACCTTTTTACAGGGAGGTCTTATGACTAAATTATTAAAAAAAATAAGTGCGCCACTTATTAGTTTAATTTTTTTATTAAACATGAGTAGTGCAGGTAACGCGGAGACAACAGTTTCTCCAGAAGTTGGGTTTATTTTTAACACCCTACTTTTTTTAATTTGTGGATTCTTAGTTATGTTTATGGCTGCAGGATTTGCAATGTTAGAATCAGGTATGGTTACATCTAAAAGTGTATCCGTAATCTGTGCAAAAAATATAGGTTTATTTTCAATTGCAGGAATTATGTTCTGGCTAGTTGGTTACAATTTGGCTTATGGAATTGATCCAGGCGGGTATATCGGTAAATTTATACCCTGGGCTGATGGTAGTAAAATTGGTACTGGATATGCTGATGGTTCAGATTGGTATTTTCAAATGGTATTCTGTGCAACTACAGTATCAATAGTATCTGGAACAATGGCTGAAAGAATTAAATTATGGCCATTCTTTACATTTGCTGCAATACTTTCAGGAATTATTTATCCAATCGTGATGGGTTGGCAGTGGGGTGGAGGCTGGTTAGCAGAATTAGGTTTTTCTGATTTTGCTGGTTCGACTTTGGTTCACTCAACTGGTGGCGCAGCTGCTTTAGCTGGTGCTATGATTATAGGTCCTAGACTTGGAAGATTTACAAAGTCCGGTGCTCCTGCTCCGCTAAAACCATTTGCTGCTTCTTCAATTCCATTAGTAACAATTGGAGTATTTATTTTATGGTTAGGTTGGTTTGGATTTAACGGTGGTTCACAATTAGCTATGGGAACTGCTGCTGATGCAATAGCTGTATCCAAAATATTTATTAATACATTTTTAGCTGGTGCTGGTGGAGTACTTGGTGCCGCGACTATCACGAGATTACATTTTGGTAAGACAGATGTAGTACAAATGTTAAATGGATGTATTGGTGGATTGGTTGCTATTACAGCTGAACCATTATTACCATCACCTTTAGCAGCTATTCTAATTGGTGCTGTAGGTGGATTAATTGTGGTTTATGGTACTAAACTATTATTTTCATTACAAATTGATGATGTAGTTGGTGCTATACCCGCACACTTATTTGCCGGCATTTGGGGTACTTTAATTGTACCTGCAACAAACACTGGTGCAAATTTTAGTTCTCAATTAATTGGAGTACTTTCAGTTAACATATTTGTTTTTATTGTAGCTTATATTTTATTTAGCATAATAAAAGCAACTATAGGTTTGAGATTAAGTAAAGAGGGTGAAATTAAAGGTACTGATGTTACTGAAACTGGCGTTATTGCTTACGCGATAAGAGACTAATTGCATGCAATAAAGGGGCTCTTTGCTCTCTGTGTGATTCAACATTACTCATCAAAGAGCCTCTTAAAAAAATTAACTCCTCTATTTAGTTAACAAAAGAAGCCCCTCCCTCAAGGGGCTTCTTTATTGTTTAGTTCTAATGTAAAAATTAAAATAATTGATTATATTAGAATTGATGGAATTTTTGAAAAAATACAATCATCCAAAAAATATAAGATATGAGTCTTTCAAATTTGCGCTATTAGAGGCAAATAAAAGAAATTTAAAGACAATTGTAGAAACTGGTTGTGCT
>CACOKI010000026.1 GCA_902627735.1 uncultured Pelagibacteraceae bacterium
TTCAATTACAGAATATGATTAAAACTTTAAACACATTATTCGTTACAATGTTTGGTTTAGGTAAACTTCCAAAAATACCTGGTACTTTTGGATCATTGGCAACAATAATTATACTTTATTTTCTATTCCATATATTAAATTTATCTTCAAAACTGATATTGATAGGTTTTTTAATTATTTTTATCTTTTCTTTTATAGCAGTTGCAACTCATATCAAAGATAGTGAAAACAAAGACCCAAAGGAAGTAGTAATAGATGAATTCATTGGCCAATTTATTCCAATTTATCTTTATGAAATTTCACATGGAACACAAAAGTTTGCTAATGAAGCATTAATCTTTTACGGGATTTGTTTTTTATTATTTAGATTTTTTGATATAATAAAACCATTTCCAGTAAGTTATTTTGATAAGAAATTTAAAAATAGTTTTGGAGTAATCATGGATGATGTTTGTGCCGGTTTTTATGCTGTTTTATCTTTAATTTGTTTTATGGTTTTAAGTAGTTACTTTATCTAATGAAAACTTTAATAAAAATACTAACAAAAAAAAAACTAAAAATTGCTTTAGCAGAGTCATGTACAGGTGGATTGCTCGCTAGCACAATTACTTCAATTAGTGGTGCATCAAAAATATTTAATTTAGGTCTTGTCACCTACTCTAACCAAGCAAAAATTAAGATTTTAAAAATAAATGGCAATATCATTAGAAAATATGGTGCTGTGAGTTATGAATGTTGTTATGCAATGGTTAATAATTTATCTAAAATCTCAAAAGCTAATATCAATATTTCAATAACTGGTATTGCTGGACCTAAGGGTGGCACTAAACAAAAACCTGTAGGTTTGGTTTATATTGGAGTTAAAAAAGGTAATAAAATACAAATAAACAAATGCTTATTTAAAAGTAAAAAAAGATCATCAATACAAAAAGCTACTGTTAAAAAGGCTTTGGATTTAGTTTTTAAAATTGCCAAATAACTTTTCAGCTCTTTTCTGAAAAGCATCAGCTATTTTTTCTAAACCAAATTGAAAGGAAACAACCATTAGAGAGTTTAGAAATTTATTCTTAATTTCAAAATCAATATCAAAAGTAACTTCAGTAATTCCATTTTTTTTATCAACAAAAGTCCAATTATTGGATAAATGGTTTAAAGGTCCATCTATATTTTTAACAAATATTGAGTCTTCCTTTTTATTAAAAACTACATCACTTTTATAAGTATCTTTAAAAGGTCCTTTGCCAATTGTTAAATCTGCTATTATATTTGTTAAATTACCTTCATCTTTATTTTCATATATTTTTGCATCAAAACAAAATGGAACAAATTCAGGATATTTTTCAATATCCAGAACTAATTCTATTAAATCTTTTTTTTTACATTCAATTAATCGCTTAACTGAAGCTTTAGGCATTAATGATTTTTTATTCTATTTTGTTGAAGTTTAGCAAAGTCTTCGTCAGCATGATATGAAGATCTTGTTAAAGGAGATGAAGAAACTAATAAAAATCCTTTAGCTTTAGCAATATCTCCTAATTCTTTGAATTCTTCAGGTGTATAATATCTATCAAGCGGAAAATGTTTAACTGATGGTTGTAGATACTGTCCAATAGTTAAAAAATCAACATCAGCAGATTTTAAATCATCCATTACTTGTAAAATTTCATCTCTTGTTTCACCCAAACCAACCATTATTCCTGACTTGGTAAAAACTTTTTTGTTAATTTTTTTTGCATTTTTTAAAAGCTCAAGAGATGCAAAATATCTAGATCCAGGTCTAACTTTTAAATATAGACTTGGTACTGTTTCTATATTGTGATTAAAAACATCAGGATTAGCATCTAATACTTTTTTATAAGCATCACCTTTTCTTAAAAAATCAGGTGTTAAAACCTCTATAGTCGTTTCAGGATTAATTTTTCTAGTTTGATTTATTACTTCATAAAAATGATTTGAGCCACCATCATCTAAATCATCCCTGTCCACTGAAGTTATAACAACGTGTTTTAAATTTAATTTTTTTACTGCTTGAGAAATTTTAATTGGCTCTAACTCATCTAGTTTTACCGGTTTACCGGTTTTAACATCACAAAAAGCACAAGCTCTAGTACATGTATCTCCCATTATCATAAATGTTGCATGTCTTTTACTCCAACATTCAGTTATATTTGGGCAATTTGCTTCTTGGCAAACGGTTACAAGGTTGTTCTTATTAACAATTGTTTTTGTTAAAAAAAACTCCTTACTATTACTAAGTTTTGATCTGATCCAATTTGGTTTTTTTTTAATCGGATTAATCGGATTTTTTACTTTTTCAGGATGTCTAGGTCTATTTTTTTGTGTCATTATTTTTTATTATATAAATTTTTTCATTTTTTTTTCCAAATAAAAATCTTTCTCTAATTAAAGTTTCAATATAATCAAGATCCAGATTGTCACTTAATAATGAATTTTTAAAATCCAAGTCTTTAATTTGATTAATTATTATTGATTCTTCTTGTTTTAAATCATTTAAAATTTGTTTTTTTTCAAAATAAGAAATAAGTCCTCTTTCGCCAGATAAAAGATTAAAGAAAAAATAAAGAATTAGAAAAGTTGATAATAATAAAAAATAATTTTTTTTTAATCTTTGAAGCATTAATGAATCTTATTCATTCTAGCCCTTTTTCCAAGTTCTTCTTCTATACGAATTAATTGATTATATTTAGCTACTCTCTCTGATCTTGCTAAAGAGCCTGTTTTAATTTGATTAGAATTAGTGCCTACAGCCAAATCAGCAATAAAAGTATCTTCACTGTCTCCTGATCTGTGTGAGATAATTGTTTTAAATCCAATAATTTGAGCAAATTTAATAACTTCCATTGTTTCTGAAACTGTACCAATTTGATTTAATTTTATTAAGATTGCATTGGAAGAAATATTTAAAAATCCCTTTTTTAATCTTTCTAAATTTGTAACATAAAGATCATCCCCCACTATTTGAACTTTTTTTAATGATTTCATTAATTTATTCCATGATGACCAATCATTTTCAGCAAAAGGATCCTCAATTGATTTTATCTTATATTTTTCAACCATTTTTTTGTATTGTTGGATAGATTTATCAACTGAAACATATTTACTTGAGTTAATAGAATATTTATTTTTTTTATAAAGTTCATTAGCAGCAACATCCAAACATATAGAAATATCCTTTCCATTAACAAATCCTGATTTTTTTATTGCATTAACAATCAAATCTAAAGCTTGGTTATTATTATTAATCATGGGAGCAAAACCACCCTCATCTCCAACAGAAGTTGATAATTTTTTTTGCTTTATTAATTTACTTAAATTTTTAATCACAATAAAACTCATCCGCATCGCCTCAGAAAAACTACGAGCACAGTCTGGTCTAATCATAAATTCTTGGATTCTTAACCCATTATTTGCGTGAGCACCACCATTGATTATATTCATTAAAGGATAAGGTAATTTAAAATTATTTTTTACAAAAAAATTTTTATATAATGGTATTTTCTTTTCAATTGCAGAAAGTTTTTTTATAGCCATAGATACTGCTAAGATTGCATTCGCACCTAATTTGGATTTTTGTCTTGTTCCATCTAGATTAATCATTAATGTATCAATACGTTCTTGATCATGAACATTTTGACCTTTTAATTTTTTAAATATTTTTTTATTTATCAAACTTACTGCAGATAAAACACTTTTTCCTAAATATTTTTTATTATTTTTATCTCTTTTTTCAAATGCCTCATAGGTACCTGTTGAAGCTCCAGATGGGCAAATTGCTGAAGCACTATTTTTTTTGGTAAAAACTTCTGCCTCTACTGTAGGATTTCCTCTGCTATCAAAAATTTGACGAGCTTTAACTTTTAAAATTTTACTCACTAATTCTTTATTAAGTTATCTATATCTGAAAGTTGTTTAAGTAAATCTTCTAATTTATTCAAAGGTACCATGTTAGGTCCATCAGATGGTGCATTGTCTGGGTCTTGATGAGTTTCAATAAAAACTCCTGCAACACCAACAGCAACCGCAGCTCTTGCTAAATACTCAACAAATTCTCTTTGTCCACCACTTTTTTCTCCAAGACCTCCGGGTTGCTGTACTGAATGAGTTGCATCAAATATTACAGGATAACCATTCTTTGCCATAATAGGTAAAGATCTCATATCAGATACTAAAGTATTATAACCAAAGCTTGCTCCTCTTTCTGTAACTAAAATATTTTTATTTCCACTATCTGAAATTTTTTTGGTTACATTTACCATATCCCATGGAGCTAAAAACTGACCCTTTTTAACATTTATAATCTTATTTGTTTTTGCTGCAGCAATTAATAAATCTGTTTGTCTACAAAGAAATGCGGGTATTTGCAAAACATCAACATGTTTAGAAACTACTTCACATTGTTCAGCATTATGGATGTCAGTTAAAATCGGTACATTCAATTCTTTTTTAATTTTATCAAATACAGGGAGAGATGCCTCTAAACCTGCACCTCTCTTACCTTTTAAACTTGTTCTATTGGCTTTATCGAATGAAGTTTTGTAAATAAATCCAAGACCAAATTTCGAGGTAATTTCACTAATTTTTCCCGCCATATCCATTGCATGCTGTTCTGTTT
>CACOKI010000027.1 GCA_902627735.1 uncultured Pelagibacteraceae bacterium
ATTTTCTAGTTAATAGAAGTCAAAATCATGAAGAATTAAAAAATCTTTTAGATGGCTTAAAATTAATAGGCGATTATTTAGAAAAAACTATTTTAAAACCAAATAATTTAAATCTACCAATAACAAGATTTAATTTTATCAACTCATTAAAATGATCATTTTAAAATTTTACCAATTTGGTCAGCATAATAGCTGACTATCGCATTTGCTCCAGCTCTTTTAAATGAGATTAGGCTTTCTATAATTACATTTTTATCTACTAGACCTTTATTAACTCCATTAGTTAATAAACTATATTCACCTGAAACTTGATATGCAATAACGGGAATCTTAAAATTATTTTTTACTAATTTAATAATATCTAAGTATGGTAAACCAGGTTTAACCATTATCATATCTGCTCCTTCTTTAATATCTAATGCAACTTCTCTTAAAGCTTCATCACTATTTTTAAAATCCATTTGATAATTTTTTTTATCACTATTTAAAAGTCCTTTAGATCCAACCGCATCTCTAAATGGTCCATAAAAACTAGAGGCATATTTCACAGCATATGATAAAATTTGAGTCATCTTAAAACCATTTTTATCTAAAAATTTTCTAATTTCTCCAACTCTACCATCCATCATGTCAGAAGGTGCAAGAACATCACATCCCATTTGAGCTTGTAATAAAGATTGATTTACTAAAATTTCAATGGTCTCATCATTTAAAACATATTTTTTTTTCAACAATCCGTCATGTCCATGTGATGTATATGGATCTAAAGCTACATCACACATGATACCAATATCATTTTTAAATTTTTTTTTGATTATTTGTATAGCTTTGCAAACTAGATTATTTTCATTTAACGCTTCTGTTCCAAGATAATTTTTCCTATATTTTGAAGTGTAAGGGAATAGAGCAACCATTGGTATTCCAATTTTGATTGCTTTGTCAACTACAAAGCTAATTCTGTCTAATGAGTATCTGTAAACACCAGGCATCGATTTAATAGATTGTTTTTTGTTTTTTCCGTCGATCAAAAATATTGGTAAAATAAAATCACTGGGTGTGAGGTTATTTTCCTCAATTAAACGTCTAGACCAACTATTCTTACGACTGCGTCTTAATCTCAAACTGGGATATTTTCCTGTAATCATGTTAAATTTCTATTATTAATGCGACAAATGTTATATACAAATATATCTTAAAAAAGATAATAAACAATATTAGGAGACAAATTATCTTATGAACTTAAATTTTAATGATTTTCAAAAACAAGATGTCAAGTTTGATATTGCTGAACTTAAAAAAGCATACAATGATGTTTTAGCCATAAAAGGCTTTACAGGAGTAGAGGGAATTTCAAATTTTGGAGCTATTTCACTAACTCAAATACCAGGCGATCCTGATTCAATTAAAGGAAATAAAGCTCGAGGGGTATTTTGGACGAAACCAGATGCGTCAGGGAAAGAGGCGATGAGAGATGTAATGATAAATGAGTCAGCTTATTCTGAATTTATAAAAGACTATAAAGATACTTATTTCAAAGAAGTTTTTGATGTTTTATCTTCTAAATATAAGCTTGGGAGAGTAAGAGTTTTATTAAAGGAACCTAGATCTACTCTAAGTTGGCATAGAGATCCCGAGCCAAGACTTCATATTCCTATAATTACTAATCCCGGATCTATAATGGTTATTGATAATGTAGCAAAACATATGCCTGCAGATGGATCAGTTTGGATAACTAATAATTTAAAATATCACAATTTTTTTAATGGTGGAGAAGAAAATAGGATACACTTAGTGGCATGTGTTTTAGATTACAAATTCAACTAACTTGAAAAAAATATTTATTTCGTCTGATCACGCAGGATTTAATTTGAAAGAACAAATAAAAAAAAAATTTTCAAAAAAATATTTATTTCAAGATTTAGGAACAAATAGCTCAAAAGTTTCAGTAAATTATCCAAATTTTGCACATACACTTTGTAAAAAAGTAAGCAAAAATACTAAAAATATTGGAATTTTAGTATGTGGTTCTGGCATGGGAATGTCGATGGCGGCAAACAGACACAAAAAAATAAGAGCCGCAGTGTGTTATTCCGTTAAAAACACAAAATTATCTAGATTGCATAACAATGCAAATGTTATTACATTAGGTTCAAGATTAACAAAAAAAAAAACTGCTTTTAAATGTATTGAAACTTTTATAAATACTAAGTTTGAAGGTGGTAGACACATAAAAAGGATTAAAAAAATATAGTTAATTTATGTCTAGTGAAACAAAGTATATAAATTCTTCTTATCAAGATTTTTTTGAAAAAAGTCTTTCAAAATCTGATCCTGATTTATTTAAAGCAATTAATGATGAATTAATCAGACAACAAAACCATATAGAACTAATCGCATCTGAAAATATTGTCTCACAAGCTGTATTAGAAGCACAAGGTTCAGTTTTAACAAATAAATATGCTGAGGGTTATCCTGGAAAGAGATATTATAATGGATGTGAACATGTCGATGTTGCTGAAAAATTGGCATTGGAGAGAATCAAAAAACTTTTTAATTGTAAATACGCAAATGTTCAGCCTCATTCAGGCGCTCAAGCAAACGGAGCAGTATTTTTGGCTTTATTAAAACCCAATGATACTTTCATGGGCATGAGTTTAAATTCAGGTGGTCATATAACTCATGGGTTAAAAATTTCTATGTCTGGAAAATGGTTTAACGCAATAAGTTATGATGTAGATAAAGAGTCTGAACTTATAGATTATGACAATGTTGAAAAACTTGCACTCGAACATAAGCCAAAACTTATTATTGCAGGTGGTAGCGCCTATTCTCGAGTAATAGATTTTAAAAGATTTAGAGAAATTTGTGATAAAGTTGGTGCATACTTAATGGTAGATATGGCTCATTTTTCAGGATTAGTTGCTGGAAAAGGTTATCCAAATCCTTGTGATTATGCTCATGTAGTTACATCAACTACTCATAAAGTTTTTAGAAGTGCTAGAGGAGGAATAATTTTATCTAATGATTTAGATCTAGGAAAAAAATTTGATACTGCAGTATTTCCAGGATATCAAGGTGGGCCTTTAATGCATATAATTGCAGCTAAAGCAGCTGGTTTCTTTGAAGCTTTAAAACCAGAATTCCAAACTTATATCAAAAATGTTTTGGCTAACGCAAAAATTTTAGCAGAAACATTAAAGAACAATGGATTTAAGATTTATTCTGGTGGAACTGATACTCATCTAATGCTTGTTGATTTAAGACCATTTAACGTGAAGGGTAATATAGCTTCAGAAAGCTTGTGCAGAGCAAATATTACTTGTAACAAAAATGGAATTCCTTTTGACACTGAAAAGCCAATGATTACTTCTGGAATAAGATTAGGTTCTCAAGCAGCAACCACAAGAGGTTTTGGTTTAAAAGAATTTGAAAAAGTTGGTGAATTAATCACAAAAGTTATTAAAGGATTATCTGAAAATCCGGAGGATAATAGTAAAGTGGAAAATGAAGTAAGAAATGAAGTTATTAACTTATGTTCAAATTTTCCAATTTATAAAAATTTGAATAAATGATCTGCTCGATATGTAAAAAGGGTGAGACTTCAGTTGTCGATTCACGTCCAACTGAAGATGGCACTGCTATACGTAGAAGAAGATTGTGTGTATGTGGAGCTAGGTTCACGACATTTGAGAGAGTTCAGTATAGAGAATTGATGGTTGTAAAAAAAAATGGAAGAAAATCAGCTTTTGATAGAGATAAACTTTCAAAATCAATCTACATAGCTTTGAAAAAAAGACCTATCGATACAGAAACGGTTGAAAAATTCATTAGTAGAATTTCACGTAGTTTAGAGGAACTTGGTCAAAATGAAATTTCAACAAACACAATAGGAACTATGGTCATGGAAGGTTTAAAGGAACTCGATCCAGTTGCTTATGTGAGATTTGCCTCAGTTTATCGGAATTTCAGAGAAGAAAAAGATTTTGTACAATTTGTGGACAAGCTAGATGTCTACAAAAAAAGATAAATTTTCATTAAAAGACAAGAATTATATGAAACTTGCTATAAATCTAGCAAAAGCAAGAAAGGGCCTTACAGGAGAAAATCCCTCAGTAGGTTGCGTAATAGTCAAAAATGATAGAATAATTTCAATTGGTCAGACAGGTATCAATGGAAGACCTCACGCAGAGTCCAATGCTATAAATAATTCATTTGATAATTTATCAGGTTCAAAAATGTATGTAACTCTTGAACCTTGCAATCACTATGGAAAAACACCACCCTGTACAAAAAAAATTATTAAGAGTGGTATAAAAGAGGTTTTTTATTCTATAAACGACATAGATGACAAAGTAAAAGGCAAAAGTTTTAATATTTTAAGAAAAAAAAAAATTAGAGTTAGTAAAGGACTTTTAAAACATGAAGCATTAAATTTATATGAATCATACATTATAAACAGAAAGAATAAATTACCATTTGTTACAGGAAAAATAGCGTTAAACAAAGATAAACTCATTTACAGCGAAGGTATAAAAAGAATAACTGATAAAACTTCAGATAAATTAT
>CACOKI010000028.1 GCA_902627735.1 uncultured Pelagibacteraceae bacterium
TATCAAGTTAATTCATTTTCATATCGAAAATGGCACTAATGGGCTTGTCCCCGCTGGTACAACAGGAGAATCTCCTACACTTAGTCATGGAGAACATGAAAAAGTAATAGAATTATGTGTTAAAGAAAGCAAAAAAAAAATCCCAGTTTTTGCAGGAACAGGCTCAAATTCTACAGAGGAAGCTATCTCACTAACTACACACGCTGAAAAAATAGGAGCAGATGGAGCATTGATAGTCACTCCATATTACAACAAACCTACACAAGAAGGTTTATACCAACACTATAAAGCCATAAATGATAAATGTGGGATTCCAATTATAATTTATAATATACCCGGTAGATCAGTTATTGATATGTCTGTAGATACAATGGCAAGATTATTTGAATTAAAAAATATAATTGGTGTTAAGGATGCCACTGGAGATTTAACTAGAGTAGACTTAACATTAAAAAAGTTAGGTAAAGATTTTATTCAATTAACTGGAAATGATGATAACGCATTAGAATTTAATAAACGAGGTGGAGTAGGCGCAATTAGTGTAACAGCTAATATAGCACCAAAATTCTGCTCAGATTTTCAAAAATTCTCAAAATCTGAAAAAGAAAGTGAAATTAAAGAAGCTGAAAAGTTAAATGGTTTACTTCAACCATTACATCATTCAATGTTTGTAGAAAGTAATCCAAGTCCAGTAAAGTATGCTGCCAAATTATTAAACCTGTGCGATGATGAAGTAAGATTACCTTTGGTAAAAGTAACGAATGAAACTAAGGAAATTATAAAAAAGGCTCTTCAATCTGCAAAATTAATTTAATGATTAAAAAAGCCAATCATGGTTTGAAAATAATTTGTTTAAATAGAAAAGCCAGCTTTAATTACTTTTTTGAAGATCTTTTAGAGGCTGGTATCATTCTTAGAGGATCAGAAATTAAATCTGTAAGAAATGGTAAAGTTAATATTGCAGACTCATATGCTGTAGAAAAAAATGGTGAGATAGTTTTGATAAATTCACATATAGCATCTTATAAACAGGCAAGTTATTCTAATCATAAACCTATGGATGAGAGAAAATTATTATTAAACAAACGTGAAATAAGTAAACTTATAGGAAAAATTCAAAGAGAGGGTTTTACAATAATTCCTACAAAAATGTATTTTAAAAAAGGAAAAGCAAAAATTGAATTAGCTATAGCAAAAGGTAAAAAACAATTTGATAAAAGAGCTTCAAAAAAAAATAGAGATTGGAATCGTGATAAAGCAAGATACGTTCGAAAAACAAGCTAAATTTGTTTATCTAGGAATAGGATCTAATTTGGGTAACAGAATAAACAACATAGAAAATGCAAAGATTATGCTTTCAGATGAGAATGTAAAGATCATACAAATATCTAATTATTATGAAACTCCATCTTGGCCAGATTCTAATAATCCTAAATTTTACAATATAGTTGTAAAGGTAAAAACAAATTTAAATCTACTTGATTTATTAAATTTATGTAAAAATATAGAAAAATCTTTAGGGAGAAAAAAAACACCCAAAAATTCTCCTCGTGAATGTGATATCGATATTCTTGATTACGATAATAAATTTGAGGATAAAGGTATAAATATTCCACATCCCAAGATGCATAAGAGAAATTTTGTTCTAATTCCCTTATTTGAAATTGATAAAAAATGGAGACATCCAATATCAAAACACCATATAAAGTCTCTTATTTTAGCTTTATCTCATAGAGACATTAGTTCTATTAAACAAATTTGAATTAATGATATAATAAAGAATGTTAAATTCTGAAGAATTAATAAATAAAGTTAAAAACTATAATAAATTTTTAAATCCAGAAAAATTAAATAAAGCTTTTGATTTTGCCGTAAAAGCTCACAGCAACCAAAAAAGAGCTTCAGGTGATCCATATTCAGTTCATCCAATTGCAGTTGCAAATATTTTAACTGATTTAAAGTTAGATAGTGCAACTATAGCAACAGGTTTATTACATGATACTATTGAGGATACCTTTGCAACTTACGAAACAATAAAAAATGAATTTGGTTTAGAAGTAGCTGATTTAGTTGATGGAGTTACAAAAATATCTGTTCTTGAAAATACAGCATCTACAAATTCAAAGGCTGAAAATTTTAGAAAATTAATTTTAGCCACTTCAAAAGATATTAGAGTTTTACTCGTAAAAATAGCTGATCGTTTACACAACATGAGAACAATTAAAGCAATAAAAAGTTTAGATAAACAAAAAAGGATATCTCAAGAGACAATGGAAATTTATGCCCCATTAGCTGATAGGATGGGTATGCACAGAATTAGAGATGAATTAGAGGATTTATCATTTGAAGTTCTCAATAATGATGCAAGAAAACTCATTCAAAAAAGATTAGATGAAATAAAGTTGGATAAAAAAGATATTTTTGAAACTCTTTCTACTGAAGTAAATTCATTGTTAAAAAAAAATAATATCAAATCAAATATATATGGAAGAGAGAAAACTCCTTTTTCGATTTGGAGAAAAGTTCAAAAAAAAAGAGTTTCTCTAGAACAAATTACTGATATTATAGGATTTAGAATTATCTTGGATACTATTGATGATTGCTATAAAACCTTGGGCATTCTGCATAAACAATGGAATTGTATACCTGGTAAATTTAAGGACTATATTTCTTCTCCAAAAATAAATGGATATAAATCAATTCATACTGCTGTTATTGGCTCTTATAAAAAACCAATAGAAATTCAAATTAGAACTAAAGCAATGCATGATTTTGCAGAGAGAGGTATAGCATCTCATTGGCAATATAAATCATCAGAAAAGTTTAATTCACTATCATGGAAAGAATATGATTGGTTAAAAGATTTAGTCGAGATCATTGAAAAAAATGAAAATCCTGAACACTCATATGAGTATACAAAACTTCAAATGTTCCAAGAAAATGTTTTTTGTTTTACACCCAAAGGATCAGTAATCAAATTACCTAAAGATGCTACACCTATAGATTTTGCATATGCAGTTCATACAAAAATTGGTAATTCTGCTATTGGATGTGAGATAAATGGAAACAAAAGTGAATTACAATCAATTTTAAGAAACGGCGATACTGTAAAAATAATTACATCTAAAAAGAATTCTCCTTCACTTCATTGGATACCAATAACAAAAACAGGTAAAGCAAGATCTGCTATAAGAAAATATTGGCATGACAGAGGTGAAAAAAAAGAGGAGAAAATTAAAAGATATAACACTACATTGTGGATATCTTTGCCAGATAGACCTGGTCAATTAGGAAATGTAAGTTCATTAATTGGTCAACATAAATTAAACATTTCAAATCTAGAAATGGCTGGTAAAAACCCTAATTATATAAATTTTAAATTTCAATTAATTATTAGAGATTTAAAAAATTTTACCAATTTTATTGCAGAGCTAAAACAAAAAGGTATAAAATTTAAGATAATAAGACACGAAAATAAAAGAAATGCTTTCACACAAAAAATCCTTAGATATTTTAAAAAAAACTAATGCACTATTAGAAGGTCATTTTGTATTATCCTCAGGATTACATTCATCAAAGTACATTCAGTGTGCAAAACTTTTAAGCTATCCACATTTGGCTGAAAAAATATGTAGATCTCTAGCTAAAAAAATTAAAAAAAAATTTAAAAAATTTGATCTTATACTAGCACCTGCCATGGGTGGAATAATCATTGGTTATGAAATAGGAAAAATTCTCAGAAAAGAAACAATCTTTTGTGAGAGGGTAAATGGTAAATTTGTTTTAAGAAGAGGTTTCAAAATAAATAGAAAATCCAAAGTTCTGATTATAGAGGATGTTATTACTACTGGAAAATCTAGTTTAGAATGTTTAAAGCTTATCAAAAAATCTAAAGCATATAATGTTGGTTTCGCCTCAATAATTGATAGATCTTCAAAAAAAACTTTAAAGATAAAGAAAAAAATTATTTCCCATATGAAAATAGACGTGCCTACATTCAAAAAAAATAAATTACCAAATAATCTTAAATCAATTCCTATTACAACACCAGGAAGCAGAAATATAAAGTGAAACGTTTAGGTGTAAATATTGATCATGTGGCAACATTGAGAAATGCAAGAGGCGAGTTACATCCTGATCCATTATTTGCAGCTAAATATGTTAAAAAAATAGGTGCCGACTCTATAACAATACATTTAAGAGAAGATAGAAGACACATAAAAGATTTCGATGCAAAAAAAATATGTTCAATTAAAGGACTATTAGTTAATTTAGAAATTTCAACTAATCCTAAAATTGTAAAAATAGCGTTAAAGATTAATCCTGATTTTGTATGTATTGTACCTGAGAAGAGAAAAGAAATTACCACAGAGGGAG
>CACOKI010000029.1 GCA_902627735.1 uncultured Pelagibacteraceae bacterium
TGTAGCAAATGCAGAAAAATGGGATATGGCTCTTGCTTATGGAGCAGGTAATTTTCATTCTGCGAATGCAGCCGAGTTTGCAAAAAATGTAACTGAAAAAAGTGGAGGAAAGTTAACGATTGTTACTCATCCTGGAGGTTCATTGTTTAAAGGTGGGGAAATTTTTAGAGCCGTAAGAACTGGACAAGCTCAGATTGGTGAAAGATTTATGTCAGCTTTAGGTAAAGAGGATCCGTTACTGGAAGTAGACTCTCAACCATTCCTTGCAACATCTTATGCTGATGCTATGAAATTATATAAAGCTTCAAAAGCTGAGATAGTAAAAGGATTAGATGAGAAAGGTTTAGTTTTTTTATACGCTGTACCATGGCCAGCACAAGGTTTGTACAGTAAAAAGGAAATTAATTCCGTTGATGATCTTAAAGGTTTAAAGTTTAGAGCTTACAATTCTGCAACAATTAGAATTGCTGAGTTAACTGGAATGGCACCAACAAAAATAGAAGCTGCTGAAATAAGTCAGGCATTTTCTACAGGAGCTGTTGAAAGCATGATCACATCCCCAACTACTGGAAAAAATTCAAAAATTTGGGAAAATGGGGTTAAATACTTTTATGATATAGCAGCATGGTTTCCAAAAAATATGATTATTGTAAATAAAGATGCTTGGAATAAATTAGATAAAGCAACTCAAGATCTAGTAATGAATCAAGCAGCTTTAGCTGAAAGAAAAGGTTGGCAATTATCAAAACAAGGAAATGTTGGAGATAAGAAAGCTTTAGCTGACGCTGGAATGGTAGTTGGAAAAGTTAATGCATCTTTACAATCTCATTTTGAAAAAGTTGGAGAGACTATGGCTAAGGAATGGTCTCAAAAAGCAGGATCAAGAGGTGCTTCTGTTTTATCAGCTTATAAATAATTAAATCACTGTTAAGGCCACTTTAATTAGAGTGGCCTTAAATCATTATGTTTCAGTTTTTAGATAAAAATTTAAATAAAATTTATAGACTCTCTGGTTATATCGCTGCAACATTTTTAATTTTTGTAGCAGTTTTTATCTTAATCGGAATTTCATCAAGAATATTTGGTTTTTATATAAGAGGTTTAGCAGAATACTCAGGATACTGTATGGCTTCAGCATCTTTTTTTGCTTTAGCGTATACATTTGTTGAAGGTGGGCACATAAGAATTACTCTTTTTTTGGAAAAGTTATCTGGTTTTAAAAAGAAAATAGTAGAGACATGGTGTTTAATTATAGCTAGTTTTTTTTCTGGATATTTGGCTTTCTATTTTATCAAAATGTTAATAATTTCATATAAATTTCAAGAGAGAAGCGAAGGTGCTGATGAAATTTTAATTTGGATACCACAAACTAGTGTAGCTATTGGATCAACAATATTTTTTATAAGTGTTTTTCATCAATTAATTTTAAAGATAAGAGAAAATTAAATGGCTGAGATACTTTTAACTATATTTTTTATAAGTGTTTTGCTTTTCTTTTTAGGCTCAGGTATTTGGGTTGCAGTAAGTATGATTGGTGTATCTGCAATTGGAATGATGTTATTTACGTCTAGGCCAGTTGGCGATGCAATGGCAACTACAATTTGGGGCACATCTTCATCATGGACCTTAACGGCATTACCATTATTTGTATGGATGGGAGAAATATTGTTTAGAACAAAACTATCTGAAAATTTGTTTAAAGGTTTATCTCCTTGGATGCAAAAACTACCTGGTGGGTTAATTCATGTAAATGTTGTAGGTTGTGCATTGTTCGCGGCTATTTCAGGATCTTCTGCAGCAACAGTCGCAACAGTAGGTAAAATGTCTATTCCAGAATTAAGAAAGAGAAATTATCCAGAAAAAATTTTATTAGGTAGTTTGGCAGGTTCCGGCACTTTAGGTTTACTAATTCCACCGTCAATTATCTTAATAATCTATGGAGTTGCAGTACAGGAGTCTATTGCAAAATTATTTATTGCAGGAATTATTCCGGGAATAATGATTGCTTTAATATTTATGTCATATGTAATTATTTGGTCATTAATCAATAAAAAAGACATGCCAAAAATTTTAGAAGAATACTCATTTTTTGAAAAAGTAAAAAGGTCCAAACAACTTTTGCCAGTAATACTATTGATTTTGGGTGTTATAGGATCAATATATACTGGAATAGCAACTGCTACAGAAGCAGCTTCTTTGGGTGTTGTAGGAGCTTTGATTTTGTCATATTTTCAAAAAAGTTTAACTTTAGAAACTTTTAAATCTTCTTTATTAGGTGCAACAAAAACATCTTGCATGATTGCATTCATATTAGCTGGCTCAACATTTTTATCATTAGCCATGGGTTTTACTGGCTTACCTAGAAATTTAGCAATCTGGATTCAAAATATGGATCTATCACCTTATGTTTTAATTTTTGTATTAATGATTTTTTATATTATTTTAGGAATGTTTCTTGATGGAATATCGGCCGTGGTACTAACGATGGCAATAATTGAGCCTATGATAAGGCAAGCCGGATTTGACATGATTTGGTTTGGAATTTTTTTGGTTATTGTAGTTGAGATGGCACAGATTACACCTCCAGTAGGATTTAATCTATTTGTTCTTCAAGGTATGGCAAATAAAGATATGGGATATATAGCAAAAAGTGCTTTTCCTTTATTTATGTTAATGGTTTTAGCAGTAATACTTGTTGTAATTTTCCCAGAAATTGCACTATGGATGCCTGAACAAATGGTTAAAAATCTAAATTAGTATTTAGAAACTTTTTCCCCAGCTATAATAGCTTTTAGCTGATCATACTCCTCACAATTACAACCTTTTAAAACTTCCAGTCTTTCAACTGCAAGATTATGTCTATTAGTTGCAACATACAATTCACCAAGATATTCGTTAATGCCAATATGGTTTGGATCAATTGCTAAACCCTGAAGATAATACTTTTCTCCATTTTCAAAATCACCAATTTTTCTAGTTGTAAAACCTAAATAATTTAATGTGTCAGGTTTGTTAGGCTTTGATTTATTTGAGGCAATTAATAGTTTTTGAGCTTTTAAATATTTTTTCTCTGCTTTTTCAGTTTTACCTTTTTTTTCTAATTTTTTTGCTGATTTGATTAATTTAACCGCTTGATCATATTTTGAGGTTTTTTTACCTCCGTCACTATCGTTACCTGAAGATCCAGCAGCTAACAAATTTGTTGAAATCATAAAAAAAATCGAGAGGGTAATTATAATTTTTCTAATCATATAAATTTTTTCATTTTGTTTAATGTTATCAATTTTAATCCGTTTTCAACTAGGTTCTTTCTAATATATTTAGCAGTTTCTAACGAGCTAAGATTATCTCCATGTATGCATACAGAGTCTATTTCACAAGGTATTTGTTTTCCACTGTGACAATTAAGCGACTGAGATTTAACCATTTTCAATACGTGTTTTTGAGCCTGTTCTGGGTCAGTAATCAAAGCATGTGATTTTTTTCTTGATACTAGATTTCCATCATCCTCATAATTTCGATCTGCAAATATTTCACATGCGATTTTCATATCTAACTTTTTAGCCGCTTCTTCCATTTTTGATCCAGTTGGAACTAGATATATCAAATCTTTACTTATACCTTTTATTGTTTTCGCTAGAGTTGTAGCTAATTCTATATCTTCACATGCCATATTATTTAAAGCTCCATGTGGTTTAATGTGTGAAACATTTTCTCCGTGATTTACTGCAATCTTTTGTAAGATTTCATATTGATCCATGATTAGTTCAGCAATTTCAGACGAATTTAAATTTATTCTTTCTCTCCCAAAATTTTCTGGATCATTGAAGGACGGATGAGCCCCAATACTTACTCCATTTTTTTTGGAAATTTTTATAACCTGATTCATAGTTTCCTCATCTCCAGCATGATAACCACAGGCAACATTTGCAGAGTTCACAATTTCTAATAAATCTGGATCATATTTATTTGAGTGATGTTTTGATTTTTCACCTAAATCACAATTTATATTAATTTCCATAGTCATAAT
>CACOKI010000030.1 GCA_902627735.1 uncultured Pelagibacteraceae bacterium
AATTGAAAATATAGTTAATACAAACATTAAATCTGAGGGATTAATAAAAGGTGTAATACAAGTACCAGCTGATGGTAATCCAATTATAATGTTATCTGATCATGGAACTATTGGTGGATACCCTAAATTAGGAGTTGTTATAAGTGCAGATTATGACAAATTAGTACAACTTACGCCAGGATCAAAAATAAAATTCAAAGAAGTCGAATTATCTGATGCAGAGACATTATTTAAATTGTATGAATTGGAAACTCAAAATTTAATTTCTAGAATTTAATGAACTTAATCAAAAATTTACCTGGTCCTTTCCTAGTCTTTTTAGGAGCAGTAAGTTTAAGTTTTGGTGGACTGATTGTTAAATCTTTTGAAGGCGCAACTTTATGGCAGATATTATTTTGGCGATCATTTTTTTTCTCCATTACAGTTTTGGTTTTTTTAATAATTACTTACAAAAAAAAATTATTTAATTCATTTTACTTATCTGGACTTCCAGGATTTATTGCAGGAGTAATTTTGTCTTTAGGTTTTTGTGGGTATGTAGTAGCCATGTATAGCACTACTGTAGCAAATACTAATTTTATAATTTCACTACAAATTTTATTTTTAGCAGTTTTTGGATATTTTTTTTTAAAAGAAAAAATTTCTCCTATAACATTATTTTCAATAATTTTGGCAATGGTTGGTGTTTTAATCATGGTTGGAAATTCCTTAACTCCTGGAGAGTTAACTGGAAATTTGGCAGCTTTTTCTATGCCTATTACATTTGCAGTGCTAATTATTGTTGTAAGAAAATATCCTTCAATTGACATGGTACCCGCACAATTTGTAGCGGGTATATGCTGCTGCATTATTGGATACATCCTCTCGAATAAAATTATGATTTCTTATCATGATATTTTTTTAGGTTTCTTAGCTGGTTTTTTTCAAATTGGATTTGGATTTATCTTTATTACCATTGGTGCTAGAACTACGCCGTCTGCAATAGTTGGTATAATAATGCTATCCGAATCTGTTTTAGGACCTTTGTGGGCATTTTTATTTGTTAGTGAAAGACCTTCAATTTTTAGTTTAATTGGAGGAGCCACAATACTTTTAGCTGTTTTAATACAGTTTTATACACTTATGAAAAAAAGTGAAAAAACTATTTCCCATTGACATATTCATCTACTTGTTAGATTATAGCTATACGGGAGAGACTACAGAAGATAGTAGCGCCGAAGGAGCAACCACCCAGGAATCTCTCAGGCAAAAAGGACCGTAGCATATTAACTCTGGAAAGAGATTTAATTCTCGCCGAAGGAGCAAAACTCTCAGGCAAATATACAGATGGGTACTAAGAGTTAATATGGAAACAAAAAAAACATCGCTGTACCAATTACACAAAGATAGTAATGCAAAATTTGTTGAATTTGCAGGATATCAAATGCCAATTCAATATTCTGAGGGCATTGTAGAAGAGCATAAATTCACAAGAAATCACTCTGGTATTTTTGATGTTTCACATATGGGTCAATTATTTATTTATGGTGGCGAGGATTTAATTAAAGATTTAGAAAAAATCTTTCCATTGAATTTGAAAAATTTAAAATTAAATCATTCAAAATACAGTTTCTTAATGGATAAAGATGCTGGGATACATGATGATTTAATAATTACTAAAATAAATGAAGGTTTTTTAATTATTCTTAATGCAGCATGTAAAGACAATGATTTTAAGATTTTGAAGGAATTGTTAAACGAAAAGCACAAAATGGTTTTGGATGTAAATAGATCTTTAATAGCAATTCAGGGACCAAAATCGTCACAAATACTAAATGAAATTGTTGATGGAGTAAAAAATCTAAATTTTATGTCAGGAAATTGGTTCTTATTTGAAAATCAGAAAGTATATATTACTCGATCCGGGTATACAGGTGAAGATGGTTTTGAGATATCAATCCCAAATAATTTTGCAGACAAATTAACCAGAGAATTAATTAATAAAGGTTCTAAGTTAGTAGGGTTAGGAGCAAGAGACACTCTAAGGTTAGAAGCTGGTTTGTGTTTATATGGCCATGACCTTGATAAAGATAAAACTCCAGTAGAAGCAAATTTAAAGTGGGCAATCTCAAAAGAAAGAATATCTAAAGGAGATTTTATAGGATCTGATATAATTATTAAACAATTAACTGATGGTGTAAGTAAGATTAGAGTTGGAATAAAACCTGAAGGAAGAATAATAGCAAGAGAAAAAACAAAAATATTCAATCAATCAGATGTTCTTATTGGAGAAATTACTAGTGGTACATTTGGACCAAGTGTTAATGGACCTGTGGCAATGGGTTATGTGGAAAATGAATTTTCAAAAAAAAATACTAAAGTATTTTTAGAGGTAAGAGGTAAAAAACATGCAGCAAGTATTTGTAGTCTACCATTTTATAAAAAAAGTTATGTGAAAGGAGCTAACCAATGAGTGAAGTAAAATATTCAAAAGAACACGAATGGATAAAATTAGAGGGCGAAGTTGCAACAATAGGTATAACAAAACATGCAACGGAGATGTTAGGAGATATAGTGTTTGCAGAGTTGCCTGAAAAAGGCTCTAGTGTAGAAAAAGATGGAACAGCTGGAGTTGTAGAGTCGACGAAAGCAGCTAGTGACGTATACACTCCTGTTAGTGGTGAAATAGTTGATACAAATCAAGCTATAGTAGATGATCCATCAAAAATTAATCAAGATCCTGAGAACTCAGCATGGTTTTTTAAACTTAAAATAAAAGATCCATCTGAAATGGACACATTAATGAATAAAGATGATTACGATAAATTTGCAAAGGAGACGTCAGCATAATGTTACCAAATTCTGAAAAAGATTTTTTAAAAAGACACATTGGACCTTCTAAAGAAGACCAATTAAAAATGTTAAAAGAATTAAATTATCAGTCACTAGATGACTTAATTGACAGCACTGTTCCAGAAAAAATAAAGTTTAAAGGTGAACTAAATATCGGTGAGTCAAATTCTGAATATGAGGCGCTAAGAAAATTAAGATCAATTTCAAAGAAAAATCAAGTTTACTCAAATTTTATTGGTATGGGTTATTATGGAACTTATACACCATACGTAATTTTAAGAAATATATTAGAAAATCCAGGCTGGTATACTTCGTATACACCTTATCAGCCTGAGGTAGCTCAAGGAAGACTTGAGATGTTATTGAACTTTCAACAAATGATTGTTGACTTTACGGGAATGGATATTGCTAATGCCTCTTTGTTAGATGAAGGCACAGCAGCAGCAGAGGCCATGGGACTAAGTCACAGATTAAATAAAAAAGATAGTAATTTAGTTTTTGTTTCTGAGGACTGTCATCCTCAAACAATAAATGTAATTCAAACAAGAGCAGAACCAATGGGGTTAAAAGTTTTAGTTGGTAAAGAAAATGAAGTTTTAGACCAGTTAAAGGAAGATTTAGTTTGTGGGATTTTACAATACCCTGGAACTTTAGGAGATATTAAGGACCCAAGTGAAGCAATTAGTAAAATTCACAAAAAGAATGGTAAGGCTGTATTAGCTTGTGATTTGTTAGCATTGGCAAAACTTAAAACACCAAGAGAGCTTGGTGCTGACATTGCAGTTGGAAGCTCCCAAAGATTTGGTATTCCAATGGGATACGGAGGTCCACACGCAGCTTTTTTTGCAACAAAGGATGAGTACAAAAGATCAATGCCTGGAAGGATTGTCGGTGTATCAGTCGATAGACATGGAAATAAGGCTTATAGATTATCCTTACAAACCAGGGAGCAACATATCAGAAGAGATAAAGCGACAAGTAATATTTGTACTGCTCAGGCTTTATTAGCAATTGTTTCAGCAGCATATGCTATTTATCATGGTCCAGAAGGAATAAGAAATATTTCTGAAAGAGTTTCTCAATTAGCAAAAAGTTTTGCTGATAAAATAAAACAATCTGGATATGAACTTTATTCCAATTATTTTTTTGATACTGTTACAATTATTACCAAAGAA
>CACOKI010000031.1 GCA_902627735.1 uncultured Pelagibacteraceae bacterium
CAAAATTAATTACAAAAGAAAATTTTAAAAAATTTGGAGACATGATATCCACTGAAAATATTAGGCCTTTAGAAATAAATAACGGTTTTGCAAAAAGATATGATGGCATAGCAAAACTTGATACAAAAAAAAATAATGGAGAGTCAACAATTTGTATTTTTTCGGCCTTAAAAAGATCATTTCCAATGAAAATTGATATGATGGAAAAACATCCATTAGGAAGTCAGGCATTTATTCCAATGAAAGAAACTGTTTTTTTATCTTTTGTTGCTCCAGAGGGTGACAAACCTGATTTAAATAGGGTTGAGGCATTTATTATACCTAAAGGTATAGGAGTTAATTACAATCCTGGCATCTGGCACTTTCCATTAATATCCACTGAAGACATGAATTTCTTAGTTGTAGATAGAAAAGGTGAAGGTGACAATCTTATAATTCATGATTTAAAAGAAGAAAATTTAAGTATTGATTTTCAAATTTGATGAGTGAACTTACTATTCTTGGAATATTTGTAGCAGATATAAGTTTTTCGGGAAATAAAATTCCAACAATTGGTGAAACTATTTTAGGTGATAGTTATAATATTGGCCCAGGTGGAAAAGGATGTAATCAAGCAATAGCCATTTCAAGATTAGGAGGAAAAGTTAATTTTATTTCTAAATTAGGTAATGATGAGTATGGAAAACTTGCTATTAATGAGCTTAAAAAAGATAATATAGACACATCTAATATTATTATTTCAGATAAACATAAAACAGGCGTTGCTGGTATACATGTTGATAGAAATACAGGAAAAAATTCGATTACAGTAGTTAGAGGAGCTCCCTCCAGTCTAACAATAAATGAAATAGATACTGATTTAATTACAAGATCAAAAATATTTCTAACTCAGTTAGAAGTACCTTTAGATGTTACATTACACTGTTTAAAAATAGCCAGAAAACAAGGTTTAATTAATATTTTAAATCCAGCTCCAGCATGTGAATTGAGTAGAGATTTTTTTGAATTAGTTGACTATTTTACTCCTAATGAAACTGAAGCAGAATTTTATACATCAGTAAAAATTTCTGATGAAAGTGATGCAAGAAAAAGTGCTAAAGAACTAATAAAAATGGGAATTAAAAATGTAATAATTACATTGGGGGAAAAAGGAGTATTTTATTCAAATGGTAAAGAAGAAATTTATATTAAAGCTAGAAAAGTTAAAGCAATCGATACCACTGGAGCAGGAGATGCTTTTAATGGGGGATTTTCATTAGCATTACTTAAAGGAAAAAAAATAAAAGATTGTTTAGAGTTAGCCAACACTGTTGCAGGTCTATCTACAACAAAGTTAGGAGCAGGTTGCTCAATGCCAACTTTAAGTGAAATTGATATGGAGATTTAAAAAAAAGCCCGGCGAAATAAATCCGCCAGGCTTTTTAGTTATTAACTAAAAGTTATTTTCTTGAAGAGATAGCTAAATGAATTACAGCACCTAATGATGCTCCAATTATCCAAGCATATCCTCCGCCACCACCTAAGTTAGCGAAGAAGTCGTCTAAACCTAAAAATAAAATGTTTGGCCAAACTGTTCCAACAGCAATGTAGCCAGATAAAGCCCAAGCCAACATTCCCTTACCATTGAAACCACCATTATAATGATATCTTCCACTTGGTGAGTCAGAGAATAAATCATCAACATCTAATTTTTGTTTTTTGATTATATAGTAATCAGTAATCATTATACCAAACACTGGTGCTAGTATTGCACCTAAAGTGTTTACAAATGGAAACATTCCCATTTGAGTGATTACTGCAACCCACATACCACCAATTACAAAACCAAAACCAGCAGTTATTAAACCACCAATTCTGAAATTAATTTTGCTTGGTATTAAGTTTGCAAGGTCATACGCAGGAGGTATAAAGTTTGCAACCATATTTATACCAACTGTAGCTGCAAAAAATGCAAATGCTGCAACAACAGTTAATACAATATTATCTACTTTAGCTACCATATCTGTTGGACTTGCAACATATTCTCCAAAGATTGCAATTGTTCCTCCAGTGATCATTAAAGTAATGAATGAGAAGAAAACAACGTTACCTACTAATCCCCATAGGTTACCTTTTTTCATTTCATCCTCATTTTTAACAAATCTAGCAAAGTCTCCAAAATTAATTACTACAGCAGCAAAATATCCTACCATAATTGAAAATACTGCTAAAAATGCTCCAAATGAACCTAAGCCTTCAAATCCACCTGAACGTGCTCCACCAGAAAATATATCACCAACTTCTGATAAAAGGTTTCCCCCAGCTTTAAACCAGATTACTAGCATCAATAGAACCATAACAACATAAACTGCTGGTCCTGCAAAGTTCAAGAATCTTTTTACAAGATCTATACCTTGCCAGAATAAGTAAACTTGAAATCCTGATACAAATATAAATGACACCCACATTACTCCTGTCATTCCTAAGAACATCTCAGTGCCTGGATTGCCTGTAATAGCAGTAATTAAAAGTGCCACAGCAGTCGATGCAGCATATGTTTGTGCTCCGTACCAGAACATTGCAACCAACCCTCTAGCCATTGCTGGAAAATTTGCTCCAAATACACCCATACTTACTCGAGCGAATACTGGATATGGAATCCCATGTTTAACACTTGGTTTTCCAGATAAATTTACTAACCACATAATAAAAAAGCCAGCGAGTATTAAAGCTAAAAATACTGCCCAGCCATTTAAACCTGAAGCTAGGAATAATGATGCTGCCAAAGTATATCCAAATAAACTCTGAACATCGTTTGCCCATACGTTAAAGATTTCGAACCATCCCCAATTCTTTTTATTTGATGGAGTTGGTGCTAAATCTGCATTGTAGAGCGATTTTGATCTACTCATATTTCTCCCTGTGTTGATTCAACTTTTGGAAGGTATTTGAATTATATGACAATGTATCTAGTGAGATTGTTCATAATGGGTTATATTTTAATAATTTTGGCGAAAAATGAAAAATATTAAATTTATAATTATTATCATTCTAAATATAGTATTTTTTTCAAATACGTCAGCTAATGATCAAAACAATCAATTAAACAATTTATTTAAAGAATTAAAAATTGGTGAAATATCATCAAATCTAATAATTGAGCAAAAAATTTGGAAAATTTGGAGCACACATCCTAAAGATGAAAAACTTACTAAATTGTTAAAAGATGGCTCAGATTTAGTAAAAAAAAATAAATTTATTGAGTCAATTGATATTTTTACAAAGGTAATTGATTTTGATCCAAGTTGGGCTGAAGCTTGGAATAAAAGAGCCACAGTTTTTTATTTAATTGGAGAGTTTCAAAAATCTCAAAATGATATTGATAAAGTTTTAGAACTTGAAAATAGACATTTTGGAGCTCTAGCTGGTCAAGGTCTTGTTAATATAAAATTAAAAAATTATGAAAAAGCAATTGAGAGTTACAAGCGAGCATTAGAAATTTATCCTACAATGCAGTCTCCAGAGATAATGATTAAGCAAATAGAGGAAATTATTAAAGAAGAGCTTATTTAATTTAATGTATGAAAAAATATAATTGGAATTATCCTACAACAATGTGGGTCGGTGAAAATAGAATTGAAGATATCAGTTTGGCTTGCAAAACGCTGAGTATAAAAAAACCTTTATTAGTGACTGATAAGGAC
>CACOKI010000032.1 GCA_902627735.1 uncultured Pelagibacteraceae bacterium
TTAATAGATAAAAAAAATACAAAAAAAGCACTGATTGCATTACACAGAGAGTTTAAATTAGACAGTTAAAATGAGCATTAGACCTTTTAGAGATATAAAAAGAAGAAAAACAAAAGAAATAAATGTCGGTAAAGTAAAAGTTGGAGGAAACAATCCTATCTCAGTACAATCGATGACCAATACTCTGACCACAGATGTAAAAGCAACAATAAAACAAATAAATGAAATTCAAAGTGAAGGAGCCGATATAGTAAGAGTTTCTTGTCCGGATGAGTCATCGTCTAAGTCTTTAAAAGAAATTATCAAACATGTAGATGTACCAATAGTTGCAGATATACATTTTCATTATAAAAGAGCAATTGAGGCTGCTGAAAGTGGTGCAAGTTGTTTAAGAATTAACCCTGGAAATATCGGTAATGAGAAAAAGATTAAAGAAGTTGTAAAGGCTGCAAAAGATAATAATTGCTCGATAAGAGTGGGTGTAAATGCAGGATCTTTAGAAAAAGATATTTTAGAAAGGTACAAAGAACCATGTCCTGAAGCTTTAGTTGAAAGCGCACTCAGAAATATAAAAATATTAGAAGATGAAAATTTTAATAACTTAAAAATAAGCGTAAAGTCTTCAGATGTTTTTTTATCTATTGAAGCTTATCGTCAGTTATCAAAAGTGACTAATTACCCACTACATTTAGGGATAACAGAGGCAGGGGGCTTTATTTCAGGTAGTATAAAGTCTTCTATTGGTTTAGGAACACTGCTTTTAGATGGAATTGGAGATACTATCAGAATCTCATTGTCTGATGACCCAGTTAAAGAGGTCAAAATTGGAAATGAGATACTAAAATCTCTTAATTTAAGAGAAAGAGGAGTGAAGATAATTTCATGTCCATCTTGTGCTAGACAAGGTTTTCAAGTAATCGAAACTGTCAAATTATTAGAAGAAAAACTCTCTCACATAAAAACACCAATAACTCTCTCCGTAATAGGATGTGTTGTTAATGGACCCGGTGAAGCAGCAATGACCGATGTGGGTATTACAGGAGGCAAAAAAGGAAATAATATGTTGTATCTATCAGGAGTACAGTCAGAGAAAGTTTTAACAAATGAAATGATTGAAAAAGTTGTAAGTGAAGTTGAAAAAAAAGCTACTGAGTTAAAAAATAAATAAATGATACCACAAAAAACAGTTGAAGAGTTAATTATTAAACATTCAACATTAGAAAAAGATTTATCATCAGGAAATATAGATAAAAAAATTTTTGCAGAAAAATCAAAAGAATATTCAGATTTAAATGAAATAATTGAGGATGCAAAAAAATATATTACCTATGAAAAAGATAAATCTGAATTAGAAAAGATATTAGTTGATCAGAGTAATGATACAGAATTATCAAAAATGGCTGAAACTGAACTTAAAGATTTACAAATACAGCATGAAAAAAATGAAAAAAAGTTAAAATTATTTTTATTACCTAAAGATGAGGCTGATAAAAAAAATGCAATTATTGAAATTAGAGCTGGGACAGGAGGACTTGAAGCAAGTTTATTTGCAAGTGATTTATTTAAGATGTATGAAAAGGTAAGCCACAAAAAAAAATGGTCTTTAGAAATAATTTCCATATCAAAAAGTGAAGCGGGTGGTTTAAAAGAAGTAATAGCATCTATAAAAGGTACTAATATTTATTCTACGTTGAAATATGAAAGTGGTGTTCATAGAGTCCAAAGAGTGCCAGATACTGAAACTCAAGGAA
The DNA here is from genome assembly GCA_902627735.1 of uncultured Pelagibacteraceae bacterium. Lineage (GTDB taxonomy): Bacteria > Pseudomonadota > Alphaproteobacteria > Pelagibacterales > Pelagibacteraceae > Pelagibacter. The sequence continues at coordinate 1,752 of CACOKI010000032.1, forward strand.
GAGTTCATACATCAGCTGCCACTGTGGCAGTTTTACCTGAGGCTGAGGAAGTGGATTTAAAAATAAGTGATACTGATTTGCGAATAGATGTTTTTAGAGCTGGTGGGCCTGGTGGTCAATCAGTTAATACTACAGATAGTGCGGTTAGAATCACTCACATTCCATCTGGTATATCTGTATCTCAGCAAGATGAAAAATCTCAACATAAAAATAAAGCTAAAGGAATGAAAATTTTAAGATCTAGGTTATATGAATTAGAGAGATCAAGAATTGATAAAGAAAGATCTCAAGATAGAAAAAGTAAAATTGGTACAGGAGATAGGTCTGAAAGAATAAGAACTTATAATTTTCCTCAAGGTAGAGTGACAGATCATAGAATTAATCTTACTCTGCACAAATTAGAAGAGTTTTTAGAAGGGGAAGTATTTGATGAAATGATAGAGTCTTTAACTTTACAAGCTCAAGAGGAGAGTTTAAGTCAACTTTAAATTTATGAATATTCAAACTGCATTAAATAAAGCCTGTTCAAATTTAACAAAGAAAAATATAAAATCTGCAAATTTAGATACTGAGATTTTAATGTCTAATGTAATCAAAAAAGACAGAAAATATATAATACTAAATTATGATAAAGATTTAAGTAGAGAAAGTTTAAATAAGTTTATTTCTTTAGTTAAACAAAGAGAAAAAGGTAAGCCAATTGCATATTTGATTGGAAAAAAAGATTTTTGGAAGTATGAATTCAAAGTTTCAAAAGATACATTAATACCGAGACCTGATAGTGAGTTAATAGTTGAAAATGTATTAGAGCTTACAAAAAATAAATCAAAAATGAATATACTAGATATCGGCGTTGGGTCTGGATGTTTATTACTATCAATTATTAAGGAAAGAATTAATTTTTATGGTGTAGGTATTGACATAAACAGCAAATGCATTGATATTTCAAAAAAAAATACATTTAATTTAAATATATCAAATAGAGTTAAATTATTTAAATCTGATATTGACAATTTTAATTATGGCAAATATGATTTGATTGTATCAAATCCTCCATATATTAATAAATTAGATTTACAATATTTGGAAAAAGATGTAATAAATTTTGAGCCAAAAGCAGCGTTAAATGGTGGAATAGATGGTACATCAGTTATTAGAAAAGTGATAAATAAATCTTCTGAGCTGATTAAAGTAAATGGAAAACTTTTTTTAGAGATAGCTTTTGATCAGAAAAATAAAGTTAAAAAATTACTTAGAGACAAAGGATTTTATATTAATAAAATTTTAAAGGATTATTCAAAAAACGATCGATGCATAGTATGCACAAAAAAATAAAAAATTATGGTCACTTTTAGAAACAATAATAATAGAAGAAATAATTTCAGAAGAAATGATAGAGGCTTTAAAACCAATGGTGATCGTGCAAAATTTAAAAGTTCTTTTACTAATGGTGAAAATTTTCAGAGAAAAATTCCAGGAAGAAATAATCATAATGCTTCAAAGTTAATTGAGAAATATAATAATTT
>CACOKI010000033.1 GCA_902627735.1 uncultured Pelagibacteraceae bacterium
ATAAGAATTTTAAATAAATTAATTTATTATTAAAAATCATAATTTATAGTAATGAAAAATAACTTATTTACCTATAAAAAAAGCGGTGTAAACATAAGTTCTGCCGATAAATTTGTTAAATTCATATCAAATATAACATCAAAAAAAAAAGGCAAAAAAAAGTTTACCAATATAGGCGGTTTTGGATCTATAAGTGATATTCCTAAAAACATTGCTAATCCAAAAATAGTTGCATGTACAGATGGCGTTGGAACTAAAATAGAAATTGCAAACTTGATTAATAAATTTGATACAATAGGTATTGATCTAGTTGCCATGAGTGTAAATGACTTAATTGTTCAAGGGGCTAAACCGCTTTTTTTTTTAGATTATATTTCAATAAATAAAATTGATTTAACAAAATTAAAATCAATTATTAAAGGAATACTTAAAGGGTGTGAAATCTCAAATTGTTCTTTGGTTGGAGGTGAAACAGCTGAAATGCCTGGTACATATGCTAAAGGAAAATTTGATATTGCTGGATTTGCTGTAGGGATTGTTGATCAAAGAAAAATATTATCAAAAAATAAGATAAAAAAGAATGATCTAGTTTTAGCTGTTCCATCAAATGGTCTTCATTCAAATGGATACTCTTTGGTAAGATATTTAATTAAAAAAAAAAAAATAGATATAAAAAAAAACTTTTTTTTAAAAAAAGAACTTATTAGACCTACAAAAATTTATGTGAATGAAATACTAAGTTTATTAAATAAGAATTTAATAAGTTGTTGCGCAAATATAACTGGTGGTGGGATAGAAGATAATATTAAAAGAATAATACCTGATAAACTTTGTGCAGAAATTAATCTTGCCAAAATTAATCCTTCCAATATTTATAAATGGTTAAAAAAAAATAATATTAGTGATAAAGAAATGCTAAAAACTTTTAATTGTGGTGTTGGATTTTGCTTAATCATAAAGAAAAAAAATTTTCGAAAAGTATTAAAATATTTTTCAAAAAAGTATAGGCCTTACATTATTGGAAAAATTATTAAAAATAAAAACAAAGTAATATTGAAAGATCGAGTTGATTGGTACAAATAAAATAAAAGCTGCTGTATTTATTTCAGGTACTGGATCAAATTTAAAAGCACTTTATAAATTTTCTTTAACAAAGAAATCACCAATTAAAATTGATTTAGTCATTTCAAGCGATAAAAACGCTAAAGGGTTATTATTTTCAAAGAAAAAAAAAATAATTTCAAAAGCACTTAATTTTAAGAAGAAAAAAACAATTGAAAATAAAATTCTTAAATACTTAGAAAAAAATAATGTAAGATTAATCTGTCTCGCTGGTTTTATGAAAATTTTATCAAAAAATTTTATAAAAAAATTTAAAGGTGAGATAGTAAATATTCATCCATCACTTTTACCAAAATACAAAGGTCTTAACACTCATCAAAGAGCAATAGATAATAAAGATAAGTTCTCTGGTTGTACTATTCATTATGTAAACCAAAAATTAGACTCTGGTAAAATAATCCTTCAAAAAAGGGTAAAAATATTAAAACTAGATACCTCTAAATCACTCGCAAAAAGGATTCTTAAGGAGGAACATAAGTTATTTCCTAAGGCAATTCTAAAAATGTATTCTTAGTCTTTAAAAAAAAAATCAATCTCTATTTTGGCATTTTCAATACTATCAGATCCATGCACTGAATTTTTATCTATAGAAATTCCAAATTTTTTTCTAATTGTTCCCTCAGCGGCATCTTTGGGATTTGTTGACCCCATTATTTCTCTATTTGCTTTAATAGCACCCTCTTTTTCAAGTATCATCACAAGTATAGGCCCTGAAGACAAGTAAGAACATAAATCATTATAAAAAGGTTTTGTCTCATGAACTTTATAAAATTTTTCAGCCTCTGATTTTTCAATTTGGATTTTTTTTTCATTAATTATTTTAAATCCATTAGTTTTAAATATTTCTTTAATTTCATTATCTAAATTTCGTTCTACTGCATCAGGTTTTATAATTGATAATGTTTGTTCTAATTTACTCATAATAATCCTCTATCAATTGATTCAATAATCTTACACCATAACCAGTAGCTCCCCCAGAATTAAGTGCGCCACCGTATTTTGAAAATGCCATACCTGCAATATCTAAATGTGCCCATGGTGTTTTGTTTAAAATAAATCTTTGTAAGAATTGTGCAGCTGTAGTTGAACCAGCACCACCAACATAATTAATATTTTGCATATCTGCGTTTTTTGAATTCATTAACTTATCGTAATTTTTATGTAATGGCATTCTCCACACTTTTTCATCTACTTTTTCTCCTGAGCTTAAAAGTTGTTTAGAAAGATTATCATTATTTGAAAAAAGTCCAGCATATTCTGACCCTAAAGAAACAATTATGGCTCCTGTCAAAGTTGCAAGGTCTATAATAAAATTTGGCTTATATTTTTTTTCTGTAAAAGTTAGAGCATCTGCCAAAACTAGTCTTCCTTCTGCATCAGTGTTTAGTACCTCTATAGTTTTACCACTATAAGACTTTACAATATCTCCAGGTCTTTGTGCATTTCCTCCAGGCATATTTTCAACAAGACCAACTACACCAACTGCATTAATTTTTGCTTTTCTCAATGCAAGAGTTTTCATTAAACCGACAACAACTGCAGAACCTGCCATGTCGTAAGTCATATCTTCCATAAATTTTGCAGGTTTTAAAGAAATGCCCCCAGTATCAAAACAAACACCCTTACCAACAAAAGCTAAAGGTTTCGAATTTGATTTTATTCCATTCCATTCAACTGTAACTAAATATGAGCCTCTAATACTTCCTTGACCAACACCTAATAAAGCATTCATACCTAATTTTTTCAGCTTTTTTTTATCATAAACTGTT
>CACOKI010000034.1 GCA_902627735.1 uncultured Pelagibacteraceae bacterium
AAACCAATTCATGGCTTTGGTGGAAATGATATCCATTTATTATATAGATTTAATTCAAAATTAATTAGAAGTTTTATCAAAAAACATAATTTTATTATGTGCCAAAGATATTTATCTAAAGTTGATAAGGGGGATAAAAGAGTATTTATTATTAATGGAAAAATTGTTGGCGCTATATCAAGAATTCCAAAAAAAGGGTCTTTTCTAACTAATTTGAGTAAAGGGGGTAAAGCAATAAATACAATATTAACATCATATGAAAAAAAGATATCTAATAAACTAGGAAATGATCTTAAAAAAGATAATATTTTTTTTGCTGGAATTGATTTTATTGATCAAAAACTTAATGGTGATATCAATGTCACCTCTCCTACTGGATTAAAAACACTATATGATTTATCAAAAATTAATCTTGCAAAAACTTTTTGGAAAAAACTAAGAACATGAAAAATTTAACAGATCAACAAAAAGGTTCGTTAATGGCTTTTATAGCCGTGATGTTCATTACACCAGACTCTTTATTTATAAGACTATCAAATGTTGATACTTGGGGTTTAGTTTTTTATAGAGGCATAATTCCTTTTTTTACAGTTTTTTTAGGAATGTTAATAATTTATAGATTAAGTTTTTTTAAAACTCTTTTAAGCAGTGGATATCATGGACTTATTTATGTTGGTACATTTAGTTTAACAAATATAACTTTTGTAGTTTCAATTCAAAATACTAATGTGGCTAATACCCTTGTTATGATTGCTACTGCTCCAATGCTATCTGCTATTCTTGGTGCAATTTTTTTAAAAGAGCCACCAGATAAAAAAACATGGATATCAATTTTTGTAACATTCTTGGCCGTTCTATATATTTTTTTTGATTCTTTAAAATTGGGAAATTTTTTTGGAGATATTTTGGGGTTTGTAACAGCTGTAGGTTTGGCTGTAGGAGCTGTTATTATCAGGTCTGCTAAATCGAAAAATTTAGTACCAGCTGCGGTTGTTGGTAAACTTTTTGTTGCTACCTTCGCTTTATTTTTTATTGAAAGTTTTGCTCTTATTGAAAATGATATTTTTATAGTACCGTTAATGTGTATCCTTTGTGTTGCTATTCCTTTTGTATTGGTAACTATTGCTCCAAGATTTATACCTGCTGCTGAAGTTAACTTATTTTTCTTACTAGAAACCATTATTGGTCCAATTTGGGTGTGGTACATTATTAAAGAGCAACCAAGTATAGAAACACTTCAAGGTGGTTTTGTCATAATTGCAACTATTGCAATCCATTCATTTTTGAAGCTTAAAAAGACCTAAGCTTGTCACAATTAAGTCTTGATTTAATAATACATCGCGAATAATTACGTCGATTTATGAATAAAGTTTTAAAAAATTCTTGGGCATTATTTTTAGGAATGGGCTTCATAATGATGGCCTACGGTTTTCAAGGATCACTTCTTGGGGTAAGAGCTGTTCAAGAGGAATTTAGCCTAACTGCTACTGGTTTTATGATGTCCGGATATTTTGTTGGTTATTTTATAGGTGCTGCAACAATACCAAATATTATATCAAGAGTTGGTCATATAAGAGTTTTTGCAGCTTTCGCATCTTTAGCATCGTTAGTTATTTTGGTTCATTCTATATTAGTTAATCCTTTTGTCTGGTTTTTACTCAGAGTGTTAACAGGTATAAGTATGGTTTGTATTTATACTGTTGCTGAAAGTTGGTTAAATGACAGATCAAGTAATAAAAATAGAGGAAGTGTACTTTCAGTTTACATGGTTATACTTTATGGATCTCTAGGGATAGGAATGTTTTTACTTAATTTTAGTAGCCCAAAAAATTTTCAACCTTTTATATTAGTTTCTGTGATCACTTCCGCAGCTTTAATTCCTATTCTTTTAACTAAAAAAAAGCCCCCTACTTTTAAAAGTATTAAAGCAATGAAACTAAAAGAACTTTACAACGCATCACCTTTTGGAATGGTAAGCTCACTTTTTTATGGAACAATACAATCTGCTTTGTTTACTTTATTGGCTGTTTATGCAACTTCAATGAATTTTACTATTTTAGAAATATCTATTGTAACATTCCTTTTAGCTGTTTCAGGAGCAATAGCACAATTTCCTATTGGAAAAATATCTGACATGTATGACAGAAGAAAAGTAATTGTTGTCAGTACATTTGGTGCCGCAGTATTTGCAATAATTGCAATTTTTGTTTCAAGACAAATGTATTTGCCAGGAAGTTTAGCGACCAGTAAAACATGGTTTTATATTTTTTTTATTCTATTTTCATTTTGCAGCCTACCAATGTTTTCATTAATCTTAGCTCACACTAATGACAATATATCAAAAGAAAAATTTGTTGCTGCAGGAGCGGGCCTTCAATTTGCTTTTGGGCTAGGTGCAATGAGTGGACCTTTTTTATGTTCGATTTTTATGGATTTGGTTGGATCAAATGGATTTTTTATATTTTTGTTTTTCTTTCATATGATTATTGGTGTATTTGGAATTCATAGAATGAAAGTTAGAAAATCAATTGATAATCCAGATTCACAGTTTGTCGCAATGCCTCAAACAATAACACCAGCTGGAATCGAGCTGAATCCTAATACGGAGCACATTGAAGAACCTTATTCTGAAAAAGTAAAAGAAATTTTAGAAAGAAAAGGTGTTAAATACAAAAAAGAAGATCAAAAACAAATTTAATTCATTATAATAATCACTTTCAGGTTGTACCCAATTTAATCAATATAAATAAAGATTTATATTGAATAATTGTTATTTCTCTTGTGAAATAATCTTTTAAAAAAATGGCAATTAAAAAAAAAAAGAAATCAAAAGTAAAAAAAAAGACTGGTAGTTTTGCCAAGATAGCATCTTTAACTAC
>CACOKI010000035.1 GCA_902627735.1 uncultured Pelagibacteraceae bacterium
AAACAAGTTTTAGCAACTTTTAAAAAGAAATTAAAAATAAATTTAATCTATGTCAATGCTGAAAAAGAATTTATTAGAAAATTAAAAAAAATTTCAGATCCGGAAAAAAAAAGAAAAATTATAGGTAGGCTTTTTATAAATATTTTTGAGCGATATGCAAAAAAGATTAAAAATGTAAAATTTTTAGCTCAAGGAACTCTTTATCCAGATTTAATTGAAAGTAAGTCAGTTACAGGCAGTGAAACTTCTAAAATTAAATCACACCACAATGTTGGAGGTCTACCAAAAAAAATGAAGCTAAAGTTGATTGAACCTCTAAAGCTTTTATTTAAAGATGAGGTAAGAAAATTGGGTTTAGAGCTTAATTTAAATAAAGAGATAATAAATAGACATCCATTTCCGGGTCCAGGTTTAGCTATTAGATTGCCAGGATTAATCACACATGAAAAGATTAAAATTCTAAAAGAGGCTGATTATTATTTTATTAAAGCATTAAAAGATTATGGTCTTTACAATAAAATTTGGCAAGCCTATGCAGCATTACTTCCTGTAAAAACTGTTGGAGTAATGGGAGACAATCGAACCTATGAATATTTATGCTTATTGCGAGCTATTACATCAGAAGATGGTATGACTGCAGATTTTTATGAATTTAAAAAACCATTTATTCAAATGATTTCAAATAAAATTGTAAATAGTATTAGAGGAATAAATAGAGTAGTTTATGATGTTACATCTAAACCACCAAGTACTATTGAATTAGAATAATTACATTTCTATGAACGAAAAATTTAAAAATCTTGTTGAAATTATTCAAAAATCTAAAGTTAATTGTAAATTTACAATTTTGGAAATTGGTGCATTGCCAATAGAAGAGTCAAAAGAACCATTTTATCATTTGTTAGAATATTTTCCTTCAAGTGAAATTATTGGTTTTGAAATCCAAAAAGAATTATGTGATAAAATGAACTCAAAAGCCTCTAAAGGTATAAAATACTATCCGCACACACTTGGAGAAAAAGATGAAAAAAAAACATTGTATAATACTGAACATCCAATGTGTGCAAGTCTTTATAAGCCTAATGAAACGCTAATACGTTTGTATAATAATTTACATTATGCGTATTTAAAAAATGAAACAAAAATAGAAACAACCGCACTTGATACTTTTGTAGATAAAAACAATATAAGAGATATTGATTTGATTAAGATAGATATCCAAGGAGCTGAATTAGATGTTTTTAAAGGAGGTAAAAAAACACTACAAAATGTTTTAAAAATAATTTGTGAAGTTGAATTTGTATCTATTTATAAAAATCAACCTCTTTTTGGTGATGTGTGTAATTTTTTAAACAATTATGATCTTATGTTTAATAAGTTTTTAAATTTATCAGGTAGAACCTTAAAGCCACTTATATCAAAAGAAAATCCAAATCTTGCATCACAACATATGTGGTCTGATGCAGTATTTATAAGACATATTGAAAAAATACAAGATTTGAATAATGAGAAATTATTGAAATTAAGTTTATTATCAACAATTTATAATAGTATAGACTTAGCTTATTTTTGTTTATTAGTTTATGACAAAAGAAATTCGTCTACTATAGCTAAAGAATGGATAAGTTCTTAATATGAGTAAAATAAGAAAAATTATTAATAAAAAAAATAAATCTAAAATTGTTTGTTTAACAGCTTACTCAAAAAATATTTCTGAGGAAATTGATAAATATGTTGATATCACTCTAGTTGGAGACTCATTAGGTTCAGTCCTATACAATTATTCATCTACTAGAAAAGTTACTTTAACCGAAATGATAAATCATTCTAAGAGTGTGAGATTGGGAGTAAAAAAAAGTCTTATGGTAGTTGATATGCCATTTAGAACCTATACTACAAAAAATATAGCGTTAAAAAATGCAAAAAAAATATTAAAAGAAACAAAATGTGATGCTGTTAAGTTAGAAGGAGGAAAAAAAATTATTAAGCAAATTGAATTTTTGATTAAGAATAAGATTCCAGTGCTAGGTCATCTAGGTTTGCTTCCTCAATCTGTGAAAGGAAAATTTAAATCTAAAGGAAAAACTACCCTAGAAATAAAACAACTTATGAGTGATGCTTTGTTACTTCAAAAGACTGGAGTTTTTGCAATTGTTCTAGAGTGTGTTAAAACACCAATAGCAAAACAAATTACAAAAGATTTAAAGATTCCCACAATTGGAATTGGATCTTCTGTTCATTGTGATGGTCAAGTTCTTGTGACAGATGATTTAATTGGTTTAAATCATACAAATATAAAATTTGTAAAAAAATTTTTGAATGTAAAGAAATATATTAACTCAGGATTAAAAAAATTTGCTTTTGAAGTTAGATCAAAAAGATATCCAACAAAAAAACATTCTTATTAGAAATATTTTTTAAATTGCTCATTGATTGATAGAATTTCTAAATCTACTAAACCACCAATTACAAGCTGAATTGCAACAAGTAAAATAAAAACTAAACCAATGTAAACAATCCATAAATGTTTTTGTATATAGTTTGCAAGATATGTTGCTAAAGCTCCTGTAAGAACGACAGAAAGAACAAGTCCAAAGATCATAAAACCAAAATTTCCTTTTGATGCCGCCACTACCCCAATTACGTTATCAAAACTAATCATTATGTCAGCAAATAAAACTTTAAAAACACTTTCTATGAAAGATGGTTCTTTTGATTTTTTTGTGGGAGATTTAATTTTTTTAATTTCAAAAA
>CACOKI010000036.1 GCA_902627735.1 uncultured Pelagibacteraceae bacterium
TAGAGAACAAAAACTTAGAGAACAAGAAGAAATAAGAAGAGAACAAAGATTAATGCAAAAGGAATTAGAAAAAAGAGCTAAATTTGAAACAATTGAAAATGATAAAGAAAATCCGAGAGGATTAGAAAAATTTGATATAGATAAATCAAAAGAAAATTAAAATTGTTTTAAAATTTTATCTCATTTCCGGTATGTATAATTGAAGATGACAAAATTTGGCATCTTAAACCACCTTTTTTTAAAAACTCTTTAATAATATTATCTTGATTTAACATTTCAGAAAGATGTTTGCATGGTCTACATAAATCAATTCCTTCAACTTTTACATTTCCAATTTGAAATTTTTTACCAACAAGATTATTAAGTTTTATTCCTTTTGTAATTATGTTGCGCCTAAAATCTACGTAAGAAATATTTAATCCGAATTTTGTATTATAATTATCAATATTTTCAGACTCTATTAAAGATAGTTGACAGAATGGATCGTTGTAATCATCAAAATGCCTATCACCAATTATACCTTTATTTGCTAAAACTTCTATTGACTCAACTTCTTCTATTTTTTGATTATTACTTTTTGTAATCCCTAGTTTAAAAACTTTAGACATAATTTACTTTTAAAAATAACATTATAATATCTCTTTATAAATGAATAAAGAAAATGCTATTAAACTTTGGAAAATAATTCAAAATGCAGGTGATTATCTACAAGGGCAATTACCTGATCATCCTAATCACCCTAAAGGAAGAAATCCTTATGCACATATTGCAATATGTGTAAAAAATAAATTTAAAGCAAGCTACAAAGATATACCAGATGAAAAATTTCAAGAAGTAATAAAATTTATTGAATTTTTAAAAAAAAATCCAAGTTAAAATTTATTGTTTTGGAAAATAATCTTTTAAACTACCTTCTCTATAAACATCAGCTGTGCAACAATGAAGTCCTCCACCAAAGGCATAGGCATCACGCAATTCAACTGGAATTACTTCCATTCCTAGTTTATCAAGTTGTTCTGCTTGATACTTTTCACTTTTTTCAACACAAACTGTTTTTGGATCTAAAACTAAAACATTCATTGAGAGCCAAACAGATGAATAACAAAGTGGTGGTGGCTCATTGTGAGCTGGTTGTGCTGCATCAATTATCTCCCATCCATTGTTTTCAAATAATTTTCTTTGATCTTTTGGCAATCTTCTTTGTGGATTATTAATAATCAAACCCTCTTTAATAGGTGTAAAGGTGGCATCAATATGTATTGGATATGGATCTCCTGGAAAGTTTACAGCATGTATTCTGTGATCTTTGTAATGTCTTTTTAACCAATCTATTCCTTTTAAATTAGTGGTAAAACCATGTTGAATTACTAAATCTTTACCAAATCTTAACACATCAGCAGCATCAAATAATGGTTCTTCCTCTGTAGTCACAAAAAATTTATCCTCAGTCCATTTCAATCTTTTTTGAATGCCTATTTTGTCTGATAAATAATCCTTTCTATAATCAGCATCAGTCAATCTTGGTTTCGGCGCTGACTCGTGCCTCATATTTGGGTCATTATTATAATATTCCTTTAATAAAGGGCGATAACACAAATATTCAAACCATCGACATCTATAACTCATTGTCGCTTCTAAAATTTCATTTCCTACAGTTAATAAAACATCTCTAGGTGGCATACATCCAAACATAGTCTCTGCTTTCCAATCAGGAGTTGATGTTTTTTGATTGAAATCAATTGGTGTTGGTCTATCAACTTTAATACCCCTTTTTAATAATATGTTTGAAAAATCGTCTAAAAGTTGGTTAGCTTTATCTACAGTATCCTTAGTTCTGGGGCCAAACTGTCCTCTCATATCTGAGTCCTCTGGGACCTTTGCATCAAGAGCAGGTTCTGGTGCAGGTATACAAGTACCATCTGCTCTGCCAACTATCACATGTTTAAGTGGATCCCATTCATTCCAACTGTTTACAATAATTTTTTTTTCACTCATTTTACCCTTTAATCACATTATGTTCTGGCCCAAACGGAAACTTAGTGATATTTTCAGCTCCATCTTTACCTATGACTAAAATATCGTGTTCTCTATAGCCACCAGAACCAGGTGTTCCTTCTGGAATTAAAATCATAGGCTCCATAGAAATTACCATATTTTCCTCTAATATTGTATCTATGTCCTCTCTCAATTCTAAACCTGCTTCCCTACCATAGAAATGAGAAAGTACACCAAATGAATGTCCATAACCAAAAGTTCTATATTGTAAATACCCAAGTTCGGCAAATAATTCATTTAATTCATTACAAATATCTGAACACTTTACTCCTGGTTTAATCAATTCAATTCCTCTTTTATGAACTTTTACATTTGCTTCCCAAGCTTTTAAAGATTGATTGTCAACAGAATCTAAAAATAAAGTTCTTTCAAGAGCAGTATAGTAACCTGATATCATCGGAAAGGTATTTAAAGATAATATATCGCCTTTTATTAGTTTACGGTTCGTTTTTGGATTATGAGCACCATCAGTATTAATTCCAGATTGAAACCATACCCAAGTATCCATATATTCTGCGTCCGGATAAGTTTTTGCGATTTCTCTTTCCATTTTGTCTCTGCCACTAATTGCAATTTCTAATTCAGTTGCTCCCTCTTTAATATTTTTTACAATTTCATCACCACCAATATCAGCTATTCTTGCACCATTTTTAATAATTTCTATCTCTTCTTTAGATTTTATCA
>CACOKI010000037.1 GCA_902627735.1 uncultured Pelagibacteraceae bacterium
CTTTTAGATGGTAAATAAGCAGCTTGTAAAGAACAGTAACTAGGATAATTTCCTCTAAAATGATGAGTTGAAATTTCAATTTTATCAATAGAGTTTCCATCAATAGAATTTATAATTAACCAGTCATTTCCTTTACCTCTTCGTCTTCTGGTCTCCCAACCGTCACCCATATTTTTTGCTTTACCAGGAGCTAAAACATTCTCAGCTTTTCCAAAATGTTCATTGTTACAAGCAATAACTGAGGCTCCATCTAATAATGAAGCAAGATTTATTTTTTTATTCTTAAATACTTTTGATTTTGCAATGGACCCATACAATCTCAATCTAGCAACACCACCATCAGGAAAAATGTTAAATTTGATGTGCGTAAATACTTTGTTGCTTTTTACTGAAAAAAAATGGTGTGAATTAGCTTTAACTTTTTTTTTTGAAAGAATTGAAATCCATTTAAATTGTTTGATTTTATTTGAATTGGAATTAACTCCTTCAATTGAGACCATTGAAGGTTGATTGCCGTTAAAATGAGATGTGTCCACATCAATTTTAGAAATTTTTCCTGGCTTACCGAGTTTTAAAATGATGTAATCATGTCCAGAAGTTCTTTTTCTTCTAGACTCCCATCCATCCATCCATTTTCCATGTTTATCAAATACACCTTCTTTAAATACAGGAGTAGTTGGACTAATAATCCTATTAGCTGATGCAAAAAAATCATCAGTTTTATAAATAACTTTAGTACCTAATCTTGGTTGCGCCAAATCAATTAATCCATTTGTAAATATTACTTTTTCTTTCATATTATGAGTAATTTTTAATCCAATGCTTAGCTATATCAATTCTTTTACAAATCCAAACATCATCAAACTCTAAAACATAATCTAAAAATTTTTTTAAAGATTGGATTCTGCCTGGTCTACCAATTAATCTACAGTGTAAACCAACGGACATCATTTTAGGATTTGTTTTACCCTCTTCGTATAAAGCATCAAAACTATCTTTTAAATAATTATAAAAATGATCACCAGTGTTAAACCCTTGGTTCGTAGCAAATCTCATATCATTATTATCCAAAGTGTAAGGGATGATAAGTTGTTTCTTTTTGCCTCTATATTCCCAATAAGGTAAATCATCGCTATAAGAATCGCTATCATACATAAAATTTCCATCATCAAAAACTAAATCTCTTGTGTTTGGGCTACATCGACCAGTGTACCAACCTAATGGTCTTGAACCAAAAATTTCTTTAATTGTATTTATAGCTTGTTTCATATGTTTTTTTTCAACAGATTTTTTTATATTTTGATAATCAATCCATCTATAACCATGGGCAGCAACCTCATAATTACCTTTTTTAATCGCCTCACAAACTTCAGGGTTTTGTTTTAAAGCTAGTCCAACGCCAAAAATAGTTACTGGAATTCTTTTTTCTTTAAACAAATTATTTAATCTCCAAAAACCAGCTCTAGAACCATACTCATAAATTGACTCCATGCTTATATGTCTTCCTTTTATTGCTTTGGCACCAATAATTTCTGACAAAAAAGTTTCGGAATATTTATCTCCATTTAAAACACAATTTTCTCCACCCTCCTCATAATTTAAAACAATTTGAAGTGCTAACCTAGCGTTATTTGGCCAACTAATTTTTCTTCCTTTGGCGCCATAACCTATAAAATTTCTGTTATTTTTTTTTGGCATTTTAGATTATATCATCTTTTATAATTAAAATTTAGTTATTTTTTTTTTCCACTAGGTACTCAAAATTTTGAGTTGTTTCATTTACTTGTAAAAGCTTTGCTCCATTTCTAAAATGAAATCTGCTTGCCATTTCTGTTAGCGGAGACAAAGTTACCAATCTATTAAGATGATTAGATTTTTTAATTTTCTTAAAAACTTCTTTCACGATTAATTTACCTCCTCCTTTTTTTTTAGACCAAACAGTATAAGCGATAGCTATTTTTCCAACGTTTTGATCTCTTTGTGCACTTTGTAAAAATGCATCATGACTAAATTTGTCTAACTCCTCCACATTTTTGGGTATTTTATTAGTATAAGCAAAACACATTACAGCATGAATTTCTCCCATATATTTTACTCCATAAATTTTTCGTCCATAACTTCTTCGGAAAATTAAATCTAACTCAGGCCTTACAGGGTCTTCTTCTACATTGCATTCTTTAAGTTCGACTAATTCAGCCCCTTTTACCCAGTCAAAAAAAGTGTCGATATTTTTATTTAAAAT
>CACOKI010000038.1 GCA_902627735.1 uncultured Pelagibacteraceae bacterium
AAAATCTCCAATCAAAATCGAAATACACAATTGCCTCAGGAGAAAATCTCTATAGTTTTTTTGTTCTAGAATGTCTTACCAATCACGTAAAAATAATTGTAAAAAAAAATATGAATAAAAAAATAATATTATTTAAAAAAAAATTTATTGAATTAGATTTTAATTCCTTAAATAGTATTAAAAAAATTAAAAAGATAAAACAATAAATGAGTTATTCAAAAATTATACTTGGTTTGAATATTTTTCATGCTGATTCTTCTGCTTGTTTGGTGATTGATGGAGAATTAGTTGCTGCTATAGAAGAGGAAAGAATAAATAGAATAAAACATTATTCTGGATTTCCTAGTAAAGCGATTAAAGAATGTCTTATTCTAGGCAACATTAAAGAAAATGAAATAACAGATATAGCAATTAATACCAAACCTTTAAGCAACTTAATACCTAAAGGGATCCATTATCTTAAAAATATTTCTTTTAAAGAAAATTTTGCAAAAAAAAGATTTTTGAAAAAAAAAAATATTCATAAAACTATAAATAAATATTTAGATTTAAATAAAAAAGTTAAATTTCATTATATAGAACATCATTTAGCCCATATTGCTTCAGCCTTTTATCCCTCAAAATTTAAAAAAGCTAATGGTTTGTCTATAGACGGTTCGGGAGATTTTGTTTCATTTGCATATGCAGAGTGTGAAAATAATAAAATTAAAATCAAAAATAGAAAATACTTTCCTCACTCTTTAGGTATATTTTATCATGCGATGACACAATTTTTGGGCTTCAAAAATTATGGTGATGAATATAAAATTATGGGATTAGCAGCTTATGGAAAACCTATATATTTTGAAAAAATAAAAATAAATTTATTTAAAGATGGACCAAATCTATTCAATTTAAATTTAGATTATTTTAATCATCATAAAAAAGACTTTAAATATATTGCTGATGACAATCTAGAGATAGATCAAATTTTTAGCTCTAATCTCAAAAAGCTTTTTACTAATAATATTAATGATAAAGATTTTAGAGAAAACTTTGCCTGTTCAGTGCAAAAAGTTTACGAGTTTTTTTTTAAAAAAATTATTAATAATGTTTTAGAAAAAAATTTTTCCAAAAATATTGTTTTTTCTGGTGGTTGTGCACTAAATTCTAGTGCTAATAAATTTATTACAGATAAAAACAATATGTTAGAAAATATATTTATAAACTTTGCTCCTGGTGATAATGGTGGTGCTTTAGGTGCAGCTTTTATTGTGGCTGCTAACTATAATCTCAATTTAATTAATATAAAATCTCCTTATTTAGGAAAAAAATTTAATAAAAATGAAATAATAGAAATCTTAAAAAATGATAAATTTAATAATAAACTTTCTAACAAATTTTTTGACTCAGATGATGAATTATTCAAAACAGCATCAAAATATTTAGCTGAAGGGAAAGTTATTGGTTGGTTTCAAGATAGGATGGAATTTGGACCAAGAGCACTTGGGAATAGATCTATATTAGCCGATCCAAGAAACTCTGATATGAAAAATATTATTAATAAAAAAATTAAAAGAAGAGAATCTTTTAGACCATTTGCACCATCTATTTTAGAGGAATTTCAATCAGAATGGTTTGAGGGGAATTTTTTAAATCCATATATGTCATCTTTGGCAACTGTAAAAAAAGAAAAACGTAAAATCATTCCTGCCGTAACTCATGTTGATAATACTGCAAGATTACAAACTGTAAACAAGGAAGATAACTCAAAATTTTCAGGTCTTCTAACCCATTTTTATAAACTAACCAAAGTTCCTATCCTTTTAAATACCTCATTCAACGAAAATGAACCTATTGTTAATAAACCAGAAGAAGCTTTAGAATGTATATTGAGAACCGATATGGATGCAATTTTTATCAATAATTTTTTGATAGAAAAGATTTAGAATAATAAAATTTTTAAAGTTTCTTTTAAAGTTTTATCCCATCGAAATTTTTTAGAATGGATTTTTCCTAAGTTTACAATTTTCTCCCTATAATCTACATCATTTAAAATTCTATTCATACAATCTTTAATTTCTACTTCATTATCTGGATTAAAATAAACTGAAGCATTAGAATTAATCTCTCTCAAAGCAGAACTATCAGATATCAAAACTGGACAATCTTGAGACATTGCTTCTAATGAC